>JAFABD010000253.1 GCA_023426225.1 Pseudomonadota bacterium | reverse complement strand
GTCGGCGGCCCCACCGGTCCCCCCGGCGGCACCGGAACCGGCGCCGGCGTCGTGCGGGCTCGATCTGACGCCGCTTCTGGCGGGATTGCGGCTGGTGCCTGTTCCCGTTGCCGTACCGGTGCGAACCGGCGCGCGCGGGGCGATTGCGGCCGGCGCAGGGCACGGCGCACCGCTCCAGGTGCCGATGATCGCGTGGTCGCTGCCGGAGGGCACGGTCACGGAGGGCGACCCGACGCATTGGGTCCCGTCGGCAACGTCCGCGACGGTGCCGATCGCGGCGGCGCTGCCCGCGCCGGGGACTGGCGCTCCTGCGGCGGTGGTGGGACAGCAGGCGCCGCCGCCGCAACGGATGATGCCGCTCGCGCCGCGCTGGCGAGTCAGCGGCTGGGTCATCGCGCGGCCGGGTACGGGGATCGGCGCCGGACCGGTGGCGGCGCAACTGGGCGGAAGCCAGGCAGGCGCGCGCATCGCCTGGAGCCCAGTGTCGCGTGCACGGGTCGCGCTGTTCGGGCGCGTCGATGCGCCGATGGTCGGGCGGGGCGGCGAACTGGCCGTGGGGGCGGAATGGCAGCCGACGCGTCTTCCGGTACGGCTGGTCGCCGAACAAAGGATGGGACTTGCCGGGCAGCCCGGCGGCCCCGGCGTGGGCGTGATCGCGGGGGGCGAGCAGCGCGTGGGAGCGGTGCGGGTCGAGGGATATGGCCAGGCGGGGGTGCTCAATCGCGGCGAAACCGAAGCCTATGCGGATGGCGCGGTGCGCGTGCTGCACGGTATCGGCAAGGGCGGGCGCAGCCGCTGGGCGGTGGGCGTGGGTGCCTGGGGCGCGGCGCAGCGCGACGGGCAAAGGCTGGATGTCGGCCCGACGCTGATCACGGTGATTCCGGTGCGCGGGCAGAATCTGCGGGCCGCGCTCGACTGGCGACAGCGGGTGGCGGGGCAGGTACGCCCGGGATCGGGGCCGGCGCTGTCGCTCGGGGCCGATTTCTGAGCGGGAGAGCGGAGGTGGCGGCGGGACACGCAGCCCGGCGGGGGGGTATGGGAAACACGGCCGCGATTGAAAAATATCAATCAAATCAAGAGGTTTGGCGGAGCGGGAGGGATTCGAACCCTCGATACGGTTTTGCCGTATACTCACTTTCCAGGCGAGCGCCTTCGACCACTCGGCCACCGCTCCGCATGCGCTGGAAGCGCGCTGCCCTACCCTGTGTCGGCGGGCTAGGCAAGCCGGGTCGGGCGTGCCAAGCTGACGGGTATGACCGCTTGTATGTTCCTGCGCGCCGCCGCGGCGTCCGCGCTTGCCCTCGCTGCGCTTGCCGCGCCGTTTGTCACCGATGCCGTCATCGCGCGCGGCGGCTTGCCGGGGCAGGCGGCGCCCGCACCTGCCGCGGGCGCGCCAGCGGCCGATGTCGATGCCGACTGGCGCACAATCCCCGACGACGAGATCCTGGTGTTTACGCTGCGCGGCGGTCGACAGGTGGTGATCCGGCTCGCGCCGCGCTTTGCCCCGGCGCACATCGCCAATATCCGCAAGTTCGCCGACGCGCGTTGGTGGGATGGCACCAGCGTCTATCGCGTCCAGGACAATTATGTCGCGCAATGGGGCGACGCAACCGAGCGCAAGCCGTTGCCGCCGATGGTGATCGCCAACCCGCCCGCCGAATATGAGACGCGGGGCATCGCGGCATCGAACCCGCTTACGCGGCCCGACCCCTATGCCGCGCGCGTCGGCTATACTGCCGACGGCTGGGCGGTGGCCGGCGACGGCAATGCGAGCTGGCTGCCGCATTGCTATGGCATGGTGGGTGTCGCGCGCGACATGGCACCGAGCACGGGCAGCGGCGCCGAACTCTACACGGTGATTGGCCATTCACCGCGCCATCTCGACCGCAACATCGCCGTCGTCGGCCGCGTGATCGAGGGGATGCAGTGGCTGTCGAGCCTGCCGCGCGGTACCGGCGCGATGGGTGTGTATGAAACCCCCGGCGAGCGCACCCCCATCCTGTCGGCGCGGCTGGCGAGCCAGTTGCCCGAGGACGAACGCCCGCATTTCCAGGTGCGCGCGACCGATACGCCCGCGTTCCTGAGCTGGCTGCGTGAGCGCGAGAACCGCAAGCCGCCCTTCTTCACCGTGCCGGCGGGCGGCACCGACATCTGCAACGCGCTGCCGCCGGTGCGGCGGATGCCCTCCTGAACCGTCGGGGCTGACGCCTCGCGCGGGGGCAGAGCCGTCGGTCTTGCGGGCAGGGCGGGCGGTCGGCGGGCGGCGGTCGGCGCGGGCCGTGCCCCGCACCCTGAGGTAGCCGACCGGGTCGGCACTCCTGGCTGCGAGCGTGGCGGCGGCGCGGTGGCCCACGAAGCGTCGATTCCCGCGATTACGCCGAACACAGCGAACGCCGGGCCCGGCGGGGCCGGGGGCGGTGTCCGCACTCGGCTGCGGCGCACCGAGGGGCAGCCGAGGCCGGGATCGCCGCCGCGACGAACGTCCTGTAGCTCGGACGATGGACGGCGGAGCCCAGGTCGGGAGGCCGCATGCGGGCCGACGTGCTCAGCCTAGGTCGCGAGCCGGTAGCTCTGTGCCGCGCGTAGGGATCAGCGATGCGGCGACAGCCCTGCGGTGCGGATGCGGTGGATGGCGACGAGGCTTCAGAGGGCGGCGGGGGACGGGGGCGGACCGAATGGCCGCCCCTGTCTCGATCAGCGGCCGACCCAGTCGGCGATCTGGACCGCGACCTGATTGGCGGCGGTGCCGAGCGCGGCGCCGACCGAGGTGGCGTCGATCCGCGCGACCTTGACCCGTGCTTCGAACCGCTGCTTTTCGAAAACCGCCTCGGGCCCGCGCATCAGCGCGGCGTCGAAGGTGACGACCGCCTCGCTCGTTTCAGCATCGACGCCGAAGCGGCGCAACTCGCCGGTGAGCTGGGCGCCGGGGTCGATCTGCGACTGGCGGTTGCTGAGCACGACGCGGCCGGTGCGGGCGGTAACGGTATCGGCGAGCATCCGCGCGAATAGCCGCGACGGCTGTTCGACCCATTGCGCGTCCTTGACATAGGCGACGGCGACCGTGCCCGAATGGACGGGGATGCGCCCCGTCGCCAGCTCCTGGGGTACCCAGGGGACGGCGATGGTGATCGTTTCCGCCTTGGCCGAGCTTTGCGGCTGGCCGACGGGCACGCTGGTGGCACTGGTGAGCGTGAGCAGCGACTTGGGCGGCTTGGCGCCCAGCGAGATGCACCCGCCGAGCGCGAGCGCCGCCGTCGGCGCGAGCAGAGCAAGCTTGTTCATCGGGCCTCTCACTTCCTGGGTTTGTAGTCGGGCAGGCGCGGCCCGCCGATCAGCCCGACGGCGCCGTTGCGATCGATCTTTTCGGCGACCGAGGACAGCGCCTGCGACATGTCGCGCAGATCCTGGACGAGTTGGCCGACCTCCGGAATCGTCTTTTTGGAGAAGGCCTGGAGCCCGGGCCGCGCATCGCCGATCGCGGCGTCGAGCGTTTCCATGCTGCTGCGCGCCGCGGTAATCGTGCGGTTGAGATTGGCGATCGTCGGGCGCAGATCCTCCTGGACGACGCCATTGGTGCTCTGGGCAAGCTGGCCGATCTGTTCGGCGGCGACGCCTGCCTTCTGAATCGTCACGCGCGTCTCGGCGAGCGTGGCGGCGATTTCGGGGCCGCGATCGGCGAGCGCCTTGGTCAGCCGGTTGGTGTTGGCGAGGATGCCCGCGATCGAATTGCGGTTGCGGTCGTCGAGCAGGTCGCCGAGGCGTTCGGTAAGCGTCGTCAGCCGTTCGAGCAGCTTCGGCGCCGAACTGAGCAGCGCGCCGAGCCCGCCCTGCTTGGTGGGGATGACGGGTACGCCGAGCGGGCAGGCCGCGCGCGGATTTTCCGCCGGGCACAGGATGGGCGGCGCCCCCTTCATCGCGCCGTCGAGCTGGACCGTGCTGGGGCCGGTGAAGCTGCCCTGGATCGACGCGGTGGTACCTTCGAGGATCGGCACTTCGGGCTTCACGGTGATGCGGACGCGCACCAGGCTGGGATCGGGCTGCCAGAAGGCGATTTCCTTGACCTGGCCGGAGGGGACGCCGGAGAAGGTGACCGCCGAGCCGGGATTGAGCCCGTCGACCGACTGTTTGTAGAAAATGTCGTATTCGCGCTCGTTGCCGCCGCCCAGCCGCGCGAGCCATACGATGAACAGCGCAAGCACGCCGAGCAGGATCAGCACGACGGCGCCCACGAGCACATGGTTGGATCGGGTTTCCATCAGGGCCTCATTTTCGCGGTTGCGCGGCGTGCGCGGTGCTGACCGCGGCGCGTCCGCGCGGTCCGTTGAAATATTCCTGGATCCATGGGTGATCCGAAGCGAGCAGCTCGTCGATCGTTCCCACCGCGATCACGCGCCGGTCGGCGAGCACCGCGACGCGGTCGCAAATCGCATAGAGCGTGTCGAGATCGTGCGTTATCAGGAACACGGTGAGCCCAAGCGTCTTTTGCAGCGACGCGATTAGTTCGTCGAACGCCGCCGCGCCGATCGGGTCGAGCCCGGCGGTGGGCTCGTCGAGGAACAGCAGTTCGGGATCGAGCGCGAGCGCGCGCGCCAGACCGGCACGCTTGCGCATGCCGCCCGACAGCTCGGCCGGGTATTTGGGACCGGCATTGGGGGGCAGGCCGGTCATCACCACCTTGTAGGCGGCAATTTCCTCGAGCAGCACCGGGTCGATACCGGGATAGAATTCCTTGATCGGCACCTGAACATTTTCGGCGACGGTGAGCGTCGAGAACAGCGCGCCGCCCTGGAACAGCACGCCCCAGCGCTTGCGCACCTCGACCGCCTCGGTCGCGAGCTTGCCGACGGTATCCTCGCCGAACACCTCGATCTCGCCCGCGAGCGGCATCTGCAACCCGATGATCGAGCGCATCAGCACCGACTTGCCGGTGCCCGAGCCGCCGACCACGCCGAGGATCTCGCCCCGGCGCACGTCGAGGTCGAGCCCGTCATGCACGATCTGTTCGCCGAAGCCGTTGCGCAGCCCGCGCACGCGGATCAGCACATCGTCGTCGGGGCTACGCGCCGCGTCGACAACCGTTTCCGGGGGCGTTTCAGGGGCCGTTCCGGTCGCCGTCATATCCAGCCCACCTCGCTGAAGAACACCGCGAAGAAGGCATCGAGTACGATGACGAGGAAGATCGCCTGCACGACTGCGGTGGTGGTGCGATGGCCGACCTGTTCGGCGTCGGACTTGACCTGCATCCCCTGGAAGCAGCCGGCGAGCGCGATGATGACGCCGAACACTGGCGCCTTGACCAGCCCGACCCACAGATCGGTGAGCGGCACCACCTCGTGCAGTCGCTGGATGAAGCTGACCGGCGGGATGCCGAGGCTGATCCAGCAGAGCAGCCCGCCGCCCATGATCGCCACCAGCGACGAATAGAAGCCGAGCAGCGGCAGCATCAGCACCACCGCGAGCGTGCGCGGCACGACGAGTGCCTCCATCGGCGACACGCCGATCGTGCGCATCGCGTCGATTTCCTCGGTAAGCTTCATCGTGCCGATCTGCGCGGCAAAGGCCGATCCCGATCGCCCCGCGACCATGATTGCGGTCATCAGGATGCCGAGTTCACGCAGCGTGATGCGGCCGAGCAGGTTGATCGTGTAGATTTCTGCGCCGAACTGGCGAAGCTGAACCGCGCCCTGCTGCGCGATGACGATGCCGATGAGAAAGCTCATCAGCCCGATGATGCCGAGCGCCGAAACGCCGACCACCTCGAACCGCTGCACCGTCGCGTTGAAGCGGAAGCGGCTGGGGTGACGCAGGACGTTCCAGAAGGCGGCGACCGTGGCGCCCATGAACCCGAGCAGGCCGACAAAGGTCTGGCCCGCGGTGATGACCGCCGCGCCAATGTCGCCGAGCATCCGCGTGAACGGGTCGGCGGGCCGCGGCGGCAGTTCGATCGGTTGTTCGGCGGCGGCGACCTGTTCGAGCAGGTGGCGCTCGTCGGTGCCGAGGCCGACGATCTCGGCATCGTGGTCGCGCGCGAAACGGTGGAGAATCCAGGCGCCGACGGTGTCGATCCGGTCGACCGCGCCGACGTCGAGCCGCGTGATCGCCCCGTCCTCGGACCGCAGCCGTTCGGGCAGGTCGGTCAGGCAGGCAAGCGACAGATTGCCGCTGAAGCGCAGCGTGACGCCGCCTTCATCGTCGATGCGTTCGAAATTTGCGCTGCCCCTCATCATCGCCACCTTTCGGGCATTTGTGCGCGCGCGGCAAGGGACTGCGCTGTTGCGCCGCCGTGCAACCGTCCTAGATGGCGCAATGCAGCACCTCGCCATCTATGACATGGACAAGACGATCACAGCGACGCCCACCTGGACGCGCTTCCTGGTGCATGCCGCGCGTCGGCGGGCGCCGTGGCGACTCGCACTGATGCCGCTGCTGGGCCTGGTTGCGGGCGGATATGCGTTGCGGCTGCGCAGCCGCGGCCAGCTGAAGCAGGCCGCGCAGCGGCTGTTGCTGGGCGGCGCGCTCTCCCCGGCAGAGATCGAGCGTGTGGCGGAGAGCTTTGCCGCGCACGAGGCCGAGCACGGCGTGCTGGAGGGCGCGCGCGAACGCATCGCCGCCGATCGTGCGGCCGGCTATCGGCTGGTGATGGCGACCGCCTCGCACGGTTATTACGCCGCCGGGATCGCCAGGCGGCTGGGCTTCGACGATGTGATCGCCACGCAGGCGCGGCGCAACGATGCTGGTCATGTCCTTCCCCTGATCGACGGGGATAACTGTTACGGCCCCGCAAAGCTCCGTATGGTCGAAAAATGGCTGGCGGCGCAGGGGCTGGCGCGCGGCGACGTGCATGTGCGTGCCTATTCGGACCATGTTTCGGATGCGCCGCTGCTCGAATGGGCCGACGAGGCATTCGCGGTGAACGCGCACGGGCCGCTGGCGGCGCTGGCGCGGCGGCGCGGCTGGCCGCTGCTCGACTGGCGCAACGCATAGGCTGACCGCAGGCCCGCGCGGGCATGGGCGCCCGGCGCCTGCCTTAAAGCAGTAGGTCTGCGGCGTGGATCGCGGTGCCGACGAGGCCGCCGACGAGCGTGCCGTTGATGCGGATATATTGCAGGTCGCGCCCGACCGCGTTTTCGAGGCGGCCGGTGATCGTGTGCGCGTCCCAGCCGCGGATCGTGTCGGACACCAGCCGGACGATGCCGTCGCCATAGTCCGACGCGGCGCCGACCGCGGCGCGGCGGGCGAAGCGGTTGATCGTGTGCGCGAGCCGCGGATCGTGCTGAAGCGTCTCGCCGAACTGGCGCATCGCCTCACCCAGCTTGCCGCCCATTGCGCGGCCGGGTTCGCGTGCGAGGCGGATCATCGCGGCGCGGCTCGATTCCCACAGCCCGTCGACCCAGTTCTGGAACGCGGGGTTGCCGAGCATCTCGACCTTGAACGCCTCGACCCGTTCGCGCAGCGCCGCATCCTCCTGGAGCCGCTGGGCAAAGCCCGCCAGCGCCTCTTCGGCGCGCAGCCGCAGCGGATGTGCGGGATCCTCGGCCATTTCGGCGAGCAGTTTCTGCAATCCCTCGATGATCTTGCTCGCCAGCGTCTCGTCGAGCCCGGTCCAGCGCAGGATCGAGCCGGCGCGCGAATGGACGACCTCGCGGATCAGATGGTCGTTCGATTCGAGCGTGTGCGAGGCCCAGCGGACCATCGCGTCGAGCAGCGGCAGATGGCGGTCCTGCGCGATCGCGGCCTGGAGTGCCTGCCCCATCAGCGGCGCGACCTCGATCGCGCGCAGCCGTGCGGCGAGGGCGGCCTTGGCCATGCCGCCCAGCCGTTCGGGATCGAGCGATTCGAGCATGTCGGCGAGCAGCCGCGACGCGCCGCGACCGATCCGCCCCTCGCTTCGGTGCGGGCTGGCGAGCCAGCGCCCGGCGGCGGCGGCGAGGTTGAGACGCTGCATCCGCCGCGCGACGACCGCGGGCACCAGGAAGTTGTTGCGCAGGAACAGCGCCAGCGTCTCGGCGATGCGATCCTTGTTGCGCGGGATGATCGCGGTGTGCGGGATCGGCAGGTGGAGCGGATGGCGGAACAGCGCAGTGACGGCGAACCAGTCGGCAAGGCCGCCGACCATCGCCGCCTCGGCAAAGGCGCGGATGAAGCCGATCGCGGGATGGACCGGCCCGATCGCGCGGGCGGCGAGGAAGGTCGCCGCCATCGCGATGAGCATTCCGGTGGCGACGCGCCGCATCCGCCGCAGGCCAGGCGGGACGGCGTCCGATGCATGAAGGGCGCGTGTTGTGGTCACGCGCCCTCCAATAACCGAAATGGCGGGAAGTTCACTCCGCCGGCAGCACGCCGGGGCCGCCATGGCCGTCACCCAGCTTGCCCGGCGCATCGCCCGGGGCCGGCAGCGTGTGCTGATCGTCCCCCGGCTTGTAGGTGAGCAGCCGGCGCGCGAGCCGCGGCCCGAGCCATTGTTCGAGCCCGACCGCCAGGCTGAAGATCGCCGGAACGATCAGCAACGTGAGCAGCGTCGAAAGCGCCAGCCCGCCGATCACGACAATGCCCATGGGGGCGCGCCACGACGAGTCGCCCGACAGCGAGAGCGCGGTGGGGACCATGCCCGCGACCATCGCGACGGTGGTCATCACGATCGGCTGGGCGCGCTTGTGCCCGGCATCGAGGATGGCGCTGAACTTGGGCACGCCCTTGTACATTTCCTCGAGCGCGAAATCGATCAGCAGGATCGAGTTCTTGGCGACAATGCCGAACAGCATCAGGATGCCGATGAACACCGGCAGCGACAGCGGGTTGCCCGTCGCCTTGAGCGCGATAAGCCCGCCGAGCGGCGCCAGCAGTAGCGAGCCCATGTTGACCAGCGGCGACATGAAGCGGCGGTAGAGCAGTACCAGCACCGCGAACACCAGGAACACGCCTGCGGCGAGCGCGATGAAGAAGTTCTGGAGCATCTCGGCCTGCCACTTGGCCTGGCCAACCGACATCTCGGACACGCCGAGCGGCAGGTTCTTCATCACCGGCAGGTCGTGGATCTGCTTCATCACGTCGCCCGAGACATAGGGCTTGCCCGTCGCGGGATCGGTGGCGAGGTCGGCACCGACGACCAGACGACGCTGAAGGTTGAGGCGTTCGACCTTGGTCGGGCCGGCGCCGAAGCCGATGTCGGCGACCACCGAGAGCGGCACCGAGGCGCCCGTCTGGGTGGGAACGGGCATGTTCTGGATCGTCGACAGCCGCGCGCGGGCATCCTCGTTGATCGCCACGCGGATCGGGATCTGGCGGTCCGACAGCGAGAACTTGGCGCTGTTCTGGTCGATGTCGCCGAGCGTCGCGATACGGATCGCGTTGCTGAGCGCCGCGGTGGTGACGCCCAGATCGGCGGCAAGGTCGAGCCGCGGCCTGATGACGATTTCGGGCCGTTGCAGGTCGCCGCTGATCCGCGGCGCGACCACCGACTTGAGCGTCGCCATCTGGCGCACCAGTTCGGCGGCGGTGTCGGCGAGCACCTTGGGATCCTCGCCGCCGAGCGTGATCGTCAGGTCACGCCCGCTCGACCCCCAGCCGAACTGCGAGCGGAAGCCGACGCGCGCATCGGGGATGGCGAGCAGTCGGGGCGCCATCCGCTTTTCGAACTGGGTGCTGCGTTCGTTGCGGTCCTTGTTGAGCTGCGCCACGACGCGGCCGCTGCCGACGTTGCTGCGCGCATAGACGTTGGTGACGATCGGTTCGGCCGAGAGGATGCGTGCGACCTGATCGACCACGCGTTCGGTATCGGCGAGCCGCGTACCGGGCGCCATCTCGATCGTGGCGACGACCGAATCTTGGTCCTGCGCCGGCTGGAACGTCATCGGCGAGGTGGCGAACATGAAGAAGGTGAGGCCCATCGCGACGGTGAAGGCGAGCACCGCCGACCAGCGATGGAGCAGCGTCCAGCGCAGAACCTTCATGTAAAGGTTCATCAGCATGCCTTCGCCATGCGTGGCATGGCCGTGCGCCTTGAGGAAATAGGCCGCGATCATCGGTGTGATGAGGCGCGCGACCGCAAGTGACATCAGCACCGAAGCGACAACGGTGAGGCCGAAATTCTTGAAGAACTGGCCCGAAATGCCCGGCATCAGGCCGACCGGCAGGAACACCGCGACGATCGACATGGTGGTGGCGAGCACCGCGACGCCGATTTCGTCGGCGGCGTCGATCGCCGCCTGATACGCCGATTTGCCCATGCGCATGTGGCGAACGATGTTCTCGATCTCCACGATCGCGTCGTCGACGAGCACGCCCGCGACCAGACTGAGCGCGAGCAGCGTCATCTGGTTGAGCGTGAAGTTCATCATTTCCATGAACCAGAAGCTGGGGATCGCCGACAGCGGGATCGCCAGCGCCGAGATCAGCGTCGCGCGCATGTCGCGCAGGAACAGGAAGACGACGACGACAGCGAGCACCGCGCCCTCGATCATCGCCTCGATCGCCGAATGGAACTGTTGTTCGGCATATTTGCTGTGGTTGTCGAGCAGCTCGAAGCGGACCTTGGGGTTGGTTTTTTCGAGCGCCTTGAGCTTCTTTTCGGCCTGGTGGAAAATCTCGACATCGGACCCGCCCTTGGCGCGCTGGATGTCGAACGAGATCACCTGCTGGCCGTTGAACTTGGCCAGGCTGCGCTGCTCGGCATAGGCGTCCTTGACGGTGGCGATGTCCGCCAGCCGCACGGTGCGGCCGTTGCCGGTGGTGATCTGGGTCTGGCCGAGCGTATAGGCGTCCTTGGCGTTGCCGATCACGCGCACCGTCTGTTCGATGCCTGAGATTTCGGCGCGCCCGCCCGCGGCGTTGAGGTTCACCTGGCGCAGCTGCTGGTTGATCTGGCTCGCGGTGAGGCCCATCGCCTGGACCTTGGCGGGATCGAGGATTACGCGGATTTCGCGGCTGACGCCGCCGTTGCGGTTGACCGCAGACATGCCTGGAACCGACAGCAGTTCCTTCGACACGGTATTGTCGACATACCAGCTCAACTGCTCGACGGTCATGTCGGTGCCGATCGCGGTGAAGCTGGCGATGTCGTTGTCGCTGGTGTTCACTCGGCCGACCTGCGGCTCGAGGATGCCGTCGGGCAGGTTACCGCGAATCTGGGTGATCGCGCTGCGGACATCCTCGACCGCGCGGTCGATCGGCGTGCCGATCGCGAGCTGGACGACCGTTTGCGAATTGCCCTCGGTCACCGTCGAGTTGATCTCGTCGATGCCCTGGAGGCTGCGCACCGCGGACTCGACCTTCTGCGTCACCTGCGTCTCGAGCTCGCTGGGCGCGGCGCCCGGCTGGCTGATCGAGATCCACACGATGGGGAAGTCGATGTCGGGGTCGTTGTTCACGTCCATCCGCCAGAAGCTGACGAGCCCGGCGATGGTCAGGAACAGGAAGAGCACGATGGGCGGCACCGGATTCCGGATCGCCCAGGCCGAGATGTTCCGGAAGCTCATGCGGTCGTTCCCTTCGCGCGAATCAGCGGGTCTTCTGGAGGTTCGGGATCACCTTCTGTCCGGGCGACAGGAAGGCGCCGGCGGTCAGCACCACGCGCTCGTCGCCTTTGAGGCCGGACGTGATGAGGATGCCCGATTCCGACACGTCGCCGGTCTTGATCGGCGTGCGGACGGCCTCGTTCTTCGCATTGATCGTGTACACGAAATTGCCCTGCGGGTCGCTCTGCACCGCCGATTGGGGTAGCACCACCGCCTGCAGCGCGCCCGCTGTCACGCGCACGCTGGCGAAACCGCCGGGGCGCAGCGCCGGGTTGTAGCCGAGTTCGACGCGCGCAATGCCCTGACGCGACTGGGGATCGATCACGGGCGACACCTGCCACACCGTGCCGTGGAAGGTCTTGGTCGTTCCCGTCGGCGTCACGTCGGCGCCGTCGCCGGGCCGGACGCGCTGAAGATCGGCCTCGGCAAGCTGCGCGCGCAGCTCCATCTGCCCGCCCATCGCCATGCGGAAGAGCACGCCCGAGCCCGAGCTGACGATCTGGCCCGGTTCGACGCCGCGCGTGAGCACGAGGCCGGCAGCGGGCGCGCGGATGTCGAGCCGGCGGTTGCGCGCCTGGGTTTCGGCAAGCTGGGCGCGGGCGACGCGGACGCGGGCAAGCGCCTGGTCACGCGTCGCGGTCTTCTGATCGATATCGGCCTTGGAAATGAAGCCGCCGGCGACCAGCCGCTGCGCGCGTTCGAGATTGGCCTGGGCGAGCTTGGCATCCGCCTCCGCCACGCGGATCTGCGCGGCGAGCGATTCGGCGGTTTCGCTCTGCACCGAGCGGTCGACGGTGGCGAGCACCTGCCCCGCCTCGACCCAGGTGCCGGGTTCGACGAGCACGCGCGTCACCATGCCGCCTTCGCCCGCGACGCCGACCGGCATCTCGCGCTTGGCGGCGAGCGTGCCGGTGCCCGAGATGATCGTCGAGATCTGGCGAACCCCGGGGACCGCGACGGTGACGGTGGGAATCTGGGTGTCGGAAACGCCCTTGGCCGCGCCCTTGGCCGGCGCGACGGGGGTGACCTTGCTGCTGCTGCTCATCAGGTAGAAGACGACCGCGCCGATGATGACGACGGCGCCGATGCCGATCCCGGCCAGGAGCCGCCGCCGCCGCTTCGCCACGCGATCCGCGTCGCCGGTGAATTCGAGCTGATCCTGACGTGCCAACATCCCCAACCCTCGTGATCCGTGCGCAACCAAAAACGCCCCCGAAAGGGCGTGCCATAGGCTTGCTGTGTTATCCGAATAAATCACCGGCCACAAGGGCCGTTTGCTTCCCCGCAGGCGCTTTGCCGCGAAAGGAAATTTCGCGCAAGCCATCGCGACGTTACGGTTCCCGAACGGACATGGTGTCGGCCGGCGATGCTGAACGGTGACCGACGCGGCCGTTCATCGCCGGTTGCGCCCGCGCGGCTAGAGCTGGGGCATGTCCATCAACGGAGGGAAAGTCGCCATGTCGTTCAAATCAGGTTGCGCGCTGATGATCGCGGCGGCGGTGCCCGCGCTGGCCGTTGCGGCACCGGCTGCGGCTCAGACGGGCGCAATGCCCGCACCGGCCGCAGTCGAGGGAACCGTGCTGGAAATCGCGGCCGAGGGCAGCACCACGCGCGCGCCCGAACTGGCGGTGATCGAGGCCGGGGTAACGACCGAGGCGGCGACCGCAGAGGCGGCGATGCGTGACAATGCCGCACGCATGGCGTCGGTAATCGCGGCGCTGCGCAAGGCGGGTGTCGCCGAACGCGATATTCAGACCGCGCGCATCGCGCTCAATCCGCGCTATCGTTACGACCAGAACCAGCCGCCGGTGCTGACGGGCTATGCCGCCGCGAACCAGGTGCGCGTGCGTTTCCGCGACCTGACGCGGAGCGGGGCGATCCTCGATTCGCTCGTCCATGCGGGTGCCAACGACATCAACGGGCCGCAGATGACGCTGGTCGATCCCGAAGCGGCGCGCGACGCCGCACGAGCTGACGCGGTAAGCCGGGCGCGCGCACGCGCCGAGCTTTATGCGCGGGCCGCCGGGATGTCGGTCGCGCGGATCCTGTCGATCAGCGAGCAGGGCGCGGCGCCGGTGATGCCGATGCCGATGATGCGGATGGAGGCCGCAAAGGCCGATGCGTCGACCCCGGTCGCGACGGGGGAACTGACGCTGACTGCCAATGTCACGGTGCGTTTCCTGCTGCGCTGACGGGCGGGCGCCTCGGCACAGACGAAAAAGGGCTGCCCCAGCGGGGCAGCCCTTTTTTACGCGGAGCGTCGTGCCGACGGGACGCCGGCCTCAGCGAACCGCGCCGCGGCGGACCAGGTTGACGATCGCCAGCAGGACCACGGCACCGAGCAGCGAGACGAGGAAGGTCGTCACCGTGATCGCCCCGTCATTGATCGAACCGCCGAACAGCAGACCGCCGATGAAGGCGCCGACGATGCCGACGACAATGTTCAGGAAAATGCCCTGTTGCGCATCGGTGCGCATGATGATGCTTGCCAGCCAGCCGACGACGCCGCCGATGACGAGCCAAATGATCAGACCCATGACAGTCCCTCCTTTGCTTGCCCGGCGGGCCGGGCGATGCAGGAGAAATCGCTCTCGACTTGGGTTTGTTCCCGGAATCAGGACGGGATTGTCGCGGGAACTTTTTGCGGATCTGCAAACGAGACGGCCCGCCCCCGGGGAGTGGGAGGCGGGCCGTGGGAGAGCCGGGGATGTTCGCGGTCCACGGCATGGGGGTACGCCGCGGCGGTGGCGCGGCGCGGATGGGGTTCAGTATTTCTGCTGGCGTTCGTAGAGCGAGCGATAGTGCTGGATGCGCGTGACTCGCAGCCCGGGCATACCCGATCGATCGATCGCGCGCTGCCAGCTTGCGAACTCCTCGACCGTGAGGCCATAGCGGTCGCACACCTCGTCGATGGTCAGCAGACCGCCGTTGACGGCGGCGACGACCTCGGCCTTGCGTCGCACGACCCAGCGCGTCGTATTGGGCGGCGGCAGCGTGTCGAGCGTCAGCGGCTCGCCAAGCGGACCGATCACCTTTTCGGGGCGGATCTTCTGGTTCTCAATCATCTACTAACCTCACCGGGGCGGGGCGGGCCCCTTCACTCACGCTTCGATACACACCTTAGTCGCCAGGGCTTGAAGATCGGCTAAAACGCCTCGGTAAACGCACGATTCATTCCTGTTTCGAATGTGTTAGAGCCGCCGCCGACGCGCGGTGAAACGCGCCGTGCGCCGGTGCCAACAGCGTCTCGGCGGGCGCGCGCAACGCCAGCCGGGCCTGGGCACAGGCGGTGGGGCTTGCCGCCTGGCGTGCGGCCACCCCCACCAGCAGGACCGCCAGTTCGGTAGGCATGGCGGTGACCGCCACTCCGCGTTCGATCCTGGCGAAACTCAAATCCACGTCTTCGACACCTTTTTCCCGCGACCGGGACTGCGTGCTTTAGCGGCAGGGAATGAAGGGGGCGTAAAAGGCCGATCCGAAAAAATGCGGGGAATCGGCGCTTCCCGGCGGCTCGCAGCGTACGGGCCCGGTGCCGGTACCTGTATCGTGGCCGGTGCGCGGCGTTCGTTGCTCCCTCTGGATCGCGGCCGGCCAAACGCCTATGTGGGCGCGCGTGATTCCAGCAGATTTCCAGCTTGCCGAGCCGCTTTCGGGGCGGCGCATCGTCGTCGCCATGTCGGGCGGCGTCGACTCCTCGGTCGTCGCCGCGCTTGCCGCGGCGAGCGGTGCCGAGACGATCGGCGTGACGCTCCAGCTCTATGACCATGGCGAGGCGGTGGGCCGGGCGGGCTCGTGCTGCGCGGGCCGCGACATTCGCGACGCGCGCGCGGTGTGCGACCGGCTGGGGATCGCGCATTATGTGTTCGATCACGAAACGAGCTTTCGCGAGACGGTGATCGACGATTTCGCAGATGAATATCTGGCCGGGCGCACCCCCATTCCTTGCGTGAAGTGCAACATGGGGCCGAAATTCACCGAATTGCTGAAGCTGGCGCGCGAATTGGGGGCGGATTGCCTGGCGACGGGCCATTATGTTCGACGCATCGGGGGGCCGGGCGGGGCCGAACTGCACCGGGCCGCCGATCCGGCGCGCGATCAGAGCTATTTCCTGTTCGCGACCACGGCTGAGCAGCTCGACTTCCTGCGCTTCCCGCTGGGCGGCATGCCCAAGCCGCAGGTCCGCGCGCTGGCGGCCGAGCTGGGGCTGGCCGTCGCGGGCAAGCCCGACAGCCAGGACATCTGTTTCGTTCCCGACGGCGACTATGCTCGCCTGGTGAAGAAACTGCGTCCTAATGCCGACACCGCCGGCGACATTGTCGACGAGCACGGCACCAAGCTGGGCGAGCATCGTGGGCTGATCCACTTTACCGTCGGCCAGCGTCGCGGGCTGGAGATCGGCGGCGCGCCCGAACCCTATTATGTGCTGCGGCTCGATGCAGAGACGCGGCAGGTGGTGGTGGGACCGCGCCGCGCGCTGGCGGTGGCGGCAGCGCGGATCGGGGGAATCAACTGGATCGGTGGCGATTACCAAGGACCGATGACCGCCAAGGTGCGGTCGCTCGCCAAGCCCGTGCCCGCGCGGCTTGAGGGAGACCGGGTCGTGTTCGACGCCCCCGAATATGGCGTCGCCCCGGGACAGGCGGCGGTGCTTTATGGCGGCGACCGGGTGTTGGGCGGCGGCTGGATCCGCGAGACCGAGCGCGCAGAGCTCGTCGCGGCCTGACCGGCGCCGAGGCGGCTGCGGTGCCGCCGCGCCGGGAGCGAGTGCATCAGAGGTGGAAGCTTCCCTCGATCACCGTCACGCATGCGCCGCCGAGCACGACCCGGTCGCCCGCATGGCGGCAGGTGAGGCGGCCTCCGCGTCGGCTGGCCTGGAACGCGGTGAAGTCGGCGCGGCCGAGCCGGTGCGCCCAATAGGGGACCATCACCGCATGCGCCGAGCCGGTGACGGGATCCTCGTCGATGCCGGCACCGGGGGCGAAGACGCGGCTGACGATGTCGGCACCGCTGGCGCCGCCGGGCGCGGTGACGATCGTGAGCACGTCACCCTGTGCCGTGAGCGCCTGGAAATCGGGCGTGAGCGCGAGCACGCTCGCCTCGTCCTCGACGACGACCAGCGCATAGCGATGCGGATGCCACAGCGTCTCTGCCGCCGACACGCCGAGCGCGGCGACGATCGCGGGCAGCGGGCGCGGCGCGGGTGCCCAGGCGGGCAGGGCGAGCACATAGCCGGCCGCAGCCCGCGTCACGCTGAGCACGCCCGCGCGGCGCGTGCGAAAGCGCACCGATTCGCGCGCTGGATCGGCAGCCAGCACATGGTGCCCGCTCGCCAGCGTCGCATGGCCGCACAGCGCGACCTCGGTCGCGGGGGTGAACCAGCGCAGCTCGAAATCGGCCTCGCCGGTCGCATCGGGCAGGTAGAAGGCGGTTTCGGAAAGGTTGTTCTCCGCCGCGATCGCCTGAAGCACGGCATCGTCGAGCCAGGCCTCGAGCGGGATCACCGCCGCCGGATTGCCGGCGAACGCTCGGTCGGCAAAGGCGTCGATCTGGGCGAAGGGCAGCTTCATGCGCGGGTATCCTTGAGCAGATCGGTCTCGGTCAAGGGGTTGCCGGGTTCGTCGACATGGCCCTCGGGATCGATATGGATCAGCACCTCGGTCCCCGGAAACGCCTCGGTCAGCGCTGCCTCGAGCCGTTCGACGACGTCGTGCGCGGTCGCGATCGTCATGTCGGGCGCCATCCAGATGTGAAACTGGACGAAATCGCGCGTACCGCTGGTGCGCGTGCGCAGGTCGTGCAGCCCGATCAGCTCGGGATGCTGGGCCGCCACCTCGAGAAAGCGCTGGCGCTTTTCGAGCGGCCATTCGCGGTCCATCAGCTGGTCGATCGCGTCGACCGAGCCGCGCCACGCGCCGTAGAAGAGCCAGAGCGCGATGCCGATGCCGAACACCGCATCGGCGCCGCGGAACCCGGCATATTGTTCGCACGCCAACGCGACGATGACGGCGGCGTTGAGGAACAGATCCGATTCGTAATGCACCTTGTCGGTCGCGATCGCGATCGATCCGGTGCGGCGGACCACCGAGCGCTGATAGCGCGTGAGCGCGAGCGTGACGACAATCGCGACCACCGAGACGCCGATGCCGTATTCGGCGCCGCTGCTCGCCTGTCCTTCGACCATCCGCTGGACCGCGCGCAGCAGGATCGCGAAGGCGGAGACAGCGATCACGCCCACCTGAAACAGCGCCGCGAGTGCCTCGGCCTTGCCGTGGCCGAAGCGATGGTCGTCGTCGGCGGGCTGCGCCGCCCAATGGACGCCGCCCAGCGTGACGAGCGAGGCGAACAGGTCGAGCACGCTGTCGGCAAGCGACGCGAGCACCGCCACCGACCCGGTGCGCCATGCCGCATAGCCCTTGAGCGCGCCGAGCAGGATGGCGGCCGACACGCTGGCGAGCGCGGCGCGACGCGCGACGTTGCTCACGGGTAGAGCAGGCTTTCGGCCCAGCCTGAGCCGGTACGGGTGAAGATGTGGCGATCGTGCAGGCGGAACTGGCGATCGGTCCAGAACTCGATGCGTTCGGGCGTGACGCGATACCCGCCCCAGTGCGGCGGGCGCGGCACGTCGCGCCCTTCATATTCGGCCTGATAGGCGGCGAAGCGCGTTTCGAACGCGGCGCGTTCAGGCAGCGTCTGTGACTGGAGCGAGGCCCAGGCGCCCAGCTGCGAATCGCGCGGACGCGTCGCGAAATACGCATCGCTTTCGGCATCGCCGACGGGGGCGACGGTGCCTTCGATCCGGATCTGGCGACGCAGCGACTTCCAGTGGAACAGCAGTGCGGCGCGCGGATGCGCGGCGAGTGCCGCGCCCTTGCGGCTGGTGCGGTTGGTATAGAAGACGAAGCCGTCGCGATCATGCTCCTTGAGCAGCACGATGCGGGCCGAAGGCGTGCCATCGGCATCGACGGTCGCCACCGTCATCGCATTGGCATCGTTGATTTCGCTGGCCTCGGCCTCGGCAAACCAGCGGTCGAACAGCTCGAAGGGATCGGTGGTCATCGCGCGCAACCTCTACGCCGACACCGGGATGGTGTCGAGGAACGACTCGTTCCTTGGCGAATTGACTCGGCCTCGCAACGAGGAGGTATCCGGATGGCGGCACGCGCCTATTGGCAGGGGCAGATCCGTCTCGCGCTCGTCTCGATCCCCGTCGAGATCTATACCGCCACGCGCTCGGGCGCGCAGATCGCCTTCCACCAGATCCACGAACCGAGCGGCCAGCGGATCAAGTATGAAAAGGTGGCGCCCGGAGTCGGCGCGGTCGAACCCGACGAGATCGTCAAGGGTTACGAGATCGGGAAGGGCGAGTACGTCCTGCTCGAGCAGGACGAGATCGACGCGGTGAAGCTCGAGTCGAAGAAGACGCTGGAGCTGACCCAGTTCGTCGACGCCGACGAGATCGACGTGCTTTACTACGAACGGCCCTATTTCGTCGTACCCGCCGACGACTTGGCGGAGGAGGCGTTCATCGTGCTGCGCGAGGCGCTGCGGCGGGCGCGCAAGGTGGGGCTTGGGCAGCTCGCGATGCGCGGCCGCGAATATGTGGTGAGCCTGAAGCCGTGCGGGCGCGGCATGATCCTCGAGACGCTGCGCTATGCCGACGAGGTGCAGAAGGCACAGGGCTATTTCCGCGAAATCCCGGACAGCGAACCCGATCCCGAGCTGCTCGATCTGGCGCAAACGCTGATCGAGAAGAAGGCGGGCAAGTTCGATCCCAAGGGCTTTCACGACCGCTATGTCGATGCGCTGCGCGAGCTGATCGAGAAGAAGAAAAAGGCCAAGGGCGCCAAGATCCTGGAGGATCCGGACAAGCCGGAGAGCCGTGGGTCGAACGTGGTGGACCTGATGGCGGCGCTGAAGAAATCGCTGAACACCGGGGACACCAAGGCGGCGCCCAAGGCGAAGGCGCCGGCGAAGAAGGCCGCGCCCAAGAAGCCGGCGGCGAAGAAGCGTGCCTGACGCCGACAGCCTCGCCCGCTACAACGCCAAGCGCGACTTCGCCAAGACGGCGGAGCCAGCCGGCACGGTGGCGAAGTCGGGCGGCAATCGGTTCATCGTCCAGAAGCATGACGCAACCCGGCTCCACTGGGACTTCCGGCTGGAAGTGGACGGCGTGCTCAAGAGTTGGGCGGTGACGCGCGGGCCCAGCCTCGATCCCGACGAGAAACGCCTGGCGGTGCGCACCGAGGACCATCCGCTCTCCTATGCCGATTTCGAGGGGACCATCCCCAAGGGCGAATATGGCGGCGGCACGGTGATGCTGTGGGACAGCGGCACCTGGGAGCCGATTGCGGGGAAGAGCAGCAAGGATCTGGAGAAGGGCCATCTCCATTTCGTGCTCCACGGCGAGCGGATGCAGGGCGAATGGCTGCTGATCCGGCT
Source organism: Pseudomonadota bacterium (assembly GCA_023426225.1). Taxonomy (GTDB): domain Bacteria; phylum Pseudomonadota; class Alphaproteobacteria; order Sphingomonadales; family Sphingomonadaceae; genus Sphingomonas. The sequence continues at coordinate 23,797 of JAFABD010000253.1, read as the reverse complement.
GAAGCCGCGCGGCAAGGAGAAGGCCGAGAACTGGCTGCTCCGCAAGATCAACGACGGCCATGCCGGTGGCACGGACGAGCTGGTGGAAACCGGGCTCACCAGCGTCACCACCGGCCGCACGATGCAAGAGATTGCGGAGGGGAAGAAGCCCCACAAGGTCTCCAAGCCCGCCGCCAAGCCAGGGAAAGCGGTCGCGGCGTCCAAGAAAAGCGGAAAGAAAGCGGGCACATCAAAGCTGCCGTCCTTCCAATCCCCCCAGCTCGCCACGCTGGTCAATACCGTCCCCACCGGCAACCAGTGGCTCCACGAGATCAAATATGACGGCTATCGCGCGCTGATCGCGACCGGCGGCGGCGGACCCAAAATCTATACGCGCTCCGGGCTCGACTGGACCGCGAAGTTTCCCGGGATCGCCGAGGCCGCAGCCGGGCTGCCGCCCGGGGCGCTGATCGACGGCGAGATCGTTGCGATGAAGGACGGCAAGCCCGATTTCTCGACGCTGCAGGAGACGATCTCCGCCGGGGGCGAGGGGTTGCTCTGCTTCGCTTTCGATCTGCTCGCGGAGGGCGGCGCCGACCTGACCGCCCTCACGCAGATCGACCGGAAGGAAAGGTTGCGCGCGCTGCTGGTCGGCGCGGATGACCGCCTCCGCTTCTCCGAACACGTTATCGGTCAGGGCGAGAAGCTGTTCGAGAGCATGTGCCGCGAAGGCTTCGAGGGCGTGGTCTCGAAGCGTGCCGACGCGCCCTATCGCGGCACACGCAGCAAGGCCTGGCTCAAGGCCAAGTGCACGCGCCGGCAGGAATTCGTGATCCTGGGCTGGACCGCCTCCAGTGCGCGGGGGCGCGGGTTCAAGTCGCTGTTGCTCGGGCTGAACCGGCCGGAGGGACTCGTCTATGTCGGCAAGGTCGGCACCGGCTTCAATATGGAGACGCTGCTTTCGGTGCGCGAACGCCTCGACCAACTCGCCGCCGAGCGCCCCGCCGCGAAGGTTCCCCGCCCGGAGGCACGCGGTGCCCATTGGGTGAAGCCCGAACTGGTGGCCGAAATTGCCTTTGCCGAGTTCACCGCGGAGGGCGTGGTGCGCCATGCGAGCTTTCTGGGGCTGCGCGCCGACAAGCCCGCGGCCGAAGTCATCGCCGAACAGCCGGTCGACACAGAAGACGGCGGCGATGCGGCGCAGCCGGGCTCGGCGGCATCGTCCGTACGGATCACGCATCGCGACCGCGTGCTCTATCCCGAGGCAGGGATCACGAAGGGCGTACTGGCCGATTACTATGCCGCGGTCGCGCCGCTGGCGCTGCGCTGGCTCGCCAACCGCCCGATCAGCCTGGTGCGTTGCCCGCAGGGACGCGCCAAGCAGTGCTTCTTCCAAAAGCACGATGCCGGCAGCTTCGGCGCGCAGGTCCACCATGTCGACGTGCGCGAGAAGGACGGGCGCGTGCAGCCATATCTCTATGTCACCGACGTCGAGGGGGTGCTGGCCTGTGTGCAGATGGGAACGATCGAGTTCCATGGCTGGGGTTCGCGCGCCGACGATCTGGAACATCCCGACCGGATGGTGTTCGACCTCGACCCAGACGAGGGGCTCGACTTCGACACCGTGCGCAAGGCGGCCGAACATTTGAAAGAACAGTTGGCCGAGATCGGGCTGACGAGCTGGCCGATGCTGTCGGGCGGCAAGGGCGTGCATGTGGTGGTGCCGCTGATCCCGCGCGCCGACTGGCCCGCGGTGCGCAGCTTTGCCGAGCGCTTTGCGCGCGCACTGGCGAAGGCCCAACCCGAACGCTTTACCGCCAACCTCAAAAAGGCGAGCCGGACGGGCCGGATCTTCATCGACTATCTGCGTAACCAGCGGGGGGCGACGGCGGTGCTGCCCTATGTCGCCCGCGCGCGCGAAGGGGCGCCGGTGGCGGCGCCGGTGAGCTGGAGCGAGCTTCGCACGATCGACAGCGCGCGTGTGTTCAGCATCGCCGATGCAGCACGGCTGATCGAGCGCGCCGCGGCGCGCTCGCTCGACGGCTGGGGCGAAGCCGAGCAGGTGTTGCCCAAACTTTAGCCCCCGCGCGCCACTGCCGGGCAGCGCCACCATTGCTTTTGCCATGCCCGCTGCGCGCGCGTAACGTGGCGTGTGGCGCGTCTGCCATGCCCTTGCGCAAGGCCGGGGTTGCAACAATGTTCCAGGCGTATCCGCCTGCCATGATGGTCAGGCGCATTGGGCGTAAATTGAACGGGGAATTTCGTGGCCGATCCTTATGCAACCCTGGGCGTGGCGCGGACTGCGACCGAGGCCGAGATCAAAAAGGCCTATCGCAAGCTGGCGAAGGAGCTTCATCCGGACCGCAACCATGACAATCCCAAGGCGGCGGAACGTTTTGCGCAGGTCACGCAGGCCTATGACCTGCTGACCGACAAGGACAAGCGCGCGCGGTTCGACCGCGGCGAAATTGACGGTGACGGCAATCCGACCGCGCCGTTCGGCTTTGGCGGCGCAGGCGGCGGCGCGCAGGCGGGATTTCGCCCCGGTGGCGGCCAGTTCGACTTCGGCGGAGAGGCGGCCGATCTGGGCGATATTTTCGAGGGGATCTTCGGCGGCGGCGCCGCGGGACGGCGCAACAGCGGTTTCAGCGGCGGTTTCGGCGGCTTCGGCGGCGCTTTCGGACGGAAACAGGCGGCCAAGGGCGCGAATGTCGCCTATCGGCTGGCGGTCGCGTTCGAGGATGCCGCGCGGTTGGCGCCGCAGCGCATCACGCTGCGCGACGGCAAGACGATCGACCTGAAGCTGCCGGCCGGCGTCGAGACGGGTACGCAGATGCGGCTGGCCGGGCGCGGCGAGGAAGGACCGGGCGGCCCCGGCGACGCGATCGTGACGATCGAGGTGCAGCCGCACCGCTTCTACACCCGCGACGGCGACAATATCCGGCTCGACCTGCCGGTGACGCTGTCCGAAGCGGTGCTCGGCGCCGAGGTGCGCGTGCCGACACCCGACGGCACAGTGATGCTGAAGGTGCCCAAGGGCTCGACCTCGGGCAAGGTGCTTCGGCTGAAGGGGCGCGGTTTCCATCACAAGGGTGGCGGCGGGCGCGGCGACCTGCTCGTCACGCTGATGGTCGACCTGCCGGTCAACGACGACGCGCTGATCCGCTTTGCGCAAGGGTGGAGCGGCCAGGGGAACCCGCGTGGCCGCATGGGCGTCTGACCCCTTGTGAAAACGGGGGAAACCACGAAGACGCGACGCGGCTTCAGTGCGCGGGTGGGGGCGGTGTTCGCCCGTCTGGGCGCCGGGCCGCGCGTGTTCGTGGTGGTGCGCCGCGTCGTCGTGGGAACGTTCAACGACGGTTTCACCTATGCCGGCAACCTCGCCTACCTGTCGCTCGTCACGATCTTTCCGTTCGTGATCGTGGCGGCGGCGGTCGCGCAGTTGCTGGGCCGCGGCGGCGAGGGCGTGCGCACGCTGGACGCGTTTCTGCGCACTGTGCCGCCGGGCGTCGCCGAGGTACTGCGCCAGCCTGCGCTCGACGTGCTGCATGCGCGGACCGGCAGCCTGTTATGGTTCGGCGCGATCGTGGGGCTGTGGACGACGACGGGGTTTATCGAAACGCTGCGATCGATCCTGCGCTCGGCCTATCATGTCCGTTCGAACGTGCCCTTCTGGCGCTATCGGCTGGGGTCGATCGCGATGATTTTGGGGGCGGTGGTGCTCGCGCTCGCGGCATTCAGCGCACAGGTGTTCCTGATCGGCGTCGAGCAGTTCCTGGTCCATCTGCTGCCGTGGGCGCTCGAGGCGAAGCGGATCGTCGGCTGGTCGCGGCTTGCGCCGCCGGTCGCGCTCTATTGCGCGCTCTATATCCTTTTTTACGCGCTGACCCCCGCGGGGTATCGCAAGGGAGCGTGCCCAAAATGGCCCGGGGCGGCGTTCACCACGCTGTGGTGGCTCGGCGTTACCGCGATGCTGCCCTCGATTCTGGGCACGCTGGGCAGCTATGACCTGACCTATGGCAGCCTGGCGGGTGTGATGATCACGCTGATCTTCTTTTTCCTTGTAGGGCTTGGGATGGTGATCGGCGCCGAGCTCAACGCCGCCCTAGCGGAAACGCCCTCGAACCGGCTAGAGGGGCTCCACGAAACGGAGGAAAACGAGACGTGACCGGATTGATGCAGGGCAAGCGCGGGCTGATCATGGGGCTGGCGAACGACCGCTCGCTCGCCTGGGGGATCGCGCAGAGGCTGCACGAGCAGGGCGCCGAACTGGCGTTCACCTATCAGGGCGAGGCGCTTGCCAAGCGCGTGCGGCCGCTGGCCGAACAGCTCGGTTCCGACACGCTGATCGATTGCGACGTGTCCGACATGGCGGCGCTCGACCAAGCCTTCGCGGCGCTGGCGGAAAAATGGCCGACGATTGATTTCGTCGTTCACGCGATCGGCTTTTCGGACAAGAACGAGTTGCGCGGCCGCTATTACGACACGAGCCTCGAGAACTTCCTCAACACGATGAACATCTCGGTCTACAGCTTCACCGCGGTGGCGAAGCGCGCGCGCGCGCTGATGCCCGACGGCGGCGCGCTGCTGACGCTGAGCTATTACGGCGCGGAAAAGGTGGTGCCGCACTACAACGTGATGGGCATCGCCAAGTCGGCGCTGGAGACCAGCGTCAAATATCTGGCGATGGACATGGGACCGGAGAAGATTCGCGTCAACGCGATCTCGGCCGGCCCGATCAAGACGCTGGCGGCGTCGGGGATCGGCGATTTCCGCTACATCATGAAGTGGAACGAACTCAATTCGCCGCTTCGCCGCAACGTCACGATCGAGGATGTCGGCGGCGCGGGCGTCTATCTGCTGTCGGACCTGGCGTCGGGCGTGACGGGCGAGATCCACCATGTCGACGCCGGTTACAACGTCATCGGCATGAAGGCCGAGGACGCGCCGGACATCGCACTCGCGTGACGATCGCGATCCGCGGCGCGACCGGCGGCGACGTCGCCGCGATTGATGCGCTCCTGCGCGCGGTATTTCCCGCGCGCGAGGAGGCGCAGCTTGTCCAGCAGCTGTGCATCGACGGCGACATGGTCCTGACGCTGGTGGCGGACGACGAGGAGACCGGCGCGCTGGCGGGCGTGGTCGTGTTCAGCCGGATGACGGCCGAGATCGATGCGCGCGCCATCGCCGCAGTCGCGCTGGCGCCGCTCGCCGTGGCGCCTGCCTATCGCCGGCAGGGCGTCGCCGAGGCGCTCGTCCGCGCGGGCCTCGACATGCTCGAGCGAGCAGGAGCGATGCTGTGCTTCGTGCTGGGCGAGCCGGGCTTTTACGAGCGGTTCGGCTTTTCCGCCGAATGGGCGCGCGGCTTTGAATCGCCTTATGCCGGCGATCACCTGATGGCGTTACCGCTGCAGGGAGGCGCGATGCCGTGCGGCGTGCGCGGCCCCGCCACGCATGCGGGGGCGTTTGCGCAACTGAGCGGGGTCTTGTGAGCTTCAATACCTTCGGACGCGTCTTTCGCTTCACCACCTGGGGCGAGAGCCATGGCCCCGCGCTGGGTGCGGTGGTCGACGGTTGCCCGCCGGGGATCGCGCTTGAGGAAGCAGATATCCAGCCGTTCCTCGACCGTCGCCGGCCGGGCCAGTCGCGCTTCACGACGCAGCGCCAGGAGCCCGACCGTGTGCGGATCCTGTCGGGCGTGTTCGAGGGGCGGACGACGGGCACGCCGATCAGCCTGCTGATCGAGAATGTCGACCAGCGGTCGAAGGATTATTCGGAGGTCGCGCGCGCCTATCGCCCCGGCCATGCCGATTATGCCTATGATCAGAAATACGGGTTCCGCGACTATCGCGGCGGCGGGCGGTCGTCCGCGCGCGAGACCGCGGCACGCGTGGCGGCAGGTGCGATCGCGCGACGCGTGATCCCGCAGGTTTTGGTCCGCGCCTGGGTCGAGGAGCTGGGCGGGGACGCGATCGACCCGGCGCATTTCGACGCCGCGGCAATCGACCAGAATCCGTTTTTCTGCCCCGATCCGATCGCGGCGGCGCGATGGGAGGAGATCGTCGACGGCGCGCGCAAGCGCGGATCGTCGCTGGGCGCGGTGGTGACGTGCGAAGCCGTGGGCGTTCCGCCCGGCTGGGGCGCACCGCTCTATGCCAAGCTCGATAGCGAGCTGGCCGCCGCGTGCATGTCGATCAACGCCGTCAAGGGCGTCGAGATCGGCGACGGCTTTGCCGCCGCCGCCGCGACCGGGGAGCAGAATGCCGATGCGATGCGCCCCGGCGCCGACGGCGTGCATTTCCTGGCCAATCATGCCGGCGGCATCGCGGGTGGAATCTCGACCGGGCAGCCGTTGCGCGTGCGAGTCGCGTTCAAGCCCACCAGCTCGATCCTGATCCCGGTCGAGACGGTGACGCGTGAAGGCGATGCGGCCGAGATCGTCACCAAGGGCCGCCACGATCCTTGCGTCGGCATCCGCGGCGTTCCGGTGGTGGAGGCGATGGTCGCGCTCGTACTCGCCGACCAGATGCTGCTTCACCGCGCCCAGTGCGGCTGAACGCACGATGAACCGAAGCGGGCCGGTGCGGCGTTCGGTCCCCCGGCGCGTTTTGGTTCGCGATTGCCGCTGCCCGCGCATCAATGCGGGTGGCGCTCCCGCGGCCGGGCCGCTTCCATCGCCGATCGCGAACGGCTGGTCCCCAAGCTGAGCCCGATGCGGGGCAGGCCGTTGATCGGCCATGGAAATCCTCGGCACTCCCCTCGTTGATCGGGTCCAGTCCAACAGGAACTGTGGGAGTAATCGATGCGTACCATTTCCATTCTTGCCGCCGGCGCACTGCTGATGCCTGTCGCGGCGATTGCCCATACGGCGCCAGCCGCCGGACTGAACGCCGGCAGCGAGCATTCGGCGCAGGATCAGTCGCGCAAGCACCACAAGCGTGGTGACGCGCAGAGCGAGAGCAACACCTCGTCCACCATGGGCGACACGACGGGTTCGACCACGACCACGCCTGACAGCAGCACGACGACCGCGCCGACGAGCCCGAACGATCCGACCGCGCCGGGTACGACGCCGACCACGCCGGGCGGGACGACCACGCCCGATAGCAGCACGACCACGACGCCGGGCGGCAGCACTGCGCCGCAGCCGAGCGGCACGCCGACGCCGCAGCGCTAACGCGCGCGCAGCGTACGGGATGCGAGAAGGGCCCGGCGGGTTGCCGCCGGGCCCTTCTTCACGATTCGGCTGAGGGCTTGCCTCGCCTCAGTCGGCGAACGGATCGCGCACGAGAATGGTGTCCTCGCGTTCGGGGCTGGTCGAAACCAGCGCCACGGGGCACTGGATCAGTTCTTCGACGCGCCGGATATACTTGACCGCCTGTGCCGGCAGGTCGGCCCAGCTGCGCGCTCCGGCGGTCGATTCGTGCCAGCCGGCGATCGTTTCATAGACCGGCTCGACCGCGGCCTGATCGGCGGCGTTGGCGGGATAATAGTCGAGCGTTTCACCGCGCAGGCGATAGCCGGTGCAGACCTTGATCTCGTCGAACCCGTCGAGGACGTCGAGCTTGGTGAGCGCGATGCCGGTGATGCCCGACACCGCCACCGACTGGCGCAGCAGCACCGCATCGAGCCAGCCGCAGCGGCGCTTGCGCCCCGTCACCGTGCCGAATTCGCGTCCGCGCGTGCCGAGCCGTTCGCCGACGTCATTGTCCTGTTCGGTGGGGAAGGGGCCCGAACCGACGCGCGTCGTATAGGCCTTGGCGATTCCCAGCACATAGCCGACCGCGCCCGGCCCCATGCCCGAACCGCCCGCAGCGGTGCCGGCGATCGTGTTCGACGAGGTGACGAACGGATAGGTGCCATGGTCGATGTCAAGCAGCACGCCCTGTGCGCCCTCGAACAGGATGCGGCGGCCGCGCGCGCGCGCTTCGTTCAGCATCTTCCACACCGGCTGGGCGAACGGCAGCACGAAGCCGGCGATCTCGCGCAGCTCCTCGATCAGTGCGGCGCGATCAATCGGCGGCTGGCCGAAGCCGGCGCGCAGCGCGTCGTGATGTGCCGCGAGCCGGTCGAGTTGTGGCCCCAGATCGTCGAGATGGGCCAGATCGCACACGCGGATCGCGCGGCGGCCGACCTTGTCCTCATAGGCCGGACCGATGCCGCGGCGGGTGGTCCCGATCTTGCCGGTGCCGCTCGCATCCTCGCGCAGCGCGTCGAGGTCGCGGTGGAAGGGCAGGATCAGCGGGCAGGTGTCGGCAACCTTGAGCGTGTCGGGTGTCACCTCGACGCCCTGTTCGCGCAGCCGCGCCACTTCGTCGCGCAGCGCCCAGGGATCGAGCACGACGCCATTGCCGATGACGCTGGGCGTGCCGCGCACGATCCCCGAGGGGAGAAGCGACAGCTTGTACACCTTCTCGCCCACCACCAGCGTGTGGCCGGCATTGTGGCCGCCCTGAAAACGCACGACGACATCGGCACGCTCGGCGAGCCAGTCGACGATCTTGCCCTTGCCTTCATCGCCCCATTGGGCGCCGATCACCGCAACATTGGCCAAAGTTCGCGATCCTTGCATTGGCGTCCGCGCTGGGCTTGCCCGAACCGCGCCCCGCGACGCAGGCGGGCGCGGCTTGGAGAAGCCCAGGCCGAACGGGTTGGTCCGCGGCAGGCCCTAATCGTCTGTGGCGCCCGCGTCCACCGTGGCGACCGATCAAAGCGGCCAGAAAGCCGTGTTCGGCCGCAGCTCAGGCATCGAGTACGGCGCGGACGCGGCGGGCGAGCTGGTCGACGTCGAACGGCTTGGGCAGGATGTCGGCACGGTCGGCCTCGACGCTTTCGGGCGCATAGCCGCTGGTCAGCAGCACGCGGAGCGCGGGGAGCCGCCTGCGCGCCTCGTGCGCCAGCGCATGGCCGTTCATTTCGGGCATGACCACGTCGCTGAACAGCAGTGAGACGGGGCGGCCCATATCGAGGATCCGGAGTGCTTCGGCCGGGCTTGCGGCTTCGATCACCTGGTAACCGAGTTCGCGCAGCGCCTCGGTCGAAAAGGTGCGGACGCGCTCCTCATCCTCGACGACCAGCACGACTTCGCCCGGACGGGCGCCCGCGAAGGGCGGGCGTTCGGGCGGCGGCCCGGGTTGGGCGGCGACGCCGGGCTGTGCGGGCAGGAACAGCCGCACCGTCGTGCCCGCGCCGGGTGCCGATTCGATCCGCACGCTGCCTCCCGACTGGGTGACGAAGCCATAGACCTGGCTGAGCCCTAGCCCAGTGCCCTTCCCCACGCCCTTGGTGGTGAAGAAGGGGTCGAAGGCGCGCGCGGCGACATCGGGCGGCATCCCCGTGCCGGTGTCGGCGACGGCGATCTCGACATAGTCGCCCGGATCGATCCCCCAGCCCGCGACCTGCGCGGCGGTAAGCGTGGCGTTGCGCGTGGCGAGCGTGAGCAGCCCTCCCTCCGGCATCGCGTCGCGGGCGTTGACGCACAGGTTGAGCAGCGCGTTTTCGAGCTGGTTCGGATCGGCAAGCGCGGCGCGAAGGCCGAGCCCGGGCTTGGTTTCGACTACGACGCCCTCGCCGAGCGTGCGGACGAGCAGGTCAATCATCCCGCCGATCATCGCGTTGGCGTCGATGCGCCGCGGTGCGAGCGGCTGGCGGCGCGAAAAGGCGAGCAGGCGCTGGGTGAGCGCAGCGGCACGCGTCGCCCCGTCGCGGGCGGCATCGAGATAGCGCCCGACATCGGTGCGCCCCTGGCGCAACCGGCGTTCGAGCAGGTCGAGCCCGCCGATGACGACGGCGAGCATGTTATTGAAATCATGGGCGATGCCGCCGGTGAGCTGGCCGACGGCCTCCATCTTCTGCGCCTGGCGAAGCTGTTCCTCGGCCGCCATCAGCCGTTCGGTGCGTTCGCGCACCGCCGCCTCCAGCTCCTCGCGCGATCGTGCGAGCACCTCGCGTGCATCGACGATCTCCTGGATGTCGGTGCAGGTGCCGAACCAGCGGCTGATCTGCCCGCCCGGATCGCGCATCGGCTTGGCCCGTGCGAGCACCCAGCGATAGATGCCCGAGCGGTGCCGCAGCCGGTATTCGATATGATAGGTCTCGCCCGTGCGCAGACATGCCTGCCAGCGGGTATCGGTCCGCGCCCGGTCGTCGGGGTGGATCGAATCGATCCAGCGTCCTCCCTCGCTTGCGCCGGGGGGAAGACCGGTGAACTCGCTCCAACGCCGGTTGAAATAGTCGTGATGACCGTCGGGGCGGGTCGACCAGACCATCTGGTCGATCGAATTGGCGATGGCGCGGAATTTCTCCTCGCTTTCGCGCAGCGCGCCGAGCGCGGTCGCGCGTTCGACGGCGTCCCAGGCGATTTCCGCCACGCCTTCGACGAAGGCAACCTCGTCCTCCTGCCATGCGCGCGGATCGGCGTGGTTGACGTAGAGCGTGGCGACCCATTCGCCGCCACGCAGCAGCGGCACGCCGATCGCGGCGGGTGTCAGCGCCGAGAATTGCGTGCCCGCAAGTTGCGGATCGCGCGCAGCATCGGTGACGATCAGAGTCCGGCCGCCGCGATAACGGTCGACGACGGCGTCAGTGAGCGTCGTGATCGGCAGCGTGCCGCCCAGCGCAGGCAGGCGACCATCGGTGGTGCAGGCGCCCAGCCGCAGCACGTCGCCGTCCACGCGATAGAAGCCGACGCGATCGGCTCCGAGATGCCGGGCGAGCGCCGCCGCGGTTTCGCGCAGGATCGCGTCCTGGCTGTCGAGCTGGCGCAGATGTTCGGCGAGCGTGTACAGGAATGCCTGGGTTTCGGTCGCCTCGCGCAGTTCTTCGGCGCTGGCGCGCGCCGCCTCTTCGGCGCGGGCGCGCTGCGTGACGTCGTTGGCACTGACGAAGATCCCCGAGACGCGGCCGTCGGCACCGCGCACCGGCTGATAGACGAAATCGAGGATGCGCTGTTCGCGCGGTTCGTCGGCGCTGCGCTGGAGCAGCACGGGCGTATTGTCGGCGCGATAGGTCTCGCCGGTCCGGAACACGCGGTCGAGCAGCGTGCCATAGCCCTGCTCGATCACTTCGGGCAGGGCGTCGGCCACGGGGCGGCCTAGGATTTCGCGCCCGCCGATCAGCTGCTGATAGGCGGGGTTGGCGAATTCGAAGACATGACGCGGCCCGGTCACGAGCGCCACCGCAGCGGGCGCCTGGTCGAACAGTTCGCGCAGCCGTTCGACCTCGCGACGGCGGGCGCGTTCGGCCAGCACGACGCGCGTCGTCTCGTTGCCCTGGTTGAGCACGCCGAGCACCTGGCCGTCGTCGCCGCGGATCGCGGTAAAGCTGTAGTTCCACCAAGTGTCGCACGGTACGCCGTCACGCACCATGCGCAGATGCTGGTCATAGGTGGCGAAGCCGCGACCGCTGGCGAGCACGGCTTCGATCTGTGGACCGACCACGTCCCAGATGTCCGCCCATACCTCTGCCCCCGGCCGGCCGAGCGCCCAAGGGTGGCGTTCCGCCGGAATGGGCGCCCAGGCGTCGTTGTACAGCAGCCGAAGCTCCGGCCCCCAATAGATCGCCGTGGGAAAGCTGGAGGCGAGCGCCATGTCGAGGACGAAGCGGAGCCGATCGGGCCAGGTTTCGATCTCGCCGAACGGCGTGGCCGCCCAGGGATGGGTTCGGATGCGCCCGGCCATCTCGCCGCCATGATCCAGAAATCGAAGCGCCGAGGTCATGTCGTTGCGATGCGAGGCGATTGGATCGAAGTCAACTCGACTTGTGGTGCAGTCCGGCTATTCAGGGGGCAAAGGAGAGAAGACCATGAAACTCGCCAGCCTGAAGCATGGACGTGACGGCAAGCTGATCGTCGTTTCGAACGACCTTGCCTGGTATGCCGATGCGACGGCGATCGCCCCCACCTTGCAGGCCGCGCTCGACGATTGGGAGCAGGCCGTGCCGGCGCTGCGCAATCTGGCGACCGACCTGGAACATGAGGCGATCCCGCGCGAGCGGTTTCACGAACGGCTGGCGGCGGCGCCGCTGCCGCGCGCCTATCAATGGGCGGACGGCTCGGCCTATGTGAACCATGTCGCGCTGGTCCGGCAGGCCCGCGGCGCCGAACTGCCCGACAGCTTCTGGCACGATCCGCTGATGTACCAGGGCGGATCTGACGGTTTCCTGGGCGCGCGCGATCCGATTCCGCTCGCCGATGAGGCATGGGGTTGCGATCTGGAGGCCGAAGTCGTCGTCGTGACCGGCGACGTCGCGCCGGGCGCGAGCCGCGACGAGGCGCTGGCGGCGGTGCGGCTCGTCGGGCTGACCAACGATGTGAGCCTGCGCAACCTGATCCCGGGCGAACTCGCCAAGGGATTCGGCTTTTTCCAGTCGAAGCCGGCAAGCGCCTTCTCGCCGGTGTTCGTGACGCCCGACGCGTTGGGGGACTGGTGGCAGGACGGCAAGCTTCACCGCAAGCTGATGGTTGACGTGAACGGCAAGCCCTTTGGCCGTGTCGATGCAGCGATCGACATGACCTTCGATTTCGGCACGCTGATTGCGCATGCTGCCCGGACGCGCGCGCTGGGGGCGGGCACGATCATTGGTTCGGGCACCGTGTCGAACCGCGATGCCGAGGGCGGGCCGGGGCGTCCGATCGCCGAGGGTGGCAAGGGCTATTGCTGCCTCGCCGAGGTCCGCACCGTCGAGACGATCCTGCGCGGCGCGGCCGAGACGCCGTTCCTGAAGCCGGGCGACACGGTTCGAATCTGGGCCGAGGACGACCGCCATCACCCGATCTTCGGCGTGATCGAACAGACCGTCGGCGCCTGACCCGGGCAGCGCCGGGGCGACGCGGGCGCTAGGGGCTCGCGTCGCCCGTCGCGGCGGCGCGCGCGTCATAGCGTTGCTGTGCCGCCGCCACGTCGCCCATGCGCGTTTCGGCCCAGTCGATCATCAGCCGGAGCGCAGCGAGCAGCTCGTCGCCCAGCGCGGTGATCGTATAGGTGACCGTCACCGGCACGCTGGCCTCGACCGCGCGCGTCACCAGCCCGTCGCGTTCGAGCGTGCGCAGCGTCTGGCTGAGCATCTTTTGCGAAATGCCGTCGATCCGCCGCTTGAGCTGGTTGAACCGCAAGGGCGCCTCGCCCAACAGCAGCAGGATGAGTACGCTCCATTTGTCCCCGACGCGATCGAGCAGTTGGCGCGTCGGACAATCGCCGGCAAAAGCATTGCCGCGTCGCCAGTCGGTATCGCCGGGGTAACCAAGTGAGCGCAAAGTGCCGTCTTGCATGGGTGGTTTCTGTAGCCAACTAGGTCTCCATTGGAAACTAGTTGGAGAATGGAAATGAAGGTTGCGGTGCTGGGCGCGAGCGGGCGGGCCGGTTCGGAGATCACGCGCGAACTTGCGCGGCGCGGCCATTCGGTGACCGCGATCGCGCGCCATCCCGAACGGATCCCGGCGGCAGCGGGCGTAACCGCGGTTGCCGGGGATGCGCACGATCCCGCAGCGTTGGTAGCGCTGCTGCGCGGGAGCGAGGCGGTCATCAGTGCGCTCCATTTCGACGTGCAGGCCCCGACGTTGCTTGCGGCGCTGCGCGAGGCGGGCGTGCCGCGGCTGCTCGTCACCGGCGGGGCGGCGAGCCTGGAAGTCGCCCCGGGCAAGCGGTTGATCGACAGCCCGGACTTTCCTGCCGAGTGGCAGTCGATCGCGCGCGAGGGCATCGCTTTCCTCGAGGCGTTGCGCGGCGAGACGGCGATCGACTGGACCTTCTTTTCGCCCGCCGCGCTGATCTTCGAAGGGCCGCGGCTCGGTCACTATCGCCTGGGCGACGATCAACTCGTGGTGGATGCCGCGGGAGACAGCAAGATCAGCTTTGCCGATTACGCGATCGCCATGGTCGACGCGCTTGAACAGCATCATCATAGCCGCGCGCGTTTCACCGCGGCCTATTGACGAGGGCGACGGGTAGCGCCGCGGTTCGCGGCCGGTGCTGGCGCGTCGCACGGATCGCGCTAAAAGCCGGCGGCATGGCGAAGAAGCGGCGCTACCTGACGGCCATGATGGCCGACGGCTATGTCAAGACGATCGGGCCGACCGCGGCGCCGTTCACCCATTACTGGCGCATCGTCGCCGATCTGGGCGGTGGGCGGACCGAGGTATTCTGGGGCCATAGCAAATCACTCAGGGAGGCGACCGGCAAGCGCGCCGCCACCGAGGAGGCGGCACGGCGGCGCGGCTGGCACGGCTTTGCCTTTGAAGTGGTTGAGCTGACCGAGCATTTCGACTGAGGGCGTAACAGCGGCAAGCTATTCTTTTTGTAGTCAAAAAGCTGGGTTGCGAACGGTTCGCGACCGATCTCACATTCCAGTAATGAGAATCATTTGCATTTAATCGGTTCCTTGGTTAGTCCGCGCGGCGGGGATAAACCAAAAGGGGTCGCACAAAATGCATCAGGAGGTTCGCTGGGGCGCAGCCATGCTCGCGCTGGTGGCGGGACAGTTGGTCGGCGCAACGGCCGCGACGGCTCAGGCACAGGGTTCCGCCGCATCCGCCGGTCAGGCAGCGGGCGACCAAGCCAAAGCGAGCGATGCCGACGCCCAGCGCGAGGCGACGGTTCAGCAGTTGCCCGAGGTGGTGGCGGAAGGTGACCGGGCGCCCGAGGCATATCGTGTCGGAAGCGGACTCGACGCGGGTACCAGCCGGATCGAGCGGCGGCAGATCGACGCGGCGACGCCGGGATCTGGAGACGTCAATCAGTTGCTCAAGGCGCTTCCGGGAGTCCAGTTCACGCGGCGTGAAGGACAGGCCACGCGCGAGGCATTGCAGGATCTGACACCGTCGCGAATCGCAATCGCGGGCGGGCGATTCTACGAAAATCTGTTCACGGTCGACGGCGTCGATGTCGCATCACGGCTGGACGTGACGCAGGACAATCCCCTCCATTTCAACGAGGTGACGGGAGCGACCGCGCAGGGGCTGTGGCTCGATGCCAACCTGATCGGTGCGATCACGCTGCGCGATTCGAACGTGTCGGCCGAATATGGCCGCTTTACGGGCGGGACGCTCGACATCGAGACGCGCGCGCCCGCCGGGCGCTGGGGCGCGAGCGCGACGGCAAGCTATAGCGGCGACGCGCTGACGCATTTCAAGGTGTCCGACGCGAGCCGCAAAGCGCTGGGCGACAAGCTCCCCGTCCGGCCGAGCTTCGACAAATGGCGCTATGGCATGACGCTCGACGTACCGGTCTCGCAGGCCGTGCAGATGCTGTTCGGCTATAACCGCTCGCGCGCCGACGTAACCTATTTCCGTAACGCCAATTATGGCGGCAAGCCGTTCGGCCAGTCGAGCCGGAGCGACAATTATCTCGCCAAGCTGACCGCCGACCTGGGCAGCGAACTGCGGCTGACGGGGCAGGCGAGCTACAGTCCCTATCGCAGCGAGGCGGCATCGGGCGCCGGGATCGACAACCAGATCACCAGTCATGGCGGCGGGTTGAGCACCAGCCTGGCATTGGAACAGCGCGGCAGGATCGAATGGTCGCTGACCGGCAGCTACACCCTCTCGGACAATGACCGCGAGGCGCCGGACACCAACTATTCGATTCCCAGCAGCGTTCCCAACGGGGCAGTCTGCGCGAGCACCAGTTGCACGCGCGGCGGCTTTGGGCGGCTCAACCAGCGGCAGGAAACGGCGCAGCTCAAGGCGCGGGTCGCGACTGAACTGGGCGCGCTACGCCTGTCGGGGGGCGTCGACTTCCAGCATGTCGACGCGATGCGCGAGCGGCCCGACACCAACTATGCGTATAAGGGCGGCAAGCTGGGGGCAAACATCCAGTGCGCGAACGGCGACAGCTTGACGTGCGTGTCGGGTCAATATGCGTTGGCCGAGCGGCAGATCTATTCGGCGTACCGCGCCAAGGTCGCGCTGGACAGCTATGCCGCCTGGGCGGAGGCGCAGCTGGAAAAGGGGCCGTTCACGGTGCGCGCGGGGTTGCGCTACGACCGCGAGACCTATCTGGGCAACGACAATGTCGCGCCGCGCCTTTCGGTCGTGGCGGCGCTGCCGTGGGACGGCTGGTCGGTCACGCTTGGCGCCAACCGCTATTTCGGACGGTCGATGCTCGCCTATGCGCTGCGCGATCAATATCCCGACTCGCTCAGCGAGACGCGGACGCCGCGGCTGGTGGGCGGCAAGAGCGTTTATGACGACAATTGGCAGCTTTCGCTGGCTTCGCGCCCTGCACTCGACATCGGTGGATCGACGCGCACGCCCTATTCCGACGAATTGAGCGCGGCGCTCAACGGGCGCGTGCTGGGCGGGCGCCTGTCGCTGCGCGGCATCTATCGCGACGGCAAGGACGAGTTCACGCGCGTCGCCGCGGGGACGGCCACCAAGTTGCTCGCGAACGGCAAGACCGTGACGTTCCAGCGCTTCCGCCTCGCGAATGAGGGTGAGAGCCGTTACCGCGGGCTGTCGGCCGAATGGGTGCGCAGCTTCGGCAAGCACAGCGTCGCACTGAACCTCAACTGGTCCAAAACGCGCACGCGCAACGACGACTATATGGTCGACGTCACCGACCTGACCGACGGCACCCAGGTCGTGTATCAGGGCGCGCTGCGGCTGCTCGAGGAAGTCGAGGCGCTCAACCAGCGCGAGGATTTTGCTGCGCCGCTGCTCGTCAATGCGAGCTGGACCGCGTTGTGGCTGGCGGACCGGGTCACGACGAACGTCAACCTGCGTTATCGCAACGGCTTCCGGCGGATCGAGGACACCGGCAACACCACCCGGATCGACGGCACCCGCTATGCCGTCTACGACTGGGTGCGCTATCCTGACGCGATCGATGTCAACCTAAACCTCACGGCCGAGATCGTGCGGACGCGCTGGGGGACGCTTGGGGGCGAATTGCGCATCAGCAACCTGCTCGACACCGTGCCCGCCCGCAATTCGGTGCTGACCAGCCAGCCCTATCAGCTCGGGCGTGCGGTCTGGACCGGCCTGAGCCTGAAGTTCTGACGATGGCGTGGATGACAGGAGCGGCCCCGCTGGGGCGGATCGCGCTGATGGTCGCGACGATTTTGTTCGGCACGGCGATGACGATGCAGGGAGACGGGCGACCCGATCCGGGCGAACTGCGCCGTGCCTATGCCGGCGCACCGGCCGAATGGCCGCGGCCGACGCTGCGTCCTGGCGCTGATTTCGCCGAGTTTGCGCCGTTGCCGACACTGCCGGCGCCCGATGCCAGAACAACCGCACTCGCGCGGATCGGCGCCCGGTTGTTCGACGATCCGCGGCTTTCGCGTTCGGGACAGATCGCCTGCGCCTCGTGCCATGCGCGCGAATTGGGCTTTGGCGATGGGGTCCGTACGGCGTTCGGCCATGATCGCCAGCGGGGGACGCGCAATACGCCGGGGCTCTATACCGTTGCTTGGCAACACCAGTTCTTCTGGGACGGGCGGGCAGCGACGCTGGAGGCGCAGGCGCTGGGGCCGCTGACGAGTCCGATCGAGATGGCGGCCGACCTGGGAAGCGTCGCCCGGCGGATCAATCGCGACGCCGATTACCGTCGCGACTTCGCCGCCGTGAACGGGCGGCGGCGGGTCACGACCGCCGATATCGTCGCGGCGCTGGCGGCGTTCGAGCGCGGGTTACGCCCGCCGCCGTCGCGTTATGCGCGCTTTGTCGGGGGGGACGCGCGGGCACTCGACGACCAGCAGTTGTGGGGCCTGCACCTGTTCCGCACCAAGGCAGGCTGCGCCAACTGCCACAGCGGGCCGTTGCTGAGCGACCAGAAGTTCCACAATCTGGGCCTGAGCTTCTATGGCCGGGCGCGTGAGGATCTGGGCCGTTATGCGGTGACGCACGCCGCCGCGGACGTCGGGCGGTTCCGCACGCCGTCGTTGCTGGGGGTGCGGGCGACCGGCCCCTATATGCACAACGGGCTGATCCCGACGCTGGAAGGCGTGGTCGCGCTGTACGACAGCGGCGGTGGGCGCGATCGTGCGAGCCGGGCGCGTGCGTCGGACGCGCCGCCGCCGACACCCGATCCGCTGCTGGCGCCCCTGTCGCTGACCCGCGACGAGCGTGCCGCGCTGGTGGCGTTCCTGCAGGCGCTCTGACGGCGCCGCTCCCGCTCCGCTCGGCTGGGTCAGTCGACCCAGCCGAGTCCGATTTCGCGATAGAGGGCGCGGTCCTCCTCCCAGTCGGGCTTGACCTTGACGTGGAGATAGAGGTAGACCGGAACGCCCATCAGGCGCGACAGTTCGGCGCGGGCGCGGGCGCCGATCTCCTTGATCCGCTGCCCGCCCTTGCCGAGCACGATCGCGCGCTGCGTTTCGCGTGCCACGAGGATCTGCTGGTGGATTTCCACGGATCCGTCGTCGCGCTCGCTGTATTTCTCGGTCTCGATCGCCGAGGCATAGGGCAATTCAGCGTGGAGCTGGAGATACAGTTGCTCGCGCGTGACCTCGGCTGCCAGCATCCGGTCGGTGGCGTCGGACACCTGATCCTCGGGATAGTGCCAGGGGCCGGCCGGCATCCGCGCGGCGAGCGCCGACTTGAGCTCGGCCACGCCGTCGCCCGTCTGGGCCGAGACGAAATAGGTGTCGTCAAAGGCGAGCAACTCGTTCAGCCGGGCTGCATGGCCGAGCAGGCGCGGCTTGTCGGCGACATCGACCTTGTTGAGGATGAGCAGCTTCGGTTCGCGGCGCTGGGCAAGGCTTTCGAGGATCGCCTGGACCTTGGGGCCGATGCCTGCCTTGCCGTCGACGACGAGCGCGATCACGTCGGCCCCCTCTGCGCCCTCCCAGGCCGCTGCGACCATCGCGCGATCGAGCCGGCGCGACGGCTGGAAGATGCCGGGGGTGTCGACGAGCAGAAGCTGCGTCTCGTCCTCGATCGCGATGCCCATCAGCCTTGTGCGTGTCGTCTGCGCCTTGGGGCTGACGATCGCGACCTTCTGGCCGACCAGTGCGTTGACGAGCGTGGACTTGCCCGCATTGGGCGCACCGACGATGGCAACGAGGCCGCAGCGTTCGGCGCGGGGAGCGGGCATGGAATCGGTCAAGGGTCGGAACTCTTTCTGCAAGATGGGATCGATTGGGCGGGCGACAGCGACCGGCGCCCGCCGGCGCGAGTCGCGGACGCGATCAGTCTAGCCGTTTCGCGCGGCGCGGCGAAGCGTCAGGGTTGCAGCCGGGCGAGCATCGCCGCGGCGGCGGCGGTTTCGGCTTCCTGCTTGTTGGTGCCTTCGCCCGTCGCCTCGGCGAGCTTGCCGATCGTCACCCGGACGGTGAAGCGCGGCGCGTGGTTCGGCCCCGAACGTTCGACGACGCTGTATTCGGGCGGGCGGCGATTGTGCGCGGCGGCCCATTCCTGAAGCGCCGATTTGGGGTGCTTGGGCGCCTTGGCCTGGAGGTCGATCCGCGGTCCCCACGCCTTGCGGATGAAGTCGCGCGCCGCCCCGATCCCGAAATCGAGATAATAGGCGCCGATCAGCGCCTCCATCACGTCGCCCAGCACATTGTCGCTGTCGGCCGCGCCGTCCTCGCGTGCCTGCTTGCCGAGGCGCAGGTGCGGCACGACATCGAGCCCGCGCGCCACGTCGGCGCAGACATGGCCCGTGACGAGCGCGTTGAGCCGCCGCGACAACGCGCCTTCGGGTTCGTCCGGGTAACGTTCGAACAGCCATTCGGCCATGCAAAGCCCGAGCACGCGATCGCCGAGGAATTCGAGTCGCTCGTAATTGGCCGCCGCCTGGCTGCCGTGCGTCAGTGCGCGTTCGTAGCGGGCCGGCGTGGCGGGGGCGCGGCCGAAGGTGGCGACGACCCAGCCGTTCAGATCGGGGTAGCTCAGAAACCTTCTCCGATCCGCTGCCAGCGCGTCGCCGAGAACCAGGTCCAGGGCAGGAACCAGCTGGCGGTGCCGTCGGTCGACCAGAAGCCGATCCGCGCCTTGCCCTCAAGATTCTCGAGCGGGACGAATTCGATGCCTCCGCGCGCATGGCTGAAGCGGCTGTCGGTCGAATTGTCGCGATTGTCGCCCATCAGGAAGAGGTGGCCGGCGGGCACGGTGTAGACGCCGGTATCGTCCTGCGGGAAGGTGCCGAGGTCGAGCACGTTGTAGGACTTGCCGTTGGGCAGCGTCTCGCGGAACTGCGGAATACTGCATGCGGCATGGCCCTGCGCATCGGCAGTTTCGAAATTCGGCGGGCAATCGGTAAAGCTGGGCGTGAGCGGCAGCGTGAAATTGCCGATCCGCTGCTTGGGCACGGGCTTGCCGTTGAGGATCAGCTGGCCGTGCACCATCTGGATCGTGTCACCGGGCAGACCGATGACGCGCTTGATCCAGTCCTCGCGGTCGCCCGGCGGCGCCTTGAACACCACGACGTCGCCCCGCGCGGGGGTGCTGCCGAACACCCGCCCAGGGATCAGCGGCGCGCTGAACGGGAGCGAATGGCGCGAATAGCCATAGTCCCATTTGGTGATGAACAGATAATCCCCGACCAGCAGCCGCGGCATCATCGATTCGCTGGGAATGTTGAACGGCGAAAAGATGAAGCTGCGCACGAACACCACGATCAGCACGAGCTTTACGACGAAGCTGAGCAGATCGCGCCATTCCGACCGGGGCCGGGCGGGTTCGGCACCGCCGGGGGCGGCGGTATCCGTCTGCGGATTTGCGGGAGACGCGTTTTCCATGCTCGTAGCTCTGCTTGGGCCGAACTGTGGCGTCAAGCCGATGAATCCGTTTGGCGCGGCGCCGGGCGGGACGATAGGGAGGGCCAACCCAACAGGAGATGAACATGTCCAAGCCCGACTGGTCGGCGATTCACGCCCTGCCGTCGAACCGCCTCGATGCGCTGTTCGCGGGCGACGCCGATCGCCTTGCCGCGCTGTCGCTCGATGTCGCGGGGATCCATTTCGACTGGTCGAAGACGCACCTCACGGCCGATGCGGTGGCGGCGTTTTCGCAGCTTGCCGACCAGATGGGGCTGGCCCCGCGCCGCGATGCGCTGTTCGCGGGCGAGGCGGTCAACGTGACCGAGGGACGCGCCGCCGAACACAGCGCCGAGCGCGGCGAGGGTGCCCCCGAGAGCGTTGCACGGGCGCGCGGGCTGCATGCGCGAATGCGCGCGCTGATCGACGCGATCGAGGCCGAGGCGCTGGGTCCGGTGCGGCATGTGCTTCACATCGGAATCGGCGGATCTGCGCTCGGGCCTGACCTGCTCGTCGATGCGCTGGGCCGCGACGATGATCGGTATGACGTCGCGATCGTGTCCAATGTCGACGGATCGGCGCTGGAGGCGGCGCTCGACCGCTTCGACCCGCAGGCGACGCTGATCGTGATCGCCTCAAAGACCTTCACCACGACCGAGACGATGCTCAACGCCGAAAGTGCGCTGTCGTGGATGCAGCAGAATGGTGTCGAGGATCCCTATGGCCGCGTTGTGGCGCTGACCGCGGCGCCCGACCGGGCGATCGAGTGGGGCGTCGACGAGACGCGGGTGCTGCCCTTTGCCGAGAGCGTCGGCGGCCGATACTCGCTCTGGTCGTCGATCGGTTTTCCCGCGGCGCTGGCGCTCGGCTGGGACGCGTTCGAGGAACTGCTCGAAGGCGCGGCCGAGATGGACCGCCATTTCCGCCTGGCGCCGCCCGAGCGCAACGCCCCAGTGCTCGCCGCCTTTGCCGACCTGTATTATGGCCAGAAGCACGGGTGCGAGACGCGGGCGACCTTTGCCTATGACGAGCGGCTGCGGCTGCTACCGTCCTATCTCCAGCAGCTCGAGATGGAATCGAACGGCAAGCGCGTGACCGTTGCGGGCGACCCCGTCGACTGGCCGACCGCGCCGATCACCTGGGGTGGCGTCGGCACCGACGCGCAGCACGCGGTGTTCCAGCTGCTCCACCAGGGCACGCGGCTGGTGCCGGTCGAGTTCGTCGGCGTGATCGAGCCGGGCGACGGGCTGGCCGAGGCGCACCATCGGCAGTTGTTGCTCAACATGTTCGCGCAGGGCGCGGCGCTGATGGCCGGGCGCGGGCACGACGATGCGGCGCGGGCCTATCCGGGCGACCGGCCGTCGTCGACGCTGCTCCTCGACGCGCTCGATGCGCGGACGCTCGGCGCGCTGCTGGCCTTTTATGAGCACCGGACCTTTGCCAACGCGGTGCTGCTGGGGATCAACCCCTTCGACCAGTTCGGGGTCGAACTGGGCAAGGAAATGGCAAAGGCTGCCGACAAGGGCGGGCTCGATTTCGACCCGTCGACGAACGACCTGATCCGCCGCGCCTTTGGCTGACCGGGGCGGCAAACGCCGGCGCCGGGGGAGCGTGCCGCCACGGTGGTTTGCGCAGCTCCGGCGCGGTACCTATTTGCGGCCACGCGGCGAGCGGCCGTGAGGCCGGGGGCAACGGCGTGCCTCGGCTCCACAACGGGAAAGGAAGCAGTTCGAATGGCGGCCTATGACTACGACCTGTTCGTGATCGGCGCGGGATCGGGCGGGACGCGCGCGGCGCGTATGGCCGCTTCCTATGGCGCCAAGGTTGCGGTGGCCGAGGAATATCGTGTCGGCGGCACCTGTGTCATCCGGGGATGCGTGCCGAAGAAGCTGCTCGTCTATGGCGCGCAGTTCGCCGAGGACCTGCACGACGCGCGCCGTTTCGGCTGGGACGTTCCCGACTGCCGGTTCGACTGGCAGGTGCTGCGCGACAATGTGCTGGCCGATGTCGATCGGCTCAACGGGCTCTATACCCAGGGGCTGAACAACGCGGGCGCCGACATCCTGCTCGAACGCGCGACGGTGACCGGGGCGCACGAAGTGACGCTGGCGAGCGGGCGTCGCGTGACGGCGGGAACGATTCTGATCGCGAGCGGTGCCCGGCCGCAGGTGCCCGAATTCCCGGGGGCCGAGCACGGCATCACGTCGAACGAGGTCTTCCACCTCGACGCGCTGCCCAAGCGGATCGTCATCGCGGGCGGTGGCTATATCGCGAACGAGTTCGCCGGGATCTTCAACGAGTTCGGCAGCGCGGTGACGCTGGTCAACCGCAGCGACGTGATCCTGCGCGGCTACGACGCGACGATCCGCGACCGGCTGCTTCAGATCTCGATCGCCAAGGGCATCGATTTCCGCATGGGGAAGCGCTTCGAGCGGATCGACCGGCGTGACGACGGGGTGCTGCTCGTCCAGCTCGACGGCGGCGCCGCGCCGATCGAAGCCGACTGCGTGCTGTTCGCTACCGGCCGCGTTCCGAATACCGAGGGGCTGGGCCTGGCCGAGGCGGGGGTTGCGCTCGACGACAAGGGTGCCGTGAAGGTCGACGCCGACAATCGCACCAGTATCGAGAGCATCTACGCCGTCGGCGACGTCACCAACCGCATCCAGCTGACGCCCGTGGCGATCCGCGAAGGGCAAGCCTTTGCCGACACGCTGTTCGGCGGCAAGCCACACCGCGTCGATTACGACAATGTCCCGAGCGCCGTGTTCAGCCATCCGCCCATCGGTGCGGTGGGGATGACCGAGGCCGAGGCGCGCAACCGGCTGGGGTCGGTGAAGGTCTATACGTCCGATTTCCGGGCGATGAAAAATGTGCTCGCGGGCCGGAACGAGCGGTCGTTGTACAAGATGGTGTGCAACGCCACGACCGGGCAGGTGGTCGGGCTGCACCTGATCGGGCCCGATTCGCCCGAGATTCTGCAGGCGGCCGCCATCGCAGTGAAGGCCGGGCTGACCAAGGCGCAGTTCGACGAGACGGTGGCGCTCCACCCGACCATGGCCGAGGAACTCGTCCTGCTGAAGTAACCTGCTCAGGGAATCTGGACAGCGGCTCGGCCGCCGCGGGG
>JAFABD010000179.1 GCA_023426225.1 Pseudomonadota bacterium | reverse complement strand
TTGGCGGTGGCGTCGCGCGGCGCGCCGGCTTCGGCGAAGTGATAGACGAGGCGATAGTCGGGGGCGAAGCTGCCCGCGACGTCCTGGCCGGGCTTGGCCGCCTTGTTGCCGTAATAGGCGAAGATCGCGGCGGGCTGGCCCGGGGTGAGCCCGGCGACGTCGACCCAGATCAGCGCCTGCTGCGCCTGCGCATCCCATTTTTCGACATGGAACTTGAGCGGGGTGCGGTCCTCGCCCGCGACAAAGCGCAGATCGGCGCCGTCGGGCCGCGCATCGGCAAAGTTGAAATTGCCCTGGTGCAGCCGCACCAGCACGGACGCACGCGCGACCGCGCCGCCGATCCCGGCGCCGGCCAGATTGAGGTTGATGCGCGTGCGATAGGCATAGTCCGCCTGCCACCAGGCATGCGCGGGCGTCGCGGTGGCGATGAAGCCGAGCGCGGCGAGCGCGCCCAGCCCGCGCTTCTTCAGATGCGAAGCAAGAGACATCAGAATTCCCCCCAGATGCGGAAGCGTGCGAAAACATCCCCCGAACGGCTTTCGGGGGTGGTGACAAGCGGGATGCCGAGATCGACCGCGCCGTTGAGATAGCGGAGCAGCCGCACGCGCCCGCCAAGGCCGGTGCTCATCGCGCGGAAATCGTCGCGCTGGCCGATCAGCGGACGGTGGATTCCCGCCACGCCCGAATCGACGAACAGATGGAAACGAAGCGAATCGAGCGGTTTGCCGATCGCCTCGGCAAGATCGGGCGAGCGCAGCTCGACCTGGGTCGCGATGCCCCAGTCGCCGAGCGCCTCGCTTTCGAAATAGCCGCGCACGCTCTGCATCCCGCCGAGCGAGAACTGCTCGTTCGAAATGAGCGGGGCGCCCGCCCATTGCGCGCCGATATGGCCGTTGAACTGAAAGCCGGCGAACACGTCCTGCGTGTGCGCGCCGTCGAGCTTGACGACGAGGAAGCTCGGCCGCGCCATGTAGCGCTTGGCGTCGAAGCGTTCCCAACCGTCGCCCAGCCCGCGCAGCCCGAAGGTGCCGGTGAGCGTGAGATCGGTGTTGGTGCGATCGCCGGTCCAGTCGCCGCGCCACGCCGCGCTGACCGGGAAATAGCGGATCGGCGCGCCCGCGCGGTCCGCCCCGAGGAGCACGTCCTCCTTGAAGTCCTTCCAGTCGATGCCGACGGTGAGCGAGTGATAGAAGCCCGCCGCGGTGCCGAGCGTGCGGATCAGCCGCACGCCCGCCATGTCGCCCTTGCCGATCACGCTGGTGCCGCCGACGACCGCGATGTTGCTGTCCGAATGGACGCCGTAGAGCATCAGCTGCGTGCCGGTGCCCAGCCGCATCAGATAGTTGGCGGAGACGACCTTGGCATCGTCGGGCCGGCGCGGCGCGGTCTGGGCCGACACCGAAATCGAATCGCCCCGCCCCCACAGATCGTCGTAGCGCAGCGTCGCCGCCGCGCGCAGGTCGCTGGTGGCGCTGCTGGCATAGTTGTTGAGTTCGGCCGAGAGGTGGAGCGGCGCGCTTTCCTCGACCTTGAGCACGACGTCGAGCGTGCCCGGCGCCTCGCCCGCGCGAAGATCGGGCGTGACGCGGCGCGTCGGCTTCTGGTTCATCGCGATCATGTCGCGCTGAAAGGCGGGGAGATTGGGCGTTTCGCCGGGGCGGATCGAACGGCCCTGGGCGCGGACGCGATCGGCATGGCGCGTATCGCCCTCCACCCGGACCTGACCGATCGCCTGCGGCTGGACCTCGAGCATCAGGATGCCCGTTTCGACCGTCTGTTCGGGAACGAACACGGCGACCGCGACATAGCCGCGATCCTCGAATGCCTTTTGCAGCGCGGCGCGCGCCGCCTCGACATCGTCGCCGGTGCGGCCCGGCCCCATGAACGGATAGACGATGCGTTCGACCAGTTCGGGCGGCAGCAGCTTGTTGCCGCGCACCTGAAAGGCGCGGATGTCGAACCGCGGCGCGGGCGACGCCGCCGGTGCGGGAACGGCATCGCCCGACTGGGCCAGCGCGGGGATCGCCGTTGCCAGCCCCAGCACCAGTCCCGTCATCGCCACATCGTCGCGCCAACGCGAAGATCGACCCATTTTTGCTTCATCCCCCTCGCCGCCCCGCCGCCTTCGCGGCCGGTGGCGCACCGTCTGACCCCTGGCGCCGGAAGCGTGCTGCGATGCTGCGATGCAGTGCCCCGGCGCCGCCCCAAGACAGGAGCGCACCGATTCCCGCAAGATGAATCGCCACCCTCTCGCAGTCCTGAACGCCGTTTTACCGCGTAAGATCGACCATCGTTACAATCACATGACGTTGCATGTCGAAACATTGCACGCTATCGCCTGCATGATCGTCGCATGCAGTCGAATCGATGTCGGATATTTCAGGAATATATTTGACGAATACAGAAAAGCGCGCGGCGTTATACGTCGCGTGTGAAGTTTTCTATTTTAGGCCTTCTTCGTCGATGAAAAAGGCAGGGCGCGCAGCGTCAGGCCGCCATGCGCGCCGTCCGGGCCCGCGTCTGGCTGGGCGTCTCGCCGAAGCGGCGAACATAGCTGCGCGAGAAATGGGTAGCCGAGGCATAGCCGAGCTGTTGCGCGAGGGCGGCGACGGGGCGCGTTTCGCGGCCGCCCGCCAGTCGATCGCGCGCCCAGTCGAGCCGCACCGCGGCGGCGAATTCCTTGACGGTCGCGCCCACGCACAGGCGGAACCCCTTGCGCAGCGTCTGCGGCGTAACGCCGACCATCGTGGCGAGCGCCTCGAGATCGACGGGCAGGTCGAGCCGGGTCCGCAGGATCTGCATCGCCTCGCTGACCGCACGCATCGGCTGGAGCCGCGCCGCGCCGTCGGAACCGTCGAGCAGCGCAGCGACGAGCAGCGGATAGAATTCGGCCTCGACCGCGGCGAGCGCGTCGCCATCACCCGCCACGGCACCGGCGCCGGCCAGCATCAGTCGGCGCAGCAGCGCGTGGAGCGCAGGCGCACGATCGAGCGACACGACGCCGCGCGCGAGCCGGCGACCATCGCCCAGCCGCGCACTCGCCACGGCGTTGACGCGTTCGCGCACGCACTCGACGACAAGACAGGCGGCATCGGGCGCGTCGAGGCGCAGCGCGGCGACGCCGTGGGCGAGCAGCAGTGCCGGCGCGTCGAAAACGGGCGCGGCGGCGGCATCGCCCTCCCCCTCCACCGCGACGTGCGGGTCGCCGCGCAAGGGCATGAGCAGCAGCGCATGGCCGGGCCGCACGACGACCCGGTGCCGTCCGCGCAACCGCACGATGCGCACCGCGAGCGACCCGACGGTGCGATCCCGATCGTTGACGTGCCAAGATGCCGACATCGATGCTCCCTCCACCCTGAAAGAGAGACGGGCGCCGAAAACGCGCAGAAAAAACTTTTGCGCGGCAGTGGGCAGGGCGACGGCGGCTGCCGGGCGCGCGGGATGCCGCTGACGCGAAGCTTTCACGGAGCGCGGGCAAGACACCGCGCAGAATCATGAGTTTCGCAGGTCGCTCCTCGCTGTCACGCTGTTTCGGGCTCGCCGGCTCGATTGCGGTGCATTGCACGATCGGCTGGGCGCTGTTCGCCATGGCGGCGCGCCAGCCGGGCAACGATCGTCCGCGCGACCGGGCGGGCGAGCATGCGCTGGTGGTGC
>JAFABD010000112.1 GCA_023426225.1 Pseudomonadota bacterium | reverse complement strand
GGAATACCGTCGCCGTCGCGTGCAGCGGCGGGCGCCGCCGCAACGGCCGTGGCCGTGATCGCTGCCGTCGAGCCGCCGGCGGGCGCCGGATCGGCATCGGCAGCATCGGCCGCGGCGGAAAAAAGGCCGCAGCCAAGGGCAATCCCGAGTCCAAGCCTGATCTTCACTTAACCATCCCCCGGCTCAACAGCAGCAATTGCTTCCACGCGTCGGCCTTGGCGAGCGGCCGTTCCAGCAGGAACCGCGGCGGGTAACCAATCACGACCGACGTATTCGTCCCAAAATCGTTAACGGAATGTAAACGATTTTCCGGCGGCCAGCCATCCGCCGCAGCGAGCGCACGGCTGGCCGAATGACCGAATACCAGCAGGTGCGCGGGGCGGAGCAGGCCGAGGTGATGCCGCGCCAGCGTCACCAGTCGATCGGCGGCATCGGCGGGAACCTGGCCGCCGAACGGCCGCGCAAAGGCGAAAGGTACGATATGGACTGATTCGCGCGAGAGCCCGATCGCGGCGAGCATCCGGTCGAAAAGTCGGCCCGCGGCGCCGCCGAGCAGGCAATCGGGCGCATCCGGTTCGGGCATGTCGGTCAGCACGACGAGCGGCGCGTCGGCCGGTCCCTCGGGCGCGCAAATGGGCGTGGTCCAGCCGGTTTCGGGTGCGGCCGGCCCCGTCCGCCACGCCAGGAACGGTTCGAGCGCCGACGGCAGCGTTTCAGCCGCAGCGGGCTTCGCCGCCGCTACGGCGCGGGGCGGACGTGCGGGCGCGGCGGGCGGTTCGGGCGCGGCGGCGAGCGCGACGGGAGGCGGCGCAATCCGCGCGGTCCAGTCGCGCGGCATCGGATCGGCAAGGGTGTCGACGCCCGCGTCGTGCCACCATTCGAGCGCGCTGGCGACCGCCCGTTTCCAATCCTGATGCGCGTCTGCCCCCATACCCTATTTTTGAATCCCTGTTGACGGATTGGTCAATCTGCCGCCATCGACAAGACGGACAGGACGTTGCGCGTATGCGACAGCAAGCGACGCGGCGTCTCACTCGGAGACTCGCAGAGGATAGTAGAATGAGCGAACGGGAGTCGATGCCCTATGACGTGGTGATCGTCGGCGCCGGGCCCGCCGGGCTTTCGGCCGCGATCCGGCTGAAGCAGCTTGCCGCCGAGGCGGGGAGCGAGCTTTCGGTGTGCGTGCTCGAAAAGGGCTCGGAAGTGGGCGCTCACATCCTGTCGGGCGCGGTGATCGATCCGCGCTCGCTCGACGAGCTGCTGCCCAACTGGCGCGAGGACGGCTGCCCGCTCGCGCGCACGCCGGTGACCGAGAACCACCATTGGGTGCTCAACGCCAAGGGCAAGGCGCAATTCCCCGAATTCATCACGCCGCCCTATATGCACAACAAGGGCTGCTACACGGGCAGCCTGGGCAATCTGTGCCGCTGGCTCGCCGAGAAGGCGGGCGAGCTGGGCGTCGAGATCTTCCCCGGCTTTGCCGCAGCGGAGATCCTCTATCACGACGACGGCCGCGTGAAGGGCGTCGCGACCGGCGACATGGGCGTGGCGCGCGACGGCACGCACAAGCCCGATTACCAGCCCGGGCTGGAACTCCACGCCAAGTACACCTTCTTTTCGGAGGGCGTGCGCGGCCATCTGACCAAGCAGTTGCAGCGCCAGTTCGACCTGTGCCGCGACGCGCAGCCGCAGGTCTATGGCATCGGCATCAAGGAATTGTGGGACATCGACCCCGCCAACCATGTGCCGGGCCGCGTGATCCATACGCAGGGCTGGCCGCTCGACGAGCGCGAGGCCAATGGCGGCGGCTTCCTGTACCACCAGGCCGACGGCCAGGTGGCGCTGGGCTTCGTCGTGTGGCTCGACTACAAGAATCCCTGGCTTTCGCCGTTCCAGGAAATGCAGCGCTGGAAGACGCACCCCGAGATCGCCAAGATCCTGAAGGGTGCCAAGCGCGTTTCCTATGGCGCGCGCGCGATCAGCGACGGCGGCTGGCAATCGGTGCCCAAGCTGGTGGCGCCGGGCGCCGCGGTGATCGGCGACAGCGCCGGTTTCCTGAACGTCCCCCGCATCAAGGGCACGCATACCGCGATGAAGAGCGGGATGATGGCGGCCGAGGCGGCCTTTGCCGCGATCGCCGCGGGCCGCGAGGGCGACGAGCTCAACGCCTATCCCGAGGCCTATGCGGACAGCTGGGTCGAGAAGGAACTGCGCGGCGTCCGCAACGTCGTGCCGCTCGTCAAGAAGTTCGGCCTGACCTGGGGCACGCTGCTGTCGGGCGTCGCGATGTGGAGCGAGCATCTGGGCCTGCGCTGGCCGTTCACGATGAAGCACCACCCCGACAACGAGACGCTGCTGCGCGCCGACCAGTGCAAGCCGATCGACTATCCCAAGCCCGACGGGGTGCTGACGTTCGACCGGCTTTCCTCGGTGTTCCTGTCGAACACCAACCACGAGGAGGACCAGCCGATCCACCTGACGCTCAAGGATCCGGACATTCCCCTTTCGTACAATCTGCCGATGTACGCCGAGCCGGCGCAACGTTACTGTCCGGCGGGTGTGTACGAGGTCGTGGGGGAAGGCGATGATCTGCGGTTCCAGATCAACGCGCAGAATTGCGTTCACTGCAAGACCTGCGACATCAAGGACCCCACGCAGAACATCAACTGGGTGGTGCCCGAAGGTGGCGGCGGTCCCAATTATCCCAACATGTAAGCTGCTGATCGCGGCGGCGCTGGCGACGGCGCCGCTGCCCGCCCCGGCGCAGGAGCGCGACCCGCCCGCAGCGGCGGGTGCGGC
>JAFABD010000108.1 GCA_023426225.1 Pseudomonadota bacterium | reverse complement strand
CAACTGGTCGGCCCGCGCCGCCGCATCGCCGGCCTCGCCCGCCCCGGCCGCCTGCGCGGCGCGGTAGAAGCGCGCCGCCTCGGCATAGCTGCCGCCATGTTCGGCACAGACGCCGAGATCGAACAGCACCGACGGATGATCCGGCAGGTCGCGCGCCATCGCCGCCCAGCCGGCACAGGCCCCGGCGGGATCGCTCTTGGTCTGGCGGACCAGCAGCTTGAAGCCGTCGGCCTGTTCGCGCGACATCCCGCGCGTGCTTTCGCGCACGCGAATCCGATAATGATCGATCCGCGGCACGACGTCGTCGCGCACCGCCTGGGCAATGCGCCCCAACGCCTCACGCACCACCGTTTCGGTCCCCTCGGCGGGGCTGTCGCCCTCGCACCAGGTATCGGTGCGGCTCTCGGGCTTGCGCGCCGAATAGAGAATGCGGCCGTCGGCCATGCGGACGATCCGCACGTCCGCCTCGACCGAAACGAGTCGGCGGGTACAGCCGACCTCGACCTCGGCCTCTTCGCTGCACTTGCCCTTGTCGTCGCGCGCGACGCAACGACGGCGCTTCTCGCGTACCCGGCTGGTATCGACGCCGGTGGCGACCGTGCCGGAAACGGCGCCCTCGACGCGTGCGCCCGGTGCGCGCAGGTCGAAGAACTCGGCGCCGTCGGCACGCGGTTCGACGAGCGCGCGCTCGATCGCAATCGCGAGCGCCGGGCCGTCCTCGCCTGCAAAGCGCTCGACCGCCAGCGATGCCAGAAAGCTCACCTCACGCGCCCGCGCCGGAAACTCGCCCGTCGCCTCGAGCACCTCAGCCCCGGCAAACCCTCCACCAAACGCCGCCAGGACGAGCGCCGCGCAGCCCCTTGCCCCGATCCAGTATCGCCGCATCATCCCGCCCCCTCCATTGCCACAGCGCCCGGCAACCGCGCGTTCAACGGCTGCCGGCGCCTGCCGCGGCAAACAGCGCCAGCGTGCGATCGAGCGCCAGCGCCGCTGCCGACGGATCATAATCGGCGCGCTGGTCGCAGTTGAAGCCGTGCCCGGCGTCGTAAAGGTACACCTGCGTTCCGGGGTGGGACGCAGCGATCACGCGTTCGACCCCGGCGAGCGGGATTCCCGGATCATGGCGCCCGAAATGGAGCGCCACCGGGCAGCGCGGCCCCTCGTCCGCCGCATCCGGCACCAGCGCACCGTAATAGCCCGCGACCGCCGCAACACCGTGCAGCCGCGTCGCAGCGAACCAGGCGAGCGACCCACCATAGCAATAGCCGACGACGAAAACCGGGCCATCGGGCACCAGCGCGTCGATGCAGGACTGGGTGTCGGACAGTGACAACGCTATCGGATGCAATTCGCGCGCCAGCCGACGCCCCGCCGCGATGCCGTCGGCATCATAGCCGACCTCGAATCCGGGGGCCTCGCGATCGAAAAGCGCGGGCGCGAGCACTTCGAAACCCAGCGTGGCAAAGCGGTCGCAAAGGCTGCGAATGTGCGAGTTGACCCCGAAAATCTCCTGGAGAAGAACGATGCCGCCGCGGCGAGCGCCCTGCGCAACCGCATGATAAACGCGAATTTTGGCGCCGTCGGCCATGATGTGCCGTTCGAACTGGCCGGTCATCATCGGCGATTCTCCCTGCCCCGATTCGCACCGCACGCCGCGGTGCGCGGGGGCGCATCGGCTAGCATTCACGCGCGCGCAAGTCAGCGGGTTGCATCGCTGCGGCCCCGATGCTAGCAGCCGCCCAACCCATGGGGCAGCGTCTTCGGCGCCGGCCCTTATTTGTGCATGGGGCCATTCCGAACCTCCAAGGGGAACCCGATCGCGTGGAGACATCCGGCGGTATCCAGGCCAGCTTAAGCGGACGTTACGCAACCGCGCTGTTCGAGCTCGCGCGTGACGCCAAGAACCTGGCAGAAGTCGAGGCGAGCCTTGCCCGCGTGCAGGCTGCGCTCGACGAATCGAGCGACTTCAAGACGCTCACCACCAGCCCGCTGATCAGCCGCGCCGAAGCCGGCAAGGCCGTGGCCGCCACGGCGGCCGCGCTGGGCCTCGACGGCACCACGACGAAGTTCCTGGGCGTGCTGGCCGAGAATCGCCGACTGGCGGTGCTGCCCGCGATCATCCGCGACTTCCGTGCGCTTGCCGCCGACTTCCGCGGCGAGACGACGGCGCAGGTGGTTTCGGCCCATCCGCTCGATGCCGATCAGGTCGAGGCGCTGAAGGCGCAGCTGCGCACCCGCGTCGGCCGCGACGTCATCGTCGACCTTTCGGTCGACCCCTCGCTGCTCGGCGGCCTGGTCGTGAAGATCGGCAGCCAGATGATCGATTCGTCGATCAAGACCCGTTTGAACTCCCTCGCGCACGCGATGAAAGGCTGAAGGCTAAACCATGGATATCCGCGCCGCAGAAATCTCCAAGGTCATCAAGGACCAGATCGCCAGCTTCGGCACCGATGCCGAAGTGAGCGAGACCGGCACCGTGCTCTCGGTCGGTGACGGCATCGCGCGCATCCACGGGCTGGACAAGGTCCAGGCCGGCGAGATGGTCGAATTCGCCAACGGCGTGCAGGGCATGGCGCTCAACCTCGAAGCCGACAATGTCGGCGTCGTGATCTTCGGCTCGGACGCCGAGATCCGCGAGGGCGCGACCGTGAAGCGCACCGGCACGATCGTCGACGTCCCCGTCGGCCGCGGGCTGCTGGGCCGCGTCGTCGACGCGCTGGGCAACCCGATCGATGGCAAGGGCCCGATCGAATACACCGAACGCCGCCGCGTCGAAGTGAAGGCGCCGGGCATCATCCCGCGCAAGTCGGTGCACGAGCCGATGCAGACCGGCCTCAAGGCGCTCGACGCCCTGGTGCCCGTGGGCCGCGGCCAGCGCGAGCTGATCATCGGCGACCGCCAGACCGGCAAGACCGCCGTCGCGATCGACACCTTCATCAACCAGAAGGGCATCAACCAGGGTTCGGACGAATCCAAGAAGCTCTACTGCATCTACGTCGCCGTCGGCCAGAAGCGCTCGACCGTCGCGCAGATCGTCCGCCAGCTCGAAGAGAATGGCGCGATGGAGTATTCGATCGTCGTCGCCGCGACCGCCTCGGAGCCGGCCCCGCTGCAGTTCCTCGCGCCCTACACCGGCTGCGCGATGGGCGAGTTCTTCCGCGACAACGGCATGCACGCCGTGATCGTGTATGACGATCTTTCGAAGCAGGCCGTCGCCTATCGTCAGATGTCGCTGCTGCTCCGCCGTCCGCCGGGCCGCGAAGCCTATCCGGGCGACGTGTTCTATCTCCACAGCCGCCTGCTCGAGCGCGCGGCGAAGATGAACGACGCCAACGGCGCCGGTTCGCTGACCGCGCTGCCGATCATCGAGACGCAGGCGGGCGACGTTTCGGCGTACATCCCGACCAACGTGATCTCGATCACCGACGGCCAGATCTTCCTGGAAACCGACCTGTTCTTCGCGGGCATCCGTCCGGCGATCAACGTCGGCCTTTCGGTCAGCCGCGTCGGTTCGGCCGCCCAGACCAAGGCGATGAAGAAGGTTGCCGGCTCGATCAAGCTCGAGCTCGCCCAGTATCGCGAGATGGCGGCGTTCGCGCAGTTCGGTTCGGACCTCGACGCGTCGACCCAGAAGCTGCTCAACCGCGGTGCGCGCCTGACCGAGCTGCTCAAGCAGCCGCAGTTCAACCCGATGCCGTTCGAAGAGCAGGTCGTTTCGATCTTCGCCGGTACCCAGGGCTTCCTGGACACGATCCCGGTGCAGGACGTGGTGCGCTATGAAGCGGCGATGCTCGCCGAAATGCGTACGGCGCACGCCGATGTGCTGAAGACGATCCGCGAGACCAAGGATCTGTCGGACGAGACCAAGGCGAAGATCAAGGATGCGCTGACCGCGTTCGCCAAGACCTTTGCCTGAACCCATGATCCTCTCCCCGCGCCCGCGGGGAGAGGGTTGAGGTGAGCGGCAGCGGGTAACCCTGCCCCTCTCCCCAGCCCTCTCGGAGGGAGAAGAAGGAAGAAGATGGCTAGCCTCAAGGCCCTCAAGCTCCGCATCGGCTCGGTGAAGTCGACGCAGAAGATCACCAAGGCGATGAAGATGGTCGCCGCCGCCAAGCTGCGCCGCGCGCAGGAAGCGGCCGAGGCCGGGCGCCCCTATGCCCAGCGGCTCGAGGCGGTGGTCACGAGCCTGGCGGCAAAGGTTTCCGCCAGCGCCAGCGCGCCCAAGCTGCTGACCGGATCGGGCAAGGACGCGGTGCACCTGCTGGTGGTCGCGACGTCGGATCGCGGCCTCGCCGGCGCGTTCAACACCAACATTGCCCGCCTCGCGCGGCGTCGTGCGCTGGAACTGAAGGCGCAGGGCAAGACCGTGAAGTTCTACACGATCGGCCGCAAGGGCCGCGCCGTGCTGGCTCGCCAGTTCCGCGACGACATCGTCCACTCCGTCGAGCCGGGCGACCTGGGCAAGCTGGGCTTCGCCGAGGCCCGCGGCTATGCCGACGACCTGATCCGCCGGTTCGAGGCGGGCGAGTTCGACGTCGCGCACCTGTTCTATTCGAACTTCAAGTCGGTGCTGGTGCAGGAGCCGACCGAGCAGCAGTTGCTGCCCGTGGCGATCCCGGCCGCCGATGAGGCGGGCGTCGACGACGCGGCTTCGGCGACGGTCGAATATGAACCCGACGAGGAATCGATCCTGGCCGACCTGCTGCCGCGCAACGTCGCGATCCAGGTCTATCGTGCGATGCGCGAGAATGCCGCGTCGGAACAGGGTTCGAAGATGACCGCGATGGACAACGCCACGCGCAATGCCGGCGACCTGATCAATCGGCTGACGATCCAGTACAACCGCACGCGCCAGGCTGCGATCACCACCGAGCTGGTCGAAATCATCTCGGGGGCCGAGGCCCTTTGATGCAGCGGCCCGCCGCCCTTGCGTTCGTGCTGACCGGCCTCGCGCTTGCGGGGTGCGGGAGCCGTGCGCCGCAAGGGGCGCAGGGGCCGCTCAACGAGACGCAGGCGGCGGCGGCAGGCGTCGCGCCCGACGCCGATGTGGTGATGCGCGAGCGCTGGCAACGGATGTTCACCGACCCCGCGCGCGTCGTCGCCGCCGCCAACGAGTTCGGCTATGCCGTCGGCGGCTATAGCGGCACGGGCACTGCCTATGCCGCTAAGGGCAAGGTGCAGACGCTGCCCAGGACGCCGGGCGCCATCACGGTTCGCACCGATTTCGAGGCGAACGGGCGCAGCGCCGGCGCGATCGACACCGTGCGCTTCCGCTTCGACATCGACGAGGCGAGGGCACCGGAGTCGCAGAAGGAAGCCGACGCCCGGCGCATCCCGCAGCGCATCCTCAACGGCTTTCTGAGCCGGTTCGAGGTCGGCACCGGCGATGACATCAAGCGCGCGATCAACGAGCGGCGATCGGCGTCGGTTCTTCTGCATGGCGTCGCGATCCGCGTCGACATCCAGCCGCTCCAGGGCAGCACGGCGGCCAACAGCAACACGCTGCTGGTCTCGTTCACCCGATCCGAAGCCCCGGCTTCGCCCCAGAACGCAAATTCAACCGCAAGGAAGTGAAGATGGCAACGGCGCCTGAATTGAGCCCCCCTGTGGCCACCACGAACAATGTCGGCCGCATCGCGCAGGTGATCGGCGCGGTCGTGGACGTCACGTTCGACAACAACCTGCCCGCCATCCTCTCGGCGCTCGAGACGGACAATAACGGCAACCGTCTGGTGCTCGAAGTGGCGCAGCATCTGGGCGAGAACACCGTCCGCACGATCGCGATGGACTCGACCGAGGGCCTGACCCGCGGCCAGGCCGTGACCGACACCGGCGCGCAGATCTCGGTTCCCGTTGGCCCGAAGACGCTGGGGCGCATCCTGAACGTCGTCGGCGAACCGATCGACGAGCGCGGCCCGATCGGCACCGACCTGAAGGCGCCGATCCACGCCAAGGCTCCCGAGTTCGTCGAGCAGTCGACCGACAGCGCGATTCTCGTCACCGGCATCAAGGTGATCGACCTGCTCGCGCCGTATGCGAAGGGCGGCAAGATCGGCCTGTTCGGCGGCGCCGGCGTGGGCAAGACCGTGCTCATCCAGGAGCTGATCAACAACATCGCGAAGGGCCATGGCGGCACCTCGGTGTTCGCGGGCGTGGGCGAGCGTACCCGTGAGGGCAACGACCTCTATCACGAGTTCCTCGACGCCGGCGTCATCGCCAAGGATGCCGACGGCAACCCGACGAGCGAGGGATCGAAGGTCGCGCTGGTCTATGGCCAGATGAACGAGCCGCCGGGCGCCCGTGCCCGCGTCGCGCTGTCGGGCCTGACCATCGCGGAATATTTCCGCGACGTCGAAGGCCAGGACGTGCTGTTCTTCGTCGACAACATCTTCCGCTTCACCCAGGCGGGTTCGGAAGTGTCGGCGCTGCTCGGCCGTATTCCTTCGGCCGTGGGCTATCAGCCGACGCTGTCGACCGACATGGGCGCGCTGCAGGAGCGCATCACCTCGACGACCAAGGGTTCGATCACCTCGGTCCAGGCGATCTACGTTCCCGCCGACGACCTTACCGACCCGGCGCCGGCCACGTCGTTCGCCCACCTCGACGCGACGACCGTGCTTTCGCGCGCGATTTCGGAGCTCGGCATCTACCCGGCAGTCGATCCGCTCGACTCGACCAGCCGCGTGCTTGAGCCGCGCGTCGTCGGCCAGGAGCATTACGAGACTGCC
Organism: Pseudomonadota bacterium; assembly: GCA_023426225.1. Lineage (GTDB taxonomy): Bacteria > Pseudomonadota > Alphaproteobacteria > Sphingomonadales > Sphingomonadaceae > Sphingomonas. The sequence goes on along the minus strand of JAFABD010000108.1, from coordinate 24,500 downwards.
CGTGCGGTCCAGTCGATCCTGCAGAAGTACAAGTCGCTGCAGGACATCATCGCCATCCTGGGCATGGACGAGCTGTCGGAAGAGGACAAGCTGACCGTCAGCCGCGCACGCAAGATCCAGCGCTTCCTGTCGCAGCCGTTCCACGTCGCCGAGGTGTTCACCGGCATCCCGGGCAAGTTCGTCCAGCTGGAAGACACCATCAAGTCGTTCAAGGCGGTGGTGAACGGCGAATATGACCACCTCCCCGAAGCGGCCTTCTACATGGTCGGCGGCATCGACGAGGCCGTCGAAAAGGCCAAGAAGCTGGCCGGCGAGGCCTGAGCCCGATCCCGGTCCCCTTTCCCTGGTGGAAGGGGGACCGGCAGCCAGGCGGCGACCACGCCGAATGATCCCCGCAGACCGGCGGGGAATTTAGGAAGAAGAAGATGCTGCACTTCGAACTCGTCACCCCCGAAAAGCTCGTCCGTTCCGAGGACGTGCACATGGTCGTCGTTCCCGGCACCGAGGGCGACTTCGGCGTGCTCGAGGGCCATGCGCCCTTCATGTCCACCGTCCGCGACGGCAATATCGAGGTCTACAAGACGGGCAACGCGACCCCGGAGATCATCCGCGTCGAAGGCGGCTTCGCCGAGGTCAACGCGCAGGGCCTGACCGTACTGGCCGAACGCGCCGAATAATCCCGGCGGAGCGCTGCTGCCGCGCTCGCTTGATTGCATGATTCGCGTCCGTTGACGTCCCGGAAGCTGCTTCCGGGGCGTTTTTCGTTGTCCGCCGCGCGCACCCGCGCCGCAACGGAACGGGCGAATTAGCCAATTCTCAAGCCTTCACCGCTACGCCCAAGCGCACTCGGAGAAGCAAGACGATATGAGCGCATTCGGACGACGCAGCGGCATGGGAAGCGCGACCGGGGGCCGTCCCGCCTTCGGCGTGGCGCGCCCGATGCAGGGCCCGATGCCGGGCGTCCGCCAGCCCGATCCGATCCCGATGGGCGGCGACCAGTTCCCCCCGATTTCGAGCGTTCCGCTGCCGGGCGGCGGCGGCCTGGCGGGACCCGTTTCCATCATGGAGCCACGCGACCCCGGCGGTCCGAGCGTCGCCAGCAGCGACGCGATGCAGCGGCTGGCCGAACGCCAGGCGGCACCGGCCGAACTGAGCGGCGCGCGCAACGAGGGTTTCGAAGCGTCGATCCACCGCATCAAGGAACAGGTGCTGCCCCGCCTGCTCGAACGCGTCGATCCCGAAGCCGCCGCGACGCTGAGCAAGGACGAACTTGCCGAGGAATTCCGTCCGATCATCGGCGAAGTGCTCGCCGAACTGAAGCTGACGCTCAACCGGCGCGAGCAGTTCGCGTTGGAAAAGGTGCTGGTCGACGAACTGCTCGGGCTCGGGCCGCTCGAGGAGTTGCTCGCCGACGCGACGATCACCGACATCATGGTCAACGGTCCCGAGCAAACCTATGTCGAGCGCAAGGGCAAGCTGGAACTGGCCAACATCCAGTTCCGCGACGAGGAACATCTGTTCCAGATCGCCCAGCGCATCTGCAACTCGGTCGGCCGTCGCGTCGACCAGACGACGCCGCTTGCCGACGCCCGCCTCAAGGACGGCAGCCGCGTCAACGTGATCGTGCCCCCGCTTTCGCTGCGGGGCACCGCCATCTCGATTCGTAAATTCTCGGCCAAGCCGATCACGCTCGACATGATGGCGCAGGGCGGATCGATGAGCCAGAAAATGGCGACCGCACTCAAGATCGCAGGCGCCAGCCGGTTCAACGTCGTGATCTCCGGCGGCACCGGCTCGGGCAAGACGACGATGCTCAACGCGCTGTCGAAGCTGATCGACCCGGGCGAGCGCGTCATCACGATCGAGGATGCGGCCGAATTGCGGCTGCAGCAGCCGCACTGGCTGCCGCTCGAAACGCGTCCGCCCAACCTCGAGGGACAGGGCGAGATCACGATTCGCGATCTGGTGAAGAACGCGCTGCGTATGCGTCCCGACCGCATCATCCTGGGCGAAATCCGCGGCTCCGAATGTTTCGACATGCTCGCCGCCATGAACACGGGCCATGACGGCTCGATGTGCACGCTCCACTCGAACAGCCCGCGCGAGGCGCTGGCGCGTATGGAGAACATGGTGATGATGTCTGACATCAAGGTGCCGAAGGAGGCGATCAGCCGTCAGATCGCCGATTCGGTCGACCTCATCATCCAGGTGAAGCGCCTGCGCGACGGTTCGCGCCGCGTGACCAACGTGACCGAGGTGATCGGCATGGAAGGGCCGGTGATCGTCACGCAGGAGCTGTTCAAGTTCGAATATCTGGACGAGACCGCCGACGGAAAGATCGTGGGCGAATACCGGTCGATGGGCCTTCGCCCCTATACGCTCGAAAAGGCAAAGCAGTTCGGATTCGACCAGGCGTTGCTCGAAGCCTGTCTCTGATGGCTTGGGCGCGTGCGGAGGCCGGCGCAGCGCGCTAGAGGTTGTCGCGTGCTTGCCCGGCCCCTGCCCCTTCTGGCGGCATTGACCGCTGTCGCGTTCGCGGCGCCTCTGACCGCGGGCCACGCCGCTCCGTCGACGCAGGACCGCTTTGCCCCGGATCCCGACAATCCGTGGATTGCGTTCGCGCGCACGCCCTTTGGGCAAATCCGGCTGATGGTGACGCTGAACGGCGTCGCGGCCCGCGCGATCGTCGACACCGGTCTCAGCCACACGATCATCACCCCGGCTTTGGCGGCACGTGCTGGGGTGAAGGCGCTTCGGCACGAAGGCGAAAGACGAGGGATCGCGATCGGCGGCGACGTGCCGATCGTTTGGGCTGCCGCCGAACGGCTCACTGTCGGCGGGCTCACGCGGACCGGTGGCACGATCGGCATCACACCCGCCGCCGCCGACGCGCGCCTTGCCACGGACATGCTGTTGGGCGCCGATGTGCTGAGCGCCGCCGCGATCGAGATCGACTTCGACACAGCGCGGCTGCGGCTGATGCCGAGCGGTCGGAGGCCTTTTGCGGGAACCAGCATCACGATCCGGCGCGCCGGAGAGCGGTGGCTGACGGAGGCGAGGGTCGCGAATCGACGCGTGCGCCCGGTTCTGATCGACACGGGCGACGGTGGTGCATTGACCCTGACCGAGCGCGCCTGGGCCGCCGCGGGACTGGCGCCAGCTCCAACGACGACGATCGGCTGGGGACTGGGCGGCGAACAGACGAGCGGGCTTGCCGTGGCGCACGTCCGCCTAGGCGACCTGCCCGCCGCCGAAGCGGAAATACGGGTGGATCCGCCCTCCCCATTCTGGGCGCGGACAGGGGCCGCCGGCCGGATCGGCACCGCGTTGCTCGATCGCTACCATGTGCTGATCGATGCGCAGGCGGGCCGCCTGGTGCTCGCGCCTCGGAAGCGGGCCGCCGCGCCGGTGCCGCGATCGACGAGCGGGCTGATCATGGCATCCGAGGCGGGTGCGCTGCGGATCGTGCATGTGATGCGGGGCTCGCCCGCGGCACAAAGCGGGTTGCGCGCCGGGGAGCGCATCTGCGGGATCGACGGCACGGCCCCCGATCGCGCAACGCTGCCCCGCTGGACCGCCGGGGCGCCGGGAACACTTGTCCGCCTGACGTCATGCGCCGGGCGTGACGTCGTGCTGACGCTCGCGCGCTTCTACTGATTACGCCGGCCCGCTCCGCGGGTGCGATCAGGCCTGAGCCTCAGCCGGCGGGCCGGCGAACTGGTCATAGGCGCGCAGCGCGTCGGCGGCGTACATCAGCGCAGGACCACCGCCCATATAGACGCACATCGCCATCACCTCGGCCACTTCGGCGCGCGTCGCGCCCATCTTGACGAGCGCCTTGGTGTGGAAGCCGATGCAGCCGTCGCAACGCTGCGTCACGCCGATCGCCAGCGCGATCAACTCCTTGGTGCGGGCGTCGACCGCCCCCTCGGCACCCGCAGCCTTGGCGAGCGCATAGAAGCCCTGCATCGCGTCGGGCGTCAGCTTGCGCAGTTCGGCGGTATAGGCGCCGATGTCCTGCGTGAGCGCCTGATAATCCTTGGCCATGGTGTCTCCGTTGTGTCCGTTGCGGCGACCAGCCTGGCAGACGCCGGCCACGGAGCAATGCGAAATCCTACGGAACAACGCTGCCCCCGAACGAAAAAGGGGCCGGCAGTGCCGACCCCTTCCCTGTCCGTTCTCTGTCCGATCAGGCCGCGTTGGCGCGGCTTGCGCGCTTGCGCTCGTGCGGATCGAGATGGCGCTTGCGGAGCCGGATCGACTTCGGCGTCACCTCGACGAGTTCGTCGTCGTCGATATAGGCGATCGCCTGTTCGAGCGTCATCTTGCGCGGGGGAGTCAGGCGAATGCCCTCGTCCTTGCCCGAGGCGCGGAAGTTGGTGAGCTGCTTCGACTTCATCGGATTGACCTCGAGGTCATCCGTCTTGGCATTCTCGCCGATGATCATGCCCTCGTAGATCGGGTCGCCGGGCGACACGAAGAGCACGCCGCGCTCCTCAAGCGCGTTGAGCGCGTAGGCGACGGCCTCGCCGGTGCCGTTCGAGATCAGCACGCCGTTCTTGCGGCCCTCGATCGCGCCCTTGTACGGTCCGTACTTCTCGAACAGCCGGTTCATGATGCCGGTGCCGCGCGTGTCCGACAGGAACTCGCCATGATAGCCGATCAGGCCGCGCGACGGCGCCGAGAAGGTGATGCGGGTCTTCCCGCCACCGCTCGGACGCATGTCGGTCATCTCGGCCTTGCGCTGGTTCATCTTGTCGACGACCGTGCCCGAAAATTCCTCGTCCACGTCGATCACGACGGTTTCATACGGCTCCTCGCGGCCGTTCTCGCCTTCGCGGAACAGCACGCGCGGACGGCTGATTCCCAGCTCGAAGCCTTCGCGGCGCATCGTCTCGATCAGCACGCCGAGCTGAAGCTCGCCGCGGCCGGCGACTTCGAAGCTGTCCTTGTCCTCGCTCTCGGTGACGCGGATCGCGACATTCGATTCGGCTTCGCGGAACAGGCGGTCGCGGATCATGCGGCTCGTGACCTTGCTGCCTTCGCGGCCGGCCATCGGCGAGTCGTTGACGGCGAAGCGCATCGACAGCGTCGGCGGGTCGATCGGCTGCGCCTTGATCGGCGCGCTGACCGACGTGTCGGCAATGGTGTTCGCCACGGTCGCGACGGTGAGGCCTGCGAGGCTGATGATGTCGCCCGCCTGCGCCTCTTCGACCGGAACGCGCTCCAGCCCGCGGAACGCCATGATCTTGGTCGCGCGGCCCGTCTCGATGATGTTGCCGTCAGCGTCGAGCGCATGGATCGGCTGGTTCATCTTGACCGTGCCCTGTTCGACCCGCCCCGTAAGGATACGGCCGAGGAAGTTGTCGCGATCGAGCAGCGTGACGAGGAACTTGAACTCGGCGTCCGGATCGACCTGGGGCGGCGGGACGTGGCCGACGATCTTTTCGAACAGCGGGCGCAGCGTTCCCTCGCGTGCTTCGGGATCGTCGCTGGCATAGCCGTTGCGGCCCGAAGCGTAGAGGACGGGGAAATCGAGCTGCTCATCGTTGGCGTCGAGGCTGACGAACAGGTCGAACACCTCGTCGAGGACTTCCTGGATCCGCGCGTCCGAACGGTCGATCTTGTTGACGACGACGATCGGCTTGAGGCCGAGCGCCAGCGCCTTGCCGGTGACAAACTTGGTCTGCGGCATCGCGCCTTCCGAGCTGTCGACCAGCAGGATCACGCCGTCGACCATGCTGAGGATGCGCTCCACCTCGCCACCGAAGTCGGCGTGGCCGGGCGTGTCGACGATGTTGATGCGCGTGCCTTCCCATTCGACGCTGGTGCACTTCGCCAGAATGGTGATGCCGCGTTCCTTCTCCAGATCGTTGGAGTCCATCGCGCGTTCTTCCACGCGCTGGTTGTCGCGGAAGGTGCCGGACTGGCGGAAGAGCTGGTCGACGAGCGTGGTCTTGCCGTGGTCGACGTGTGCGATGATCGCCACGTTGCGGAGGTTCATGCGATATCCTGAAGTTTCGCTGGAGCGCGGGTTCGCGGCGCCCTTAGCCTAGTTTATCGTTTCCGGGAAGGGTGGGGCAGAAATCGGAAGAAGCAGATGACGACGCCGTTGAAGATCTTGGTCATCCTGGGCAGCGTCCGCGAGGGGCGCATGGCCGAACCGGTGGGTCGCTGGGTGATCGAACAGGCCGCCGGGCGCGAAGAACTGGCGCTGGAGCTGGTCGACCTCAAGCAACGGGCGCTGCCCTTCTATGCCTTTGCCGACGCGCCCGCGAAGGGCAATTACCGCGATCCGCTCCAGCAGCGCTGGGCCGAACAGGTCGCGTCGGCCGACGGCTACATCCTGATCGCGCCCGAATATAATCACGCGCCTCCGGCGGTGCTCAAGAACGCGCTCGACTTCGTCTATGCCGAATGGAACCGCAAACCGGTCACCTTTGTCGGCTATGGCGGCAATGGCGGCGCCCGGTCGATCGAACAGCTGACCTGCATCGCGCGCGAGCTGCAGATGGCGCCGCTCGAGGCCTCGGTTCATATCATGGGCGTGTGGAGCAAGGTGAATGACGGGCGCTTCACCGGCGACGACAAGGACGTGCGGTGGACGGCGCACCTGCTCGACGAACTGACGTGGTGGGGCCGGGCACTCAAGGCGGCGCGCTGAACGCGCAGCAATGCTTGGCAGGAGGCGCTTGTGTCCTATATGAACAAGACACCGTATCGTTCAGTGTCGGAGACGACGCCGATATTTGCGCGATGCGGTGCTTGAACACGCGACGCCGAGGCCGCAATCTGGGACCGAAGCAACACGATGGAGTACGGGATGGCGACTGGAGCTGATAGCGTGACGGCCGAAAAGGACCTGGTCCTGACGCCGCCCGATCCGGTGCCGACGGTCGCCCCCGAAAAAGCCGCCGGACTGGTGCCGGTGGACGACGGCAAGAAGAGCGAGCTTGAAAAGCGCGTCGACGCGTTCATTGCCGATCTGGTGGCGCAGGATGTGAATTCGCCCGAATTCGGCAAGCGCGTCGATGCCATCGCGGCGATGGGCCAGAAGGAGATTCGCGACGCGGCCGGCCAGTCCAACCGCTTCCTCGATCGGCCGGTGAAGGCGATGGACGGCGAATCGGGCGTGGGCACCGACCTGATCGCCCTGCGCCGCCAGGTGGAAGACCTGGACCCCAGCAAGAACGGCAAGCTGATCGGAGGCAAGGGCGGTTTGCTCGACCGCATCTTCGGCTCGGGCGGTTTCAAGAAATATTTCCAGAAATACCAGTCGTCGCAGACGCACATCAACGCGATCCTGAAGAGCCTGGCCAACGGCAAGGACGAGCTGTTGATGGACAACGCCGCGATCGACACCGAGCGCGCGAACCTGTGGGCGGCGATGGGCCGGCTCGAACAGATGATCTATCTGTCGAAGGCGATGGACGCCCGGTTGGAGGACAAGGCAAACGAGCTCGATCACACCGACCCCGCCAAGGCCAAGACGATCCGCGAGACCGCGCTCTTCTATACGCGGCAGCGCACGCAGGACCTGCTGACCCAGATGGCGGTGACAGTGCAGGGCTATCTCGCGCTCGATCTGGTCAAGAAGAACAATGTCGAGCTGATCAAGGGGGTCGATCGTGCGTCGACCACGACCGTTTCGGCGCTGCGCACCGCAGTGACGGTGGCACAGGCGCTCACCAACCAGAAGCTGGTGCTCGACCAGATCACCGCGCTCAACACCACCACCGCAGGGCTGATCGATTCGACGAGCCAGCTGCTCAAGAGCCAGTCGGCGGCGATCCACGAACAGGCCGCCAGCTCGACCATTCCGGTCGAAACGCTCCAGCGCGCCTTCCAGAACATCTATGACACGATGGACGCGATCGACAGCTTCAAGCTGAAGGCGCTCGATTCGATGAAGGTGACCGTGACCACATTGTCGAACGAGGTCGAGAAGTCGAAGGGCTATATCGCGCGTGCCGAGGGCGCGACGCAGAACCAGGGCAGCGGTGCGGCCCCCTTCAAGCTGGAGGCGCTGTAAGCCGCCATGCCGACCGACGTCGATCGCCAGCTTGCCCATGCCGAAGCGCTGCTCGAGCGCACGCGTGCGCGTACCGGCGCCGGGCCGGACGCACAGCGCGCACGCCGGCGGCGCGAGGCGGAAATCCTGCGGCGGCTGGGACGAATCGCGGCAGCCGACGGCGCCATCATCGTGGCGGCGATCGTCGCCGGACTGATGCTTCCCAACGGCATCGGCATGATGGGCGCAATGGCCGTGATGCTGGCGCTGATCGCGGCCACCGTGATCTTCGCGATGTTCCCCGTTCAGGCGGCGCCGCGCGTCGAGCAATTGGCGCAGGTCCCGCTGAAGGCGCTGCCCCGCACGACCGAGGCCTGGCTGGACGCGCAACGCCCTGCACTGCCCGCGCCCGTGCGGGGGCTGGTCGATTCGATCGGCGTGAAGCTCGACGTGCTTGCGCCGCAGCTGGCGGCGCTGGACGAGAACAGCGGAGCCGCGCTGGAAGTGCGCAAGCTGGTGGGCGAGCAGCTTCCCGAACTGATCAAGGGCTATGCCCGCGTTCCCGAGCCGCTGCGCCGGGTCGAACGCAATGGACTGACTCCCGACCAGCAGCTCGCGCAGGGATTGCAGGTGATTGACAGCGAGATCGCACAGATGTCAGCGCAACTGGCGCAGGGTGATCTCGATCAGTTGGCGACGCGCGGCCGCTACCTCCAGATCCGCTATCGCGGCGACGACGAAGGCGCCTGAACCGGCCCGAAATCAGCCCGGGCCATCGCCGTACGGGCGCGATCGTTCAGCCGCGCGACCGCTTGGGCGTGAATGCCGGGCGCGGCGGCGAGTACGCCGAACGCCTGGGCGCGGGGCGTATTGAAGGCGAGCGCGCCTCCCAGCACGTCGGTGACGATCGCCCCTGCCTCGCTGGCAAGCAACGCGGCGGCGGCGATGTCCCATTCGTTGCCCCAGCGCATCGTGGCGATCAGATCGGCCTCGCCCGCAGCGACCATCGCCATGCGCAGCGCGATCGAGTTGGGCTTGGCCACCGTGACGAAATCACTCTCGGCACGCGACAGGTGGTCCGCCGGCATCCGCGCACCGGCGAGTTGCACGCGACCGGAGGCAGCGAGCGGCCGGCCGTTCCGCAAAGCCCCGCGCCCGGCCTCCGCATACCAGATTTCCTTGCGGGCCGGCGCGTCGAGCACCCCGATGACCGGACGACCGGCATCGACCAGCGCGATCGAGACGGCCCAACCGTTTCGCCCCCGCAGATAGTCGCGCGTGCCGTCGATCGGATCGACCACCCAGACGCGCCGAGCCTGAAGCCTGGCGGGATTGTCCGCCGTCTCTTCCGACAGCCAGCCGGCGTCGGGGAGCAGCGCGGTCAGCCGCTCGCGGAGCAGCCGGTCGAGCACGAGATCGACCGCGCAGACGGGATTGCCGGGCGATTTCTCCCAACGGCGAAAGTCGGTCTGCCACATCGCCATCGCCAGCTTTCCGGCCTCTGCGGCGATTGCGGCGACGGCGGGGGCAAGATCATTCACCAGCGACGGTCATTCCATCGATACGAAGTGTGGGGGCGTTGATGCCATAACGGAATTCTAGATCGTTCGCGGGGGTAAGGGCGCGAAACATGTCGCGCAAATTGCCCGCTATGGTGATTTCCGAAACCGGACGGGTGATCTCGCCCCCTTCGATCAGGAACCCTGCCGCACCGCGGCTGTAGTCGCCGGTGACGCCGTTCACGCCCTGACCGATCAATTCGGTGACGAGAATGCCGCGCTCGATCTCGCCCACCAGCGTTTCCGCCGGCACGTTGCCCGCCGCCATGTAGAGGTTGCTGGGCGCAACGCCGGGCGCGCCGTTGACGCCGCGGGCGGCATGGCCGGTAGGTTCCAGCCCGAGCTGACGCGCCGAAGCACTGTCGAGCAGCCAATGCTGGAGCCGGCCGCCATCGACCAGAGCGACCGGCTGGACGGGCAACCCCTCGCCGTCAAACGGCCGCGAGCGCAGCCCGCGCGGACGATGCGGATCGTCATGAATCGAGATGCCCGGCGCGAACACCGCCTCGCCCAGCTGGTCGAGCAGGAAGCTGGTCTTGCGGGTGATCGAACTGCCGCTGATCGCTGCGATGAAATGGCCGAGCAGGCTCGCCGAGACGCGACGATCGAACACCACCGGCATCGCGCCGCTGGCCAGCTTTTGCGGGTTGAGCCGCGCCACGGCGCGCTCGCCTGCCTCGCGGCCGACCTTTTCGGGGGATTCGAGCTGCGCCGCATAGCGGGCGCTATGCCATGCATGGTCGCGCTCCATGGCGCCCCCCTCGCCCGCCAGCACGCTGGCCGAAACGCTGTGGTGCGACTGTGAATAGGCCCCGACAAAGCCGTGGCTGGTCGCCAGTGCGATCAGGCCGCGCGTGGCACCCGCCGCGCCGCCTTCGCTGTTGGTCACGCCAGGAACGGCGCGCGCCGCCGCCTCCGCCGCCAGCGCGCGGGCACGCAGCGTCTGAGGATCGACCTCCGCACCATCGTCCAGATCGAGCTTGGGCGGCGCCCCGTGGAGCAGCCGGTCCTGCGGCGCGAGCCCTGCCCAGCGATCCTCGGGTGCCTCGCGCGCCATCGCTACCGCGCGTTCGACCAGCGCATCGAAGGCAGCACTGCTGAGGTCGGAACTGGAGACGCTTGCCGATCGATTGCCGACGAACACGCGCAGCCCCAGCTCCTCGCTTTCGGAACGCTCGACATCCTCGAGCGCGCCCATTCGGACCGAGACGGAGACGGAGCGATCGGCGGCAAAGACCGCATCGGCGGCATCAGCGCCAGCGGCGCGCGCACGCGCCACGATGTCTTCGACGCGGGCGCAGGCTTGTTCGGTGGTCAGCATGGTGCCGACTTAGGCGTGCCCGGCCCCGCGCGAAAGAGGCGACACGCATTCGATCCAGCCGATCGCGCCAGGCCGCGGCGCATGGCGTGCCCTAAAGCGTCTGGCCGACCACGAAACAGGCCGCGAACATCAGCAGCCCGGCATCGCGGTTCGCGCGAAAGCGCCGGAGCGCGCCGGGTCCGTCGCCAAGGCGCAACGTCGCGACCTGCCATCCCAGATGCCCCGCCATCGGCAGCAAGGCGACGAGGACGAGCGGATCGGCACGCAGGCTCCAGAAAGCTGCGCCCCAGAGCGCAACCGCCCCGGCATAGAGCAGCGAGACCCCCGGGCGGACATGGCGCCCGAGCGCCCGCGCCGAAGAACGGACCCCGACCAGTGCGTCGTCCTCGACATCCTGGATCGCGTAAATCGTGTCATAGCCGACGACCCACAGGATCGCGCCAGCATAGAGGAGCAGCCCCGTCAGCCAGCCGCCATCCGCCGTTTCCGCCCAGCCGACCGGAGCGGCCCAGGCAAAAACCAATCCGAGCCACGCTTGCGGCCACCAGGTGATCCGCTTCATGAAGGGATAGGCTGCGACGAGCCCGAGGCTGGCAAGCGCGACGATCTGTGCCGTGGCATGAAGCTGAAGCAGCACCACGAGGCCGATCGCGCAGAGGACGAGCAGCCAAGCCCATGCCGCCTTGAGCGACACCGCGCCACTCGCCAGCGGGCGCCCGGCGGTGCGTGCCACCTGTCGATCGAGGTCGCGGTCGACAATGTCGTTGTAGACGCAGCCTGCGCCGCGCATCGCGATGCTGCCGAGCAGGAACCAGAGCAGCAGATCCCAACGGACAACCGCCTTGCCGGCGAGCGCGATCGCCCAGGCACCCGGCCAGAACAACAGCCACCAGCCGATCGGTCGATCGAACCGCCCGAGCAACGCGTAGGGGCGCGCACGCGCCGGCAGCAGGCGCATCAGCCCGCGATGTTCGGTATCGGGAAGCGCTTGGGAAAGATCGGCCATGACGAGCGGCCTTCCGACGCCGCGCGGCAAAGATCAAGCGCGGGTTTCGCACGCCAGGCCCCGCTTCCCCCCGCGGCACCGTGCGGCTAGAGCATCGCCATGCCTGCCACGCCCGCCTGGCCGCCACAATCGGCGCCCCGCCTCTTCATCGACGCCCCGCTTGCCGAAGGGCCGATCCGCATCGACGGTGCGCAGGCACATTATCTGGCAGGCGTGATGCGGCTGAAGCCCGGCGAAGCGATCAAGCTGTTCGATGACCGCACCGGGGAATGGGCGGCGGTGGCGACCAGCGTCGGGCGCCGCGACGTGATGCTCGAGGTGACGACGCAGCTCCGCCCACGCGAGGCCGTGCCCGACCTGTGGCTCTGCGCAGCGCCGATCAAGAAAGGGCGGATCGACTGGGTCGCCGAAAAGGCGTGCGAACTGGGCGTGGCACGGCTGGTTCCCGTCCTGACCCAACGAACGATCGTCGACCGGCTCAACGGCGAAAGGCTGCGCGCGCACATGGTCGAGGCGGCGGAACAATGCGGCCGCACGGCACTGCCCGAGCTTGCAGAGCCGGTGAAGCTCTCTGCGCTGCTGCGCGACTGGCCGGCGGACCGCGCGCTGTTCTTCGCCGACGAGACCGGCGGCACGCCGGCATGGTCGGCGATGCGCGCGCATCGCGGTCCGGCTGCCATCCTGATCGGTCCCGAGGGCGGATTCGAACCAGCCGAACGCGACGCGATCCGCGCATTGTCGCAGGCGGTCGGCATCGGGCTGGGGCCACGCATCCTGCGTGCCGAAACCGCGGCGGCGGCGGCGGTGACGCTTTGGATGGGCGCAGCCGGCGACTGGTGACACCATGCTGCCATCATCGCATGGTAGCGACGGGTCGCCTCACAAGTGGCCCAAGGGACACGGCGAAGCGCTGCACGATCCCACTGGCGCCCGGCCTCCGGCGCGATTAAAGGCCCGCAAATGAGCACGAAGACCGTTTCGGACAGCCAGGCAGCGGTCGTCGAAGACCGTGCTCAGCTGATCGAGTATTTCGCCCGAGGCGAAAAGCCCCGCGATCGCTGGCGTATCGGCACCGAGCACGAGAAATTCGTCTATGCGACGGCCGATCATCACGCGCCGAGCTATGACGAACCCGGCGGCATCCATGACCTGTTGATGGCGTTGACCGAATTCGGCTGGACGCCGATCGAAGAGGCGGGGAAGGTCATCGCGCTTTCCGGTCCGGACGGAACGGTCAGCCTGGAACCGGCGGGCCAGCTCGAGCTTTCGGGCGCACCGCTCGACAACCTGCACCAGACCTGTGCCGAAACCGGCCGCCATCTGGAGCAGGTCAAGACGGTGGGCGAACGGCTGGGGTTCAACGTGCTGGGACTCGGCATGTGGCACGACAAGTCGCGCGCCGACCTGCCGATCATGCCGAAGGGACGGTACCGGATCATGCTGGCGCATATGCCGCGCGTCGGCAATCTGGGCCTCGACATGATGCTGCGCACCTGCACGATCCAGGTGAACCTCGATTATGCCAGTGAAGCCGACATGGTGCAGAAGTTCCGCGTGGGGCTGGCGCTTCAGCCGCTGGCGACGGCGCTGTTTGCCAATTCGCCCTTCACCGACGGGCGGCCCAACGGCTATCTGAGCTATCGCAGCCATATCTGGTCGGATACTGATCCGGCGCGCACGGGCATGCTGCCGTTCGTGTTCGAGGACGGGTTCGGGTACGAGCGCTACATGGAGTACGCGCTCGATGTGCCGATGTACTTCGTCTATCGCGACGGCCAGTATATCGACGCGGCGGGACAGAGCTTCCGCGACTTCCTGAAGGGCGAGCTGCCCGCCTATCCCGGGCACAAGCCGACGATCGACGACTGGGCCGACCATCTGTCGACCGCGTTTCCCGAAGTGCGGCTGAAGACGTTTCTCGAAATGCGCGGCGCCGATGGCGGGCGCTGGGGACGGATCTGCGCGCTGCCGGCGCTGTGGGTCGGCCTTCTCTATGACCAGAGCGCGCTCGATGCGGCCTGGGCGCTGGTGAAGGACTGGAGCCTTGAGGACCGGCAGACGCTGCGGGATTCGGTTCCCCGGCTGGCGCTCGACGCGCCGCTGCCGGGCGGCGGCAAGCTGCGCGACATCGCGGGCGAAGTGCTCGACATCGCGGCGGCGGGTCTGAAGGCGCGCGGACGGCTGAACGCTTCGGGGGACAATGAGAGCGGATTCCTCGATCCGCTGCGCGAGATCGTGCGCACCGGCAAGGTGCCGGCACAACTGCTGCTCGACCGGTTCAACGGCGACTGGCAGGGCGATATCAGTCGGGTCTATGAGGAAGCGCGCTTCTGAACCGCGCCGCGCGGCGACGTGATCAGGCGCCGCGCGAAAGCCCCAGCCGGGCGAACAGCCGCGGAACCAGGCCATAGCGGGCCATCCAGGCGTCATAGGCACGATAGGCAGGATCGGCCGACAGGTGCCGCTCTTCGGTTTTCGCGCGCCAATAGTAGACCCCGCTGACCGCAGCGAGCAGCGCGGTGTTGCGGATCGCGTCCGACGTTCCCGTGGTCGCGAGGAAAGGCAGCGTCGAGAACCACCAGAACAGGTTCTTGGCGAGATAGGCCGGGTGACGGCTGAACGCATAGGGACCGTGCGTCAGGATGCCGCGGTGCGTGAGGTTCGAGAAGCGCAGCCCGAACGCCACGGTCGCCCAAGCATAGATCGCCGTCAGGCCGACGAGCACGCCACCGAGCACCGCCAATGCCCAGTCGTGGCCGGCAAGCCAATAGGTCCAGTCCGCCGTACCCGGGTGATAATCGAGCGGGCCACCGCCGCCCATCAGCACGAACGGCGGATAGCAGATCAGCGCCGCCGTCCACCCTGCGGCATAGGGGTTGGCGCTGCGGATGTGCGAGTCGAGCGGGCGGAAGGTAAGCACATAGCCCGCCGTCGCAAAGGCGACGTCGACCATGAACATGAAGTCGATGCAGTAGCCCGCAAGCGTGACCGGGCTGGCGAGCGCCCGGCGTGGATCGATCGCGACGAACTGGCCGAAATTCGCCGGCACGATCGCGACCATGAAGGCAAGGAAGAAGCCCTTCACCGCCCAGCTGCGCAGATGGTTGGCGATCGCCGCACGATCCGCGCCTTCGGCCCCCATCAGCCACGCGCCGAGCGACCAGGCGCCGTCGCGCGGATCGACCAGATAACGGTCGAGCCAGATCACGTAGGGCACCGACAGTACGAACAGAAATGGAGCGGCGGCCGCAAAGCAGCCCATCGCAAAGGGGAAATTGGCGAACCGCGTATCCCACCAGAAGCGTGCGAGCAGATAGACCGCCGCCATCGCCCCCCAGGTGATCCAAAGGCCGGTCAGCTTGGTGATCGAGATGTCGATCGTCGCCCGCCAGGGGCGCGGATGATCCCAGTCGATACCGGTCGACGCGTTCCGATGGACGCGGTCGACGAGGAGCGACCAGCCAACCATCGGCACCGCGCAGGCGAGCACGTTGACGAGCGCGGCATAGGGACCGTCGAGTCCCCAATGCTGCGCGGCCGCCACCCACAGCGCCAAGCCGGCCAGCCCCGCCAGGCCGACCGCTCCGCTGACCGCCGAAACGGGACGGGCGTCCCGCGCCGCCCCGCCGCCGGCGGCGTCGGCCGCGGAAGCCGGAGGCGACGAGGCGCTTGAGGAAGTCGCAGGGTCCATGGCGGCTCCTGCCTAGCCCGGCTTGGTTAGGAAGCGGTGAAGCATTGCCGCCAGAGCAGCATTCCCAACGGCTGGTCGCACGATCAAGGCTTTACGTCGCGCGCGGCCGCCGCCTATGACCCCTTGTCCACACTCCAGATGCGAGGTCGCCCGCCCAATGGTTCGTGCGTTGTCGTTCGCCGCTCTCCTGCTTGCCACCACCGTCCCGGTTTCGGCCCAGAACTCGGCTCCCCACCCCACCCCGATCGTCGACACCATTCCGGCGGCGCGCGATGTGCCCTATCCGGGCACGCTGCTGCTCAACATCGACGCGACCAACGTCCAGCAGGGCATCTTCCGCGTGACGGAGACGATCCCCGTCGCCGAAGCCGGGCACATGGTGCTGCTGTTCCCGAAATGGCTGCCCGGCAATCACGGTCCGCGCGGCGAAATCGAGAAGCTGGCCGGGCTGAAGATCCGGGCCAACGGCAAGGACGTGCCGTGGACGCGCGATGCGGTCGACGTCTACGCCTTCCACATCGACGTGCCTGCCGGGGCGCAGCAGATCGAGGCCGAGTTCCAGTTCATCTCGGCGACCGAACCCGATCAGGGCCGCATCGTCGCCGCGCCCAACATGCTCAACCTCCAGTGGAATTCGGTGAGCCTCTACCCGGCCGGCTATTATACGCGCCAGATTCCCGTGCAGGCGACCGTCACCTATCCGACCGGCTGGACCGCAGCTTCGGCCGTACCCGCCAAGGCGACGGGATCGACCTACAGCTATGACAAGACCAATTACGAGGTGCTGGTCGATTCGCCGGTGTTTGCGGGCCGCCACTATCGGCGCATCCCGCTGTCGGACAAGGTGACGCTGAACGTCTTTGCCGACGCGGCCGAGGAACTGGCGGCGAAGGACGACCAGATCGCGAAGCACAAGGCGCTGGTGACGCAGGCGGTCAAGCTGTTCGGCGCGCAGCATTACGACCATTACGAATTCCTGTTCGCGATCACCGAGGAGATGGGCGGGATCGGCCTGGAGCATCACCGCAGCTCGGAAAACGGCGTCGGCCCCGGCTACTTCACCAAGTGGGACGAGAATGCGGGCGCGCGTAACCTGCTGCCGCACGAATACACGCATAGCTGGGACGGCAAGTTCCGTCGTGGCGCCGACCTGTGGACGCCCGATTACCGGACGCCGATGCGCAACTCGCTGCTGTGGGTGTATGAGGGCCAGACGCAGTTCTGGGGCTATGTCCTCGGCGCGCGCTCCGGGCTGAACAGCAAGCAGGAGACGCTCGATTCGCTGGCGAACATCGCCGCCAGCCTCGACAACCGGCCGGCGCGCCAGTGGCGCAACCTGCTCGACACCACCAACGACCCGATCATCACCGCACGGCGGCCCAAGGGCTGGGTAAGCTGGCAGCGCTCGGAGGACTATTACAACGAAGGACTGCTCGTCTGGCTGGAAGTCGACTCGGTGCTCCGCCGGCTTTCGGGCGGCAAGAAGTCGATCGACGATTTCGCCCAGGCCTTTTTCGGGATGCGCGACGGCGACTATGGCGAGCTGACCTATACGCTCGACGACGTGGCGGCGACGCTCAACGGCATCCAGCCCTATGACTGGAAGGCGCTGCTCAACGAGCGGCTGACCGCGACGACCGAGCGGGCGCCGCTCAACGGCTTCACCGGCAACGGCTACAAGCTCGTCTACACCGAAGAGCCCAACAAGATGGCGCGCAAGGGCATCGCCGACCTCAGCTATTCGCTGGGCCTCGCGGTGGGCAAGTCCGGGATCATGGCCGTGACCTGGGACAGCCCCGCGTTCAACGCGGGCATCGACCTGGGCGACACGATCGTCGCGGTTAACGGCATGGCCTATTCGAGCGATCGGCTGATCGACGCGGTAAAGAACGCCAAGACCGACAAGGCGCCGATCAAGCTGCTGCTCAAGAGCGGCGACCGCTTCCGCGAAGTCGCCATCGACTATCATGGCGGGCTGCGCTATCCGCACCTCGTCAAGACTGTCGAGGGAGAGGCTGGCCTGGACAAGCTGCTCACGGCGCGCTGACCGGCGGCGGGGCCGCGACCCGGCCCCGCTTCCCCGGCGTGCTCGACCAAGGGCATCACCTGCCAACTCTGGGAAAGCTATTGCATGCGTATCGATCTTATTCCGGTCGGCGACGATCCGCCGCACACCCTGAACGTCATCATCGAAGTGCCCGTTGGCGGCGAGCCGGTGAAGTATGAGTTCGACAAGAAGTCCGGCGCGCTGTTCGTCGACCGCATCCTGCACACGCCGATGCGCTATCCGGCCAATTACGGCTTCGTGCCGCACACGCTGTCGCCCGACGGCGATCCGCTCGACGCGCTGGTGATCGCGCGCACGCCCTTCGTTCCGGGCTGCGTCGTGCGCTCGCGCCCGATCGGCGTGCTGAAGCTGGAAGACGAGGCCGGCGGCGACGAGAAGCTGGTCTGCGTACCGGTGGACAGCACCTTCCCCTATTACACCGATGTGGGCGAGCGCACCGACCTGCCGTCGATCGTGCTCCAGCAGATCGAGCATTTCTTCAAGCACTACAAGGACCTCGAGTCCGAGAAGTGGGTGCGCATCGGCCAGTGGGGCGATGCGGCCGAGGCGCGCCGGATCGTCGTTGAGGCGATCGAGGCCGCGAAGAAGGCAAAGGACGCCACGGCAGCCTGAACGCCGCGCGGCCGCCCGGGCCGCGCCCCAACCGGAGAGGCGGCGATGGCAGCGGAACGGAAACAGCGGCGGGCGATCGGCAACCTGATCGCACCGCCGCGCTTCCTCCTCTTCCTCGCCGTCACCGGACTTTGCTTCTGGTTGCTGACGCCTGCGTGGGGACTGCGCATCGGATCGATGCTGGCTTTCGATGCCGGCGCGCTGCTGTTCCTGATCGCATGCCTGCCGCTGTTGCGGCACAAGTCCACGCACATGCGCCGCTCGGCCTGCCGCAACGGGGCCAACCGGCTGTTGCTGCTCGCGCTGACCGGGGCGGTGATGCTCGCCATCCTGGCGGCGGTGGCGAGCGAGCTGATGCAGCGCCACGCACCGGACATGCCGACGCTGACACTGATCGTGGCGACGCTGGCGCTGAGCTGGACGTTCAGCAACACGATCTACGCGCTCCATTATGCCCATCTCTTCTACCTCGCCGCTCCCGAGGGTGAGGCCGATGCGGGCGGGCTACAGTTCCCGGAGACGCCCGAGCCCGATTACTGGGACTTCGTGTATTTCGCCTTCTGCCTGGGCATGACCTTTCAGACGAGCGACGTGACGATCACCCAGGGGCGGATGCGGCGTCCGGTGACGGCGCATTGCCTGGCGGCGTTCGTGTTCAACCTGGGCATCATCGCCTTCACCATCAACGTCCTGGGCGGCGGCTGACGCCCGGCTCAACCGGTTCCGGGCGGCTGCGGGCGGACGGCACGACGGCGGCGCGGCCGGCGCGGCCCGGCGCGCATTCCGGCGGCAACGGCATGCCCCGCCCATTCGCGCATCGCGTCGGCATCGTCATAGACCTCGGCGGGCGCGCGACGATAATCGAAGGTGCCGACCCGCCCCTCCCCCATCGCATAGATGAAGCGGTCGCAGCCTGCAGCGTCCCACAGCGCGTCGCTGTCGCCATCGGCCTTGAACCACAATTCGCCGTCGTGGATGAGCGCGAAGACGATGCCGTCGCAATAGAGCATCGCCCCGCCCATCATCGGACGCATCGTCACGACGCCGTCGGGTGCCAGCGCCTCCGTCACCCAATCGACCAGGCCGGGATCGATCGCCATCAGCCGTGGCTCACCAGCTTGAGCCCGAGGATGCAGCCGATCAGCCCGAGGATGAGCAGGATGCGCGCCGCCCCCGCCGGCTCACCGAACCACAGGATGCCGACGAGCACGGTGCCGAGCCCGCCGATCCCGCCCCAGACGGCATAGGCCGTTCCCATCGGGATCGAGCGCGAGGCGAGTTCGAGGAGCGTCATCGACATGCCGACCGACCCGAGAAAGCCGAGCGTCCAGGGAATGTTGCGGAAACCGTCGACGAAGCGAAGGCAGGTGGTGAACCCCACTTCGAACAGTCCGCCGAGGATCAGGAGCGCCCAGGCCATCAGCCGCGCCCCGCCAGCGCCACCAGCGCATCGCCGCTGACGCGCTGGACCGTCCATTCGTCCATGCCGACTGCTCCCTTGGCGCGATAGAAGTCGATCGCGGGCTGGTTCCAGTCGAGCACCGCCCATTCGAAACGGCCATAGCCGCGATCCACCGCAATTCCGGCAAGATGGCGGAGCAGCGCACCGCCGACCCCGGCACCGCGTGCCGCGGGGGTCACGTAGAGATCCTCGAGGTACATGCCGGGCCGCCCGGTCCAGGTGGAAAAGTTCTGAAAGAACAGGGCGAAGCCAAGCGGCGTTCCATCCGCGCCTTCGGCGATCACCGCCTCGGCCGCCGGGCGGGGGCCGAACAGCGCGGCGTCGAGCATCGGCTCGGTCGCCACCACGGCGTCGGGCTCGCGTTCGAACGCGGCGAGTTCGCGGACGAAGCCGAGAATGCAGGGGATGTCGGCGGGAGTGGCAGGGCGGATTTGCGTCATGCGGCAGCCTCGGTCTGTGGGGCGGGGGCGACCCGGCCGCGTACCGCGACCAGACAGCCCAGGATGATGAGCAGCGCACCGCCGACGGTCCATGCCGAAACCCGCTCGTCAAACACGAAATAGCCAAGCAGGCTCGCCCAGACGAAGGCGGTGTATTCGACCGGCGCCAGCACCTGCGCCTCGGCATGGGCATAGGCCCAGGCGAGCAGCACCGCCGACACCGATCCGACCGCCGCCGCGCCGAGGATCTGGGGCCAGAGCGCGACGGCGGGCATCGTCGACAGCCATGGCGCGGCGGGCAACATGACGATCGCGAGCACCACGCTGGTGAACAGCGCGACCTCGAGCGGGTCGGCCACCTGTGCCTGGCGGCGCAGCAGGATCAGGCTGCCCGCATAGAGAATCGACGCGGCGAACACCGCGACCGAGCCGAGCACGACATCGGCCGAGGCGCGCGCCTGAACCTGCCCCGCCGCAATCGCCAGCACGCCGAGGGCGGCGACGAGCGAGCCGGTGATCGCCGCACGCCGAATCCGCTCGCCGAGAAACACCGCCGCGAGGAACAGCGCGATCAGCGGGGCGAGGAAGGTGAGCGCCACCCCCTGCGCCATCGTGACGCGCGCCAGCCCCCAGAAGAACAGCACCACCGACGCCCCCGCGATGGTGCCGCGGGCAAAGTGGAGCGTCAGCGCCTGCCGCCCCGGCCACGGCGTCCGGCGCAGGAGGAAGATCGGCCCCAGCAGCACGATCGCGCCGACCGAGCGCCACAGCACCGCGCTATAGGCCCCGTGCGCGATCGACATCCCCTTCATCACGGCGTCCATCACCGAATAATTGGCGATTCCGAGCGCGGCGACGGCGAAGGCGAGAGCAGGAGAACGACGCATCCGGCGGCGGTAGCGCGCTGAACCAAAAATGGCGAGGACCGAGCGAAGTTGATGAAGTTTAGGCTCCCTTCACGTGAGCAAAGCTTGCGCGGCATCGCCGCCCCGCCGGCGGCACGACGCCGCCGGGCGCATCAAAGCATCGCATTTCCTATTAGGAAAGCGGCCTTTTCGGCGGGGGTGACCGGTTCGGCGGGGGTGACCGGTTCGGCGGGGGCGACCGGTTCGGCGGTGACGATCGTGTCGGCAGCCGCGGCCGGGGCAGCAGGCACGGTGGGCGCGTGCCCGGCGCCGCCTATTCGGCCGCCTCGACCCGCGCGGCGGTCGCCGCCTCGATCTCGGCGGCCTTGGCCTCGACCAGCTTGACGATGTGATCGAGCATGTCGGCATCCTCGACCGTGTGATCGGTCAGGCCCGACAGATAGACCATGTGCTTGCCGTTGCCGCCGCCCGTCAGGCCGATATCGGTCTCGCGCGCCTCGCCGGGGCCGTTGACGACGCAGCCGAGCACCGAGAGCGACAGCGGCGTGCGGATGTGCTGGAGCCGTTCCTCGAGTGCCTGCACGGTGCGGATCACGTCGAAGCCCTGGCGCGCGCAACTGGGGCACGAGACGACGCGGACGCCGCGGTTGCGGATGCCGAGCGCCTTGAGGATCTCGAACCCGACGCGCACTTCCTCCTCGGGCTCGGCCGAGAGGCTGACGCGGATCGTGTCGCCGATGCCGAACCAGAGCAGCGAGCCGATGCCGATCGCCGACTTGACCGTACCGCCGACAAAGCCGCCCGCCTCGGTGATGCCGAGGTGCAGCGGGCAGTCGACCGCCTCGGCGAGCTGCTGATAGGCCGCGACGGCGAGGAACACGTCCGATGCCTTCACCGCCACCTTGAACTCGTGGAAGTCACGGTCCTGGAGCAGCTTGATATGGTCGAGAGCCGATTCGACCAGCGCCTCCGGGCAGGGCTCGCCGTACTTTTCCAGCAAATCCTTTTCGAGGCTGCCGGCATTGACGCCGATGCGGATCGAGCAGCCATTGGCCTTGGCGGCGTTGACCACCTCGTTCACCCGGTCGGCCGAACCGATATTGCCGGGATTGATGCGCAGGCAGGCGGCGCCGGCATCGGCGGCCTCCAGCGCACGTTTGTAGTGGAAATGGATGTCGGCGACGATCGGCACGCGCGCGGCGCGCACGATCTGCCTGAGCGCCGCCGTGCTTTCGACGTCGGGGCACGAGACGCGGATGATGTCCGCGCCCGCGTCCTCGCAGCGACGGATCTGGTCGATCGTCGCGCGAATGTCCGAGGTGGCGGTGTTGGTCATCGTCTGCACGGTCACGGGCGCATCGCCCCCGACGGGGACGTTGCCGACCATGATCTGGCGGCTCTTGCGCCGGACGATATCGCGCCAGGGACGAACGGACATGCGGATACTCGTGCAATTCGGGAGAAGATGCGCGCCGATATAGCCCCGCAGGACGTTGAGCGAAAGCCATGGGGACGCGGCGGCCGCTTTCGCGCGCCCGCCCCGCCCCGCCCGCGCCCGCACCCGGCTGGCGAAGCGCGCGACTTCTGCTAGGGAGCCGGCGAACGAGACCGGGAAAGACCGGCCCCCGCGCGGCCCCGCCGCGGTGCCGCCATGCCGTTGGAGTATCTGCCATGTCGACTGCCACCCGAACCGAAGAACGACCCCGCTGGACGCTGGTGATCCATGGCGGCGCGGGAATCATCGAGAAGGACCGGATCACCCCCGAACAGGAAGCCGGGGTGCGCGCAGGGCTGGAGGCGGCGCTGACCGCCGGGTCGGCGGTGCTCGACCGTGGCGGCAGCGCCATCGACGCGGTGCAGGCCGCGGTGCAGGTGCTGGAGGACGACCCGCATTTCAACGCCGGGCGCGGCGCGGTGTTCACCTGGGAAGGGCGCAACGAACTGGACGCCGCGATCATGGACGGCAAGCGCCGCGCGGCGGGTGCGGTCGCCGCGCTGACGACGACGCGCCACCCGGTCGCCGCCGCGCGCGCGGTGATGGAAAAGAGCCCGCACGTCCTGCTGGCGGGCAGCGGCGCCGAACAGTTCGCACGCGAACAGGGGCTGGAACAGGTCGACAATGACTGGTTCGCCACCGCCGAGCGCCGCGGGCAGCTCGACAAGATGAAGGCGAACGACAAGCTCGACTGGTTCGACGTCGACCTGAAATACGGCACGGTGGGCGCGGTGGCGATGGACGCCGAGGGGCATGTCGCCGCCGCGACGTCGACCGGCGGGCTGACCGGCAAGCGCTGGGGCCGCGTGGGCGACACGCCGGTGATCGGCGCGGGCACCTATGCCGACGATCGCGCCTGTGCGGTGTCGGCGACCGGCGCGGGCGAGTTCTTCATCCGCGCGGGCGTGGCGCACGAGATCTGCGCGCGCGTGCGCTTCAAGGGCGAGACGCTGCAGGCCGCCGCCGACACGGTGATGGCCGAGGTGAAGGCGCTGGGCGGCACGGGCGGCGTGATCCTGACCGGCCCCGACGGGACGATGGCCTGGAGCTTCAACACGCCCGGCATGTATCGCGGCCGCGCCGCATCGACGGGCGAGCGGCTGGTGGCATTTTACGGAGACGATCAATGAAGCGCCTGTTGCTGGCGATCGCGGCGCTGGCCGCCCTCATCACCACGACCAGCCCGGCCGCGGCCTATTGGGAATATGGCCACGAGACGGTCGCGGCGATCGCATGGAAGAACATCAGCCCGCATACGCGCAGCGAGATCCGGCAGTTGCTCGCGCATTCGGCGGTGCTCGACACGCCGACCTGTCCGACGCGGACGATCGAGGAAGCGAGCGTATGGGCCGATTGCGTCAAGACGCTGGGGCCGCGTTTCGCCTATGCCTATAACTGGCATTTCCAGAACGTCGACATCTGCAAGCCGTTCGCGATCGAGCCGGTCTGCCCCGACGGCAATTGCGTTTCGGCGCAGATCGAGCGCCAGTTCGCCAAGCTGAAGAACCGGCGGACGCCGATGCAGGAGCGCGTGATGGCGCTCGCCTTCCTCGTCCATTTCGTCGGCGACCTGCACCAGCCGCTGCACGCGGGCGACCGCGGCGACCTGGGCGGCAACCGCGCGCGGACGACCTATGGCAGCTATTCGACCGAGCGGCTGAACCTGCACGCGGTGTGGGACGGGCTGCTCGCCGAGCGCGCGATTTCGACGCCGCCGTCGCTGGTGCGGATCTATTCGCCGCGCGAGCGCCGGATCGACCAGGCCGGGACCGTCACCGACTGGAGCCGTGAGAACTGGCAGGTGGCGCGCGACGTCGCCTATGCCACCGCCTATGGCGAGCCGTGCGGCCCGGTGCCGCAGCGCGCGCAGCTGAGCGAGGCGGCGATCGAGGCGATGATCGCGCCGGCGCGCGCGCAGATCCGCCGCGGCGGGTTGCGGCTGGCGCGGCTGCTCGACGCGGCGCTGCGC
>JAFABD010000099.1 GCA_023426225.1 Pseudomonadota bacterium | reverse complement strand
CGGCTGCGGCGGCGCAAGGCGCGCGGCTGATGCGCGTCGCGTCGGCTGCGGGTTGCGCGGGCGCGCGCACGGGTCCACAAGCCCGGCCATGAGTCACTATCCTGCGCTCCGCATGCGCCGCACGCGCGCTGCCGCCTGGAGCCGTCGGCTTCATGCCGAGACGGTTCTTACCCCCGCCGACCTGATCTGGCCGCTGTTCGTCACCGAAGGCGCCGACGAGGAACCGGTTTCGTCGTTGCCGGGCGTGTCGCGCTGGTCGCTGCGGCGGCTGGTCGACCGCGCACGCGAGGCCGCCGACCTGGGCATTCCGTGCGTGGCGCTGTTCCCCAACACGCCGCACGGACTGCGCACCGACGACGGGCGCGAAGCGTTCAACCCGGACAATCTGATGTGCCGCGCGATCCGGGCGATCAAGGATGCGGTCCCCGATCTGGGCGTGCTGACCGACGTGGCGCTCGACCCCTATACCACCCATGGCCATGACGGCATCGTCGATGCGGCGGGCTATGTGCTCAACGACGCGACGGTGGAGGTGCTGACGCGCCAGGCGATCGTGCAGGCCGAGGCCGGATCGGACATCATCGCGCCGTCGGACATGATGGACGGCCGCGTCGGCGTGATCCGCGAGGCGCTGGAGGACGGCGGCCACCCCAACGTCCAGATCATGGCCTATGCCGCCAAATATGCGAGCGTCTTCTATGGGCCGTTCCGCGACGCGGTGAACACGCGCGGGCTGCTGAAGGGCGACAAGAAGACCTATCAGATGGACCCGGCCAACGCCGAGGAAGCGCTTCGCGAAGTGGCGCTCGACCTCGCCGAAGGCGCCGACAGCGTGATGGTGAAGCCGGGCCTGCCCTATCTCGACATCATCCTGCGTGTGAAGAACGAGTTCCAGGTGCCGGTGTTCGCGTACCAGGTCTCGGGCGAATATGCGATGATCGAGGCCGCCGCGGCGGCCGGCGCGTGCGATCGCGAGGGGCTGGTGATGGAAACGCTGATGGCGTTCAAGCGCGCAGGCGCTTCGGGCGTTCTCACTTACCACGCGCCGGTTGCTGCACGGCTGCTGGCGAAGTGATCGAGACCGCGCGGCTCATCCTGCGGTTACCCGAGCCGCGCGACCTCGACGCGCTTCACGCGATGTGGAGCGATGCCGATGCGATGCGCAATCTTGGCCCCTCCAAGGGGCGCAAGGGAAGCGAGGCGACGCTGAACCGGCACCTCGGCTATCGCGCGAGCGACGGGCTGGGCTTCTGGATCGCGGAGCGCCGCGACGACGGCACGCTGGCGGGCTTCTGCGGATTGAAGCCCGGCGCGCCGAACACGCCGATTGCAGGCGAGCTTGAGATCGGCTGGATGTTCGTTCGCGCGGTCTGGGGCCAGGGCTATGCCCGCGAGGCGGCCGAGGCGAGCCTGGCATGGGGATGGCAGCACCGGCCCGAGTCGCGGATCGTCGCGATCACCGCGATCGTCAACGAGCCCAGCCGTCGCCTGATGACCCGGCTGGGCATGACGGCCTTTGCCGAGTTCATGCACCCGGTATTCGATCCGGCGGACCGGTTGGCACCGACCGTCGCCTATGCGATCGACCGGCCGTGATCGAAACCGAACGACTGACCCTGCGCGGCTGGCGCGACGGCGACCGCGATCCGTTTCATGCGATGTGCAACGATCCGGACGTGATGGCGTATCTGGGGCCGCCGCTGAGCCGCGCCGAAAGCGCCGCCGCGATCGATCGGCAACAGGCCCTGCTGGCGACGACCGGCTATTGCTTCTGGGCCGTCGAGCGTGCGGCTGATCGAGCCTTTCTGGGCTTTTGCGGGTTGAAGCCGGGCGCCGCCGGGACGCCGATCGAGAATGAGATCGAGATCGGCTGGCGGCTTGCCGCGCCCCATTGGGGGCAGGGCTATGCCCGCGAGGCGGCAGCGGCGACGCTTGCCTGGGCGTGGCGCACGCTCGACGTGCCGCAGGTCGTCGCGATCACCGTTCCGGCCAACCGGCGGAGCTGGGGCCTGATGGAGCGACTGGGGATGGTGCGCGTGGCCGATGGCGCGTTCGACCATCCTGCGGCGCCCCCGGCGCTGCGAAGCCACATCACCTATCGCATCGCCCGCCCGTGAGCGCTGCGCCGCGGGCAGGGGACGACATGCCGGCGGTGCGGCCGTGGGCTGTCGATACGTTGTTCGTGGCTGCGATCCTGGCCGGATCCTTCATGCTGTTCCTGATCCAGCCGATGGTGGCGCGGATGGCGCTGCCGCGGCTGGGCGGCGCGCCGGCGGTGTGGAACTCGGCGATGCTCGTCTACCAGGCGTTGCTGCTCGGCGGCTATGGCTATGCCCACGCCGTTGCCGCGCAGCCGCTGCGGCGGCAGGCCGTCATCCATCTGGTGCTGCTCGCGCTCGCCGCGTTGTGGCTGCCGATCGGGCTTGCCCGGTTCGAGTTGCCGCCGGGTGCCGAGCCGGCATTGTGGACGCCGTGGCTGCTGGTCGCGTCGATCGGGCCGCTGTTCTTCGCGATTTCGGCGCAGGCGCCGCTGCTTCAGCGCTGGTACGTCGCCGCAGCGGCGGGGCGCGATCCGTATCGCCTCTATGTCGCTTCGAACATCGGCAGCCTGGGCGGGTTGCTTGTCTATCCGCTGGTCGTCGAGCCGTTGCTGAGCCTGAAGGGGCAGAGCCTCTCGTGGAGCATCGGCTATGGGTTCGTGGCGCTGCTGGTGGCCGCTGCCGCGCTCTGTCTGCCGCGCGGGAGGGGGACAGCGGTGCCGCACGACCGGGCGCGCGCCGCGGCCGGGGCCATCCCGGGCGGGCGCTGGCTGCATTGGGTGGTGCTTGCGCTCGTGCCTTCGGGGCTGATGCTGGCGACGACCACGCACCTCACCACCGACATCGTCGCGATGCCGCTGCTCTGGGTGTTGCCGCTTGCGCTCTACCTGTTGAGCTTTTCGGTGGCGTTTCGCGAATCGCCGCTGCTCGATGAACTGATCGCCAAGCTGTTGCCCGTGCTGTTGCTGCTGTTCGGCGCAACGAGCGTGGCGGGAAACCAGCGCTTTGCGATCGCCAATGCGGTGATCGGGCTGGCGTTGCTGTTCGTCGTTGCGGTGGCGTTGCACCATCGCCTCCATGCGTTGCGGCCGCCGCCCGCCGGGCTGACGGGCTTTTACCTCGCGATGGCGTTCGGCGGCGCGTCGGGCGGCGTGCTGACCGCGCTCGTCGCGCCGATCCTGTTCGACTGGACCTATGAATATCCGCTGTTGCTGATCGCGGCAGCGGCATTGACGCCGCAGACGTACCTGTTCGCGCTGACCGCGCGGTTCTGGGCGCGCGGGCGTCGCGCCAAGGCGATCGGCCTCGGCGCGGCGATCGTCGCCATCCTCGCCGCCGGGATCGTGGGCGGCGGCCGCGGCGATGGCGAGACGCTGCAGTTCGCTTTCCTGGGCGTGGCGGTGCTGGGCATCGTGGCGGCGGGGAACCGCGCGCTCTTCCTCGTCGCGCTGACGGCGGCGCTGCTGCTTTATGGCGGCTGGCAGGCGATCAGCGTGTCGTTCGCGGGTAACCGCGTGCGAAGCTATTTCGGCGTCTATACGATCAACGCACTGCCCGATCAGACGCGGCTGGCCCATGGCACGACGCTGCACGGCGTGCAGCTCCGCGGCGCCGATGCGCGCCTTCCCACCACCTATTATGCTCCGGAATCCGGCGTCGCCGCCGCGATGGCGGCGCTGCCGCGGCTCTATGGGCCGAACGCGCGCGTGGGCGTGGTGGGGCTGGGGACCGGCACGCTCGCCTGTTATGCGCAGCCCGGCCAGTCGTGGCGCTTCTATGAGATCGATCCGGCGATCGTTCGGCTGGCGCGCGATTCGGGTCGCTTCACCTTCCTGCGCGACTGTGCGCCCAACGCGGCAATCGAATTGGGCGATGCGCGATTGCGCCTGTCGCAGGCACCCGACGCCAGCCTCGACCTGCTCGTGCTCGACGCCTTTTCCTCGGATTCGGTGCCGATGCACCTGATGACCACGCAGGCCTTTGCCACCTATGGCCGGGTGCTTGCGCCGGGCGGGCTGCTGCTCGTCCATGTCTCCAATCGCTTCCTGCGGCTCGAGCCGGTTGTCGCAGCGGCCGCCGCCGAACAGGGATGGACCGGGCTTCGCCGCCTCTATGTGCCCGACGCGGCCGCGCAGGCGCGCGAGGCGAGCGTTTCGGACTGGATCGCGCTTTCGAGGCAAAAGGACAAGGTCGAGGCAATGGCGGGCGATGACCCGCGTTGGCGGCCGCTGTTGCGCGAGCCGGGGATCGATGCCTGGCGTGACGACTATGGGTCGGTGCTGCCCGTGCTGCGGCTCGACCAGACCAAGGACGAGCCGCAGGCGAGCCGCTGATCGCCGCGCTATTCGCGGGCGGCGAGCGCGGTTTCGAGCGCGTGAATGCGCTGCGCCTGATCGGCAGTCAGCGTGCGCGCCTGTTGAATCGCTCGGTCGAGTTGCGGGTAGGGCGGCTTACCCGCTTCGCCGCGTGCGATCGCCAGCGATTCGAGCTGCTGGAGCGCGAGCAGCGACGGCGCGGCAAGCGACTGCAGCGTACTAAGCCCGGTCTGGGCATCGAGCCAGGCGTCGCTGCCCTCGCGAACCCCGCGGGCGACGGCGACCCGCGCCTCGGCGTCCTGAGCAGCGCGTGCGAACCGGCCGGCGGCGGCGGCGAGTGCCTGCTGCTGCGCTGCGATCTGCTTGTCGAGCGCAGGATCGGCGACGGGTTCCGCCGCTTGCCCCGGGGGCGAGGCGGGTTCGGCAAAGGCGGCACTTTCCGCCGGCCGCGGTAGCAGCGACGGATAGGAGCCGGGCGTTTCGGCGCACGCCGCAAGGGCGAGGGCGGACAAAAGGGCGAAGCGGCGCATGGCCATGCTCTATGCGCGTGAAAAAAGTGACGCAACGGGGTTGCATCATTCTGATTCGCCGCATATCAGCGCCGCTCCACAGCGCGCCCGTAGCTCAGCTGGATAGAGCATCAGACTACGAATCTGAGGGTCGGACGTTCGAATCGTTCCGGGCGCGCCAAATTACATCGCAGGGTTCTTGCCCTGCTCTGCGCGCCCGTAGCTCAGCTGGATAGAGCATCAGACTACGAATCTGAGGGTCGGACGTTCGAATCGTTCCGGGCGCGCCATTTCTTCCATCATCGTCGGTTGGGTTGACAGGCGGCGCCACCGTGGCGGCCTGTGGTCAGTCCTCGTGTTCGAGGCTGTCGAGGATGCGGCCGCCCGCCATGAACACCGCGATCGGGCACACCGAAAAGAGCAGCCAGCCGCCCCAGCCGGGATATTGGTGGAGATAATGGACGCCGCGCTCCACGGCACCCGTGCCGAGGCCGTAGATGACGAGGAACGCCTCGAACTTCGACTTGATCGTGAACAGGCTGCGTATCCGGTCGAACATGCCGGAAACCCAAGCAAGCCACGGGCCAACCGCGGAAATCCGGGATTTCCGCGGCGGCTCATATGGTAAATTGTAAATTAACCCGACAGGCCGAGCGCATCGAGCAGCGTCGCACGCGCATGCTCGATCTTACCGATCAACGCCGGATCGCCGATTGCATCGGGCGCGATCCGATCGGGCCAATGCGCTTCGATCACCTCGGCGATGCGGTCTAGCCGCTGCGCATCGACCAGAAAACGCGGGTCGATCGTCGCGGGATCGGCGACCACGCGCAGCCGGAGACAGGCGGGGCCGCCGCCATTTGCCATCGATTCGCGGACGTCGACCACTTCGACGCGTCGGATCGGGCCGTTGCCCGCGAGATGATCGGTCAGCCATGCCCAGACGCTGGGCGTGTCGCGCGCTTCGGCGGGGACGATGAGTGCCGATTCGCCCGACGGGAGCGTCACGAGTTGGGCATTGAACAGGTACGATGCGATCGCGTCCTGAAGGCTGACCGAGGCGGCGGGAACCTCTACGATCTCGACCTCGGGGAGCATGGCGCGCAGCGCGTCGTAGAAGCCGTCGCGATCGGCAAAGGCCTGCTCATGGGCAAAGAGGACGGTGCCGTTGGCAACCGCCACGACGTCGTTGTGGAAGGCGCCGGCAGCGATGGCCGCGTCAGACTGGCGGACGAACAGCGTTCGTTCGGGATCGAGCCCGTGACGGCGGGCAATCGCCTGCGACGCTTCAAGATGCTGGCGGGCGGGGAAAGGGCCGCCGGCGACGCCATAGACAAAGATCTCGACGCCCGGCGCATCATGACCGGTGGCGAGCCGCATATGGTTTGCCGCGCCCTCGTCGCCGAAAGGAGCCGGGATCGGCGGATGCACGACGAATGCCGGATCGGCAAAGGCGAGTCGAAGCTGGCGCAGCGTTTCGGCCCATTCGTGGCTGCGGTGCGGCATCGTGACGAGGTTGGCGACTGTCAGATGGCAACGGCCGTCGGCGGTGTCGGGCGCGGGCGAGACGGTGGCCGCGTTCGCCGCCCACATGCTCGACGCCGACAATGCCTGGGCCTGGAGGTGGCGCGGTGCCGCTTGATAGTTGACCCCAAGCTGCGCAAGCCAGCCGTGATTGGGGCGGGGATGCGGCAGCAGGATGCCCTGGGTGAGCCCGAGCGCGAGGTTCGCGCGCATCTTGGCGATCCCCTCGAGCGCCGCGGCGCGGGGCGACGAGGCGCGCCCTGCGTTACGTGTCGCGGCCAGATTGCCGGGACTGAGCCCGGCATAATTGTGGCTGGGCCCGACGATGCCGTCGAAGTTGATCTCGCGCAGCATCAGCGGGCCACGTGGACGATTTCGGCGCCGACACCGATTGCGAGTGCAGCGGCGCAGTTCGCGTCGATCGCCACCCCATCGCCCTCCGCCGCAGCGACCCTGCCGAAAGCCACGCGGAAGTCGGCAAGGCGGCCGGTCGCGACGAGCGACGGCGTGCCATCGCGGCCGTCCTCTGCGATCGCCACGAGGGGCGCCGCCCGGGCCTCGCGCACCGTGCGCACTTGATCGGTTCGCGCCGTCATGGTCGGTCCGCCGTCGAAGATGTCGATATAGTTTTCGAAGGCGAACCCCTCATTTTCGAGCATCCGCATCGCTGCCCGGCCATTCGGATGGGGCAGGCCGATCACCGCGCGTGCGGATTCGGAGAGCATCGCGGTGTAGATCGGATGCTTGGGCATCAGATCGGCGATGAACTGGTTGCCGTGCGTGGCGTTGAACGAGTCCGCATCCTGGAAATTCATGCCGAAGAAGCGGCCCGCAACACCGTCCCAGAAGGGCGATCCGCCCGCCTCGTCGATCACGCCGCGCAGTTCGGCGAGCACCCGGTCGGCGAAACGGGCGCGGTGGCGTGCGATGAACAGATAGCGGCTGCGCGCGAGCAGCATGCCGAGCCCGCCGGCGCGCTCACCCGGATGAAGGAACAGTCCCCCGACTTCGGAGCTGCCCTCGAGGTCGTTGACGAGGTTGAGGATTTCCGAGCGGAAGGTGCGGTTGAGCTCGCGACTGTATTTGGTGAGCGTGCCGAGGCGATAGCTGTAGAAGGGCCAGATCTGGCCGACATGTGTGAAAATCTGACAGGTGCCGCGTACCTCGCCCGTTTCGACATTTTCGAGCACGAGCACGAACAGGTCGTCGACGAGGCCGACTTCCTCCCGCGCGAAGGCGGCATGGCTGCGCGCCAGCTTGGCACGCAGCGCGTCGCGCTCCGGCGGCAGGTTGGTGAAGCCCCCGCCGGTGAGCTTCGCCATTTCGTAGAGCGCCTGAAGATCTTCATCGCGTGCGGCACGGATGCGGAAGGTCACGCGCGACCTCCCTCGGCCAGACGCAGGATGCTGAGCGCCGACAAGGCGGCGCGCTCGGACAGCGATTCGGTGATCAGAAATTCCTCCCCTGAATGAATGGCGCCACCACGCGGGCCCATCGTGTCGACCACGGGCACGCCGCAGGCTGCGATATTGTTGCCGTCGCAAACGCCGCCCGTCGCCCGCCAGGCAAGCGACAGCCCGAGATCGGTCCCGGCATCGCGGACCAGCGCGAACAGCGCCTCTGCGGCATCGTCGAGCGGTTTGGGCGGGCGGTTGAAGCCCCCATGTCGCTCGATCCGCACCTGGTGCGCCGTTTCGACCGCGCGGATCGCGGCATCGATGGCGATATCGGCCTCGGCCGCCGCTCCCGCATCGGCGGGCCGGAAGTTGATGCGCAGGACCGCGCGGTCCGGCACGACATTGTTGGGACCGCCGCCGTCGATGCGTGCCGGGTTCACCGAAAGCCCCGCGCGCCGCACTGCGGCCAGCCGCAGCGCCAGATCGGCCGCCGCGACGACGGCGTTGCGACCATCCTCGGGGTTGCGCCCGGCATGCGCGCTCCGCCCGTGGACGAACAGCGAGAAATTGCCCGATCCGCTGCGTGCGCCGGCAAGCGTGCCGTCGGGAAGCGCGGGTTCATAGGTGAAGGCGGCGCGACGTCCCCGGGCCGCCGCGGCGATCAACCCGCGCGAGGAGAGCGAGCCGGTTTCCTCGTCCGAGTTGACGATGACCTGGTAGCCGATCGCGCCTGCCGCCGGGCTGTGTTCGAGCGCGCGGAGCGCCGCGAGCATCACCGCGAGCCCGCCCTTCATGTCGGCGGCGCCGGGGGCGTTGAGCGAGCCGTCGGCGTTCCAGCGCTCGGTCTGGAACGGGTGATCGACACCGAACACGGTGTCCATATGGCCCGTGAACAGCAATTGCAGCGGCGCATCAGGCCGAACCGTCACGCGCAGATGGCGCCCGTGGTCGAGGGCGATGCGCGACCCATCGGCTGCCATGGCATCGACGGGTTCGGGATCGATCAGTTCGACATCGCCCGGCAGCGCCGCGAACGCATGGGCCAGCGTGTCGCCCATGGTCGCCAGTCCGGCGAGATTGCGCGTGCCGCTGTTGATCGCCACCCAGGCGCGCGTCCAGTCGAGCATCGGCGCCGCCTGCGCCCGGGCGATGATCGCCTCTTCTGCCTTTGAAACTCCCCTCATGCCACGCTGGTAGCGCGGATCATGGGGCGGGTGGAACCCCCCGCGGCGGGATGATCAGAAGTCGAGCACCAGCGCGGCACGACTGGTCGTGTCGGTGGTCTTGCGACCTTCGGGCGGCAGGCTTTCATACTGCATCGCATAGGAAAACTGGGCCGAGAGCGGCCCGATCAGCTTGGCGAGCAACGCCGATCGCGTCGAAACCGTGCTGTTCGAATCCTGAATATAGGCCGAGGCGGATTGCGTTACCGAGATCGTCCGCGTGAGCTTCCACCCGAAATCGAGGGACCCGCGTGCGGCCATGTTGCTTTCGGTCGTGCGGTCGACCTGACGCGTGTAACGATAGGCCGGGCCGATTTCGAGATCGAGCTTCATCGTCGGTGTCCGGATCGCGCTGTATCCCGCCCCCGACGACAGCGAAACACGATCGGTAAAGCCCGAGAAGCGATCGCGCTCATACTGCGCGGCGCCGTAGACATAGGCCCGGTCGGCGAACTTCCAGTTCGGCTCATAGGCAAGCAGCAGCCGTTCGCGCGTCGTCACGCCCAGGCTTTCCTGATAGTCGCCCTGCACCTTGAACTTGTGGCGCCAGGCGAGCCCCTCCCGCTTGATCTCGACCGCTGCGGTGACACCGATATTCTGCGTGTTGCCGCCCGTCGAATAGCCGCCGAGTTCGGCGTGACCCTTGACCAGATCGAAGAAGCTCGCCTCGCGGATCTTGCGCGCCGCGCGTGCCGCACGCTCGTTGCGCCAGTCGTTCGCGGTACGCAGCACCAGTTCCGCACTCTCCGGGGCCACGGTCTTCGCATATTTGACGATCACGTTGACGTCAGCCTCGCTCCCCGACTCCATCGCCGCATCGAGCATCGCCTTGATGACCGGCGGCAGGGTGGAGCCCGGGGTCGACGGATCGCCCTTTGGATCCGCCACCGGATCGTCGACCGCAGGCGCTGCCAGCGCCGGAACGGCAACGGTGGCGGACATGAGAAAGGCAATGGGAAGCAAGCGAGGCGACATCACGCTTTCCTTATGCGCGGCCCGAACGGCGGGAAAAAGGCCCGATCGCGTCGAACCGTTGGCACTCAACGACGAAGCGCGTCGCCGAACAGCTCGAGCAGCCGGGTATAGATGACGCGTTTGAACGGCACGATCAGTTCGGGAAGCTCGGCCGGTTCGACCCAGCGCCAGGCGC
Organism: Pseudomonadota bacterium; assembly: GCA_023426225.1. Lineage (GTDB taxonomy): Bacteria > Pseudomonadota > Alphaproteobacteria > Sphingomonadales > Sphingomonadaceae > Sphingomonas. The sequence goes on along the minus strand of JAFABD010000099.1, from coordinate 43,814 downwards.
GGAATTCGGGCTCGGGGGTGGCGATATCGACCTGATCGTCGTTGCCCAGGAAGCGGAAGAGGAACCAGCGCTGGCGCTGCCCCCGCCAGCGCCCCTTCCAGACACGACCGACCAGATCCGGCGGCAGGTCATAGACCAACTCCTCGCCGGCTTCGGCGACGAACTCGACCAGATCGCGCGCCACGCCGGTTTCCTCCCAGAGTTCGCGATAGGCGGCCTCGAGCGGCTGTTCACCGGGGTCGATCCCGCCCTGCGGCATTTGCCACGCCTCGATTGCGGTATCGAGGCGCTGGCCCACGAAAACGCGGCCGGCGCGGTTGACGAGCATCACCCCGGCGCAGGGGCGATAGGGAAGCGTGGCAGGGTCGGTCATCGAGCGCGATGTAGCGCCTCGCTCGCGCCTGCGCCACCGCATCGGCACGCGCCGCCGAATTGTCGGGTGCCGGCAACCGGGTGGCACACTGACCCGATGGCCCGGTTGGCGGAACGCCGACGGCCGTCTAGCCTGAATTGTGATGATCCCGCTGGTCCATCATCCGGTCTATGTGGCGCCAGCGCCCGCGCGCAGTCGTTATTTGTGGAACAAGAACGGACTGGTCCGCGACCTGCTTCGCGCCGAGGGTTCGCGCTTTACCTGGTTCGAGCCCGATCCGATGCCGCTCGCGTGGATCAGCGCGATCCATGATCCCGATTATGTCGCCGAAGTGGTCGAGGCGCGCGTTCCCGCGGTGAAGGAGCGAAGGATCGGCTTTCCGGTGACGCCCGCGGTGGCGCTGCGCGCGCAGATGGTGCCCGGCGGTACCTGGCGTGCGGCGCAACTCGCGCTGGATCAGGGTTTTGCCGCCAATACGGCGGGAGGAAGCCATCATGCGCTTGCCGATACCGGCGCCGGGTTTTGCGTGTTCAATGATCTTGCGATTGTCGCGCACCGACTCGTCGAAAGCGCCGTGGTACGGCGCGTGCTGATCGTCGACTGCGACGTGCACCAGGGCGACGGCACCGCCGCGCTGACTGCCGGGCGGCCGGAAATCGCCACCTATTCGATCCATGCGGAAAAGAACTTCCCGGTGCGCAAAGCCCGTTCGACGCTCGATGTGGCGTTGCCCGACGGTGCCGGTGACGAAGCCTATCTGGCGGCGCTCGCGGCGACGCTGCCGGGGCTGATCGACGGTTTCGGGCCGGATCTCGTGCTCTATCAGGCGGGTGTCGATCCCTATGCCGGGGACCGTCTTGGACGGCTGGCACTGAGCGCGGAGGGGTTGGCGGCGCGCGAACGCTGGATCGCCGCAACATTGCGCGCCCGGGGCATTCCGGCCGCCCTGACGCTCGGAGGCGGCTATGGCGAGGATGCCATGGCCGTCGCGGCACGGCATGTCGCGGCGATCCGTGCGATGGGCGAGGCGATGATGGCGGGGCGTCCCGGTACGGCTGCGCTCCTGAACGATGGGACAGGTCGCGGCGACGCGGCGGCGGGCTAGGGCAGGGGAATGGTCACTCTCCTCTGGCTGCGCCGCGACCTTCGCCTTCACGACCAGCCTGCACTGGCCGCGGCGCTGGCCGACGGCCCGGTGGTTCCGGTATATATCCTCGATGACGAGACGCCCCGGCACCGGCGAATGGGCGGCGCGTCGCGATGGTGGCTGCATCACAGCCTGGCGGCGCTGGGCGCCGACCTGCGCGCACGCGGATCGCGTCTGATCCTGCGGCGCGGCCGGAGTGAGGCGGTGCTGGCCGATCTCGCCGCCGAGACCGGGGCGACGCGGGTCCATGCGGTGCGGCATTACGAACCCTGGTGGCGCAACGCCGAACGAGCCGCGGGCCAACAGCTCGAACTCATCTGCCACGCGGGCAACTATCTCGCCCCGCCGGGAAGCGTACGGAGCGGAGGCGGGACGCCGTATCGCATTTTCACACCTTTCTGGCGGGCGTTGCAGCAGCGGATGCCGCCGGCGGCCCCGCTCGCCGCGCCGGTCCGGATCACGGCGCCGGATGTCTGGCCGTCGAGCGACGCGCTATCGGATTGGGAATTGTTGCCGGACGCGCCCGACTGGGCTGCCGGGTTTGCCCAGATGTGGACGCCGGGTGAGGCCGGGGCCGAGGCGGCGCTCGCACGGTTCGCGGGCAACGCCGCCGCCTATCCGGAGGCACGGAACCTCCCCGCAATCGCCGGCAGTTCGCGCCTGTCCCCCCATCTTCATTTCGGCGAGATCACACCGTCGCAGATCTGGCACAGGCTGCTCGCCGCCGAGGCCGAGGGCATGGCGGGGGCCGCCGATCCGGTGTTTCTCGCCGAGCTGGGCTGGCGTGACTATGCGCAGAATGTGATCCTTCAGCTCCCCGACTATGGCGCGCGCAACGGGAAGCCCGTATTCGACGCGTTCCCGTGGCGCGACCCACGCCATGAAGACGCGGCGGCGGATCTGTGCGCCTGGCAGCGTGGACGGACCGGTTATCCGATCGTCGATGCGGGTATGCGCGAGTTGTGGGCGACCGGCTGGATGCACAATCGCGTCCGCATGATCGCGGCGAGCTTTCTGGTGAAGCACCTGCTGATCGACTGGCGCGAGGGCGAGCGATGGTTCTGGGATACGTTGGTCGATGCCGACTATGCCAGCAACGCGGTGAACTGGCAGTGGGTCGCCGGGACAGGGATTGATGCCAACATGTTCGTTCGCATCATGGCGCCGCTCAGCCAGTCCGAAAAGTTCGATTCGGCGGGCTATATCCGCCGCTGGGTGCCCGAACTTGCGCACCTGAACGACGATGTGATCCACGATCCGCACGCGGCCGGCCGTCGGCCTGCGGGCTATCCGGCCAAGCGCATCGAACATCGCGCGGCGCGTGAAAGGGCACTTGCGGCGTTCGCGTCGCTGCGATGAGGTGTCTAAGTGCGGCGGCGTGCAGGTGCGTCAGCCGACCCGTTCATAATGCCCGGTTTCAAAGCCCTGGATGAGCAGCGCCGCAATCCGCTCGGCCACCGTCTCGGGCGGCTTGACGCTGGCCGGATCCTCGCCCGGAAAGGCCCGCTCGCGCATCTTGGTACGCGTGGCCCCCGGATCGACGATCGCGGTCCGGATCGCGGTGGTGTTCCGCACCTCTTCGCCATAGCTCGCGACAATGTTTTCGAAGGCGGCCTTGGACGCCCCATAGACGCCCCAATAGGCGCGCGGCGTGCGTGCGACGCTGGACGTCAGCCCAACGACGCGTGCGCCCGATGAACGGCGGAGCAGCGGATCGAACGTCGCCAGAATCGCAGCCTGCGCGGTGACGTTGAGCGTCAGCACGCGCGCAAACTCCTTGAAGTCGATGGCCGGAAACGCGCTGAGCGTCCCGAGCGCGCCCGCGTTGAGCACGAGCATATCGAGCGCCGGCCAGCGTTCGGCGACGGCTGCCGCGAGGCGCGCCACGCTCTCGTTCTCGGTCAGATCCATCGGCGCGATGGTCGCGGTGCCGCCCGCTTCGTGGATCGACTGCTCGACTTCCTCGAGCGCGCCCGCAGTGCGGGCGGTGAGGATCACATGCGCTCCGGCTGCGGCAAGCGCGCGTGCGGTGGCGGCACCGATCCCGCGGCTGGCGCCGGTGACGAGGGCAATCTGGTCTGCAAGCGGTTTGGCGGTCATCATTCTTCCTGGCGGCATTCAGGCCCAGCCCACGGCAGGATCTGCGCGGACGATGGCGTGCGGGCCGCTTGGCGAAAGCGGCACCGCACGCCTTGATCTGCGTCAGCCGACGCGTTCTTCCAACAGCGCGAACTGATCGACGGGCTGAAGCTCGTCCTGGTCGGTCAGCGTCGTGGGATAGTCGCCGGTGAAGCAGGCGTCGCAATATTTGGGAGCGCCCGGCTTCCGTGCTTCACCGAGCGCCTGATAGAGCCCGTCGATGCTGATGAAAGCGAGCGTGTCGGCCTGGATGAAGTCGGTCATGCCGCCCACGTCCATCTTGGCCGCGAGCAGCTTCGCGCGTTCGGGCGTGTCGACGCCGTAGAAGCAGCTGTGCCGCGTCGGCGGCGATGCGATGCGCATGTGCACCTCGGCGGCCCCGGCTTCACGCATCATCTGCACGATCTTGAGGCTGGTGGTGCCGCGCACGATCGAATCGTCGATCAGGACGATCCGCTTGCCCGCGATCAGCTCGCGATTGGCATTGTGCTTGAGCTTGACGCCGAGGTGGCGGACCTTGTCCCCGGGCTGGATGAAGGTGCGGCCGACATAGTGCGACCGGATGATCCCCAGCTCGAACGGGATGCCCGACTGCTGGGCGTAACCGATCGCGGCGGGGACGCCCGAATCGGGAACAGGCACGACCAGATCGGCCTCCACCGGCGCCTCGAGCGCAAGCTGGGCGCCGATCGCCTTGCGCACCGAATAGACCGAGCGGTTTTCGCTGATCGAATCGGGGCGGGAGAAATAGACATATTCGAAGATGCAGGGCCGCGGCGCCATCGGTGCGAACGGCTTGTGCGAGGCGATTTCGCTGCCCTTGATGATGAGCAGTTCGCCCGGCTCGACGTCGCGGACATATTCGGCACCGACAACGTCGAGCGCGACCGTCTCGGATGCGACGATCACCGAATCGCCGAGGCGCCCCATCACCAACGGGCGGATACCGAGCGGATCGCGGCAGGCGATCATTCCTTCGGGCGTCATGCAGATCAGCGAATAGGCACCCTCGATCTGCTTCAGCGCGTCGATGAAACGATCGATCAGCGTACGATATGCCGAGGTCGCGACGAGGTGGATGATGACCTCGGTGTCCGAGGTCGACTGAAAGATGGCGCCGCGGCGAACCAGGTCGCGACGCAGCCGGAGCGCGTTCGACAGATTGCCGTTGTGCGCGACCGCAAAGCCGCCGCTCGCCAGCTCCGCATAGAGCGGCTGGACGTTGCGCAGCGCCGTCTCACCGGTCGTCGAGTAGCGAACATGGCCGCACGCGGTGGGTCCGGGGAGCGCCCGAATCACCTCGTCGCGGTCGAAATTGCCGGCCACATGTCCCATCGCACGGTGCGTATGGAACTCATGCCCGTCAAAGCTGGTGATGCCTGCGGCCTCCTGGCCGCGATGCTGGAGTGCGTGAAGGCCAAGCGCCACGAGCGCGGCGGCACCATCGGCGCCGGAAACGCCGAAAATGCCGCATTCTTCGCGCAGCTTGTCATCGTCGAACGGATTGGTGGTAATCATCGTCCCTCGGTGGGGTTCGCGGGGAATCGAGCGGGCATATAGGCGCTCGAATCGCGTTTGTCGCCCGCCTGTCACAAATGTTTTGTTCCCGCGCGGCCGCGGAGATGGTTAAGGAGGATCGCGTGACCGACCAACGCGATAGCGGGCTGACGCTCGACCCGAAATACGACGCCGCCGGCCTGATAACCGCCGTGGCGACCGACGCAGCCTCGGGCGAGCTTTTGATGCTCGCGCACATGAATGCCGAGGCGCTGGCGCGAACGCTGGACACCGGCGAGGCGCATTTCTGGTCGCGCAGCCGCGGCCGGCTGTGGAAGAAGGGCGAGACTTCGGGGCATGTCTTGCGGGTCGTCGAGGCGCGGATCGACTGTGATCAGGATGCGCTGTGGCTCAAGGTTGAGCCGGCCGGTCCTGCATGCCACACGGGCGCGCGCAGTTGCTTCTTTCGTCGGATCGAAGGCGGCCGACTGGTCCGCGACGAGGAATGACGGATTGGCGAGGGGCAGCCTTGGCGGCCTTGTGGTCAATGCCGGCGCTCTTGCTGGTCCCCGGCTGTAACGGCGGCCCGAACAAGCCTGTTGCCGCTGCCGATCCGGCTGAGCAGCTCGAAGCCACCGCGACTGAACGCGGTCTGGTTCGGGCTCCTGACGATCTTGATCCGGTGGGCGTCTATGCGCGGGGGAGTGACCGGCTTTGCATCGCCGCAACCAAGGCGGGGGCGAACGAAGCGGCTTCGTTGCGCGCGGGCGTGATCGTCGATTACGGCGAATCGCATGCATGCAGTGCGAACGGGACCGCGACGCGCGACGGCGACCGGCTGTCGCTGACATTGGGGCCGAACTGCCGGTTCGAGGCGCGGATCGACGGAGACGTGATCTGCTTTCCGGGAGCTGTTCCGGCGGGGTGTTCGTCCGCGTGCACCGGACGAGCCTCGCTGTCGGGACTCAGCGTCGAACGCATCAGCGATTCGGGCGCCGAGGCGGTCGCATTGCGCGATCGGGGCGGGCGGATGCTGTGCAGCGATTGAAGCGCCGGCCGGAGGCGGGCGGAGCCGGAACCGGCATGTGCACCTTATTGACGTTCACGTAAGGGTAAATTACATTCGTGGCATGTCTGCTGCTGCTCAAGCCGTTATGAACGTTGCGGGTCTGGCGCCAATCGAACCGCGCACCGACCGCGATGCCTTCTCCATCACCGATCTGTGCGCCGAGTTCAGCGTGACCCCGCGCGCGCTTCGATTTTACGAGGATGAGGGCCTGATTGCGCCCGAGCGACGGGGAACGGTGCGGATCTATTCGCATCGCGATCGCGCGCGGCTCGCCTGGATCCTTCGCGGCAAACGCGTCGGCTTCAGCCTGGCCGAAATTCGCGAGATGCTCGACCTCTACGACATGGGCGATGGTCGCCGTGTCCAGCGTCAGGTCACGCTTGAGCGCTGCCGCGAGCGGATTGCATCGCTGGAAGCGCAAAAGCGCGACATCGACGCTGCGATCGAGGAACTCGATTCGTTCGTCCACCTGCTCCAGAACATCAATCAAGCCTGAGGAACCCTGGAATGCCGCAATATACTCCGCCCGTGCGCGATACGCGCTTTATCCTGGAATCGGTGGTCGGGCTCGATCGCTTCGCCGGGCTTCCCGGCTTTGAGAACGCGACGCCCGACATGGTCGACGCGATCCTGGATGAGGGTGGTCGCTTTGTTGCCGAAGTGCTGTTTCCGCTGAACCACAGCGGCGACCAGCAGGGCTGCACCCGCCACGACGACGGCAGCGTCACGACGCCGGACGGTTTCAAGGAAGCCTATGCCAAGTTCACCGAGAGCGGCTGGGGAACGCTGAGCGCGCCCGTGGAGTTTGGCGGGCAGGGCATGCCGCACGTCATCGCGAGCGCGTTCGAGGAATATATGGTCAGCGCCAACATGGCGTTCGCCATGTATCCGGGGCTGACGCACGGCGCGATCGCCGCTCTGTTGGTCAAGGGCTCGGACGAGCAGAAGGCCAAGTACGTGCCGCGGATGGTGGCGGGTGAATGGGGAGGGACGATGAACCTCACCGAACCGCATTGCGGCACCGATCTGGGCTTGATCCGTACCCGTGCCGAGCCGAACGCCGATGGCAGCTGGTCGGTGACCGGGACCAAAATCTTCATCTCGTCGGGCGAGCACGACCTGACGAGCAACATCATCCATCTGGTGCTTGCCAAGACGCCCGGCGCACCCGACAGCACCAAGGGAATCTCGCTCTTTCTGGTACCGAAGTTCCTGGTGAACGACGATGGTTCGCTGGGCGAGCGCAACGCGGTCACCTGCGGCTCGATCGAGCACAAGATGGGCATTCACGGCAACGCCACCTGCGTCATGAACTATGACGGGGCCAAGGGGTGGCTCGTCGGCGACGAGATGAAAGGTCTCGCCGCGATGTTCATCATGATGAACGCAGCACGTCTGGGTGTCGGCCTGCAGGGGCTCGGCGTGGCGGAAACGGCGCTCCAGAATGCGGTCCAGTACGCCGGCGATCGTCGCCAGGGGCGTGCGCTCACGGGGCCGGCGGAGCCGGGTGAGAAGGCCGACACGCTTTTCGTGCATCCCGATGTGCGTCGCATGCTGATGGAAGCGAAGTCGCTGACCGAGGGCCTGCGGGCACTGTGCTTGTGGGGGGCGCTGCAGGTCGATCTTGAGCACCAGGCCGAGAGCGAGGAGGCCCGTCAGCTTGCGGGTGATCTGATCGGACTGCTCACGCCGGTCATCAAGGGCTTCGGCACCGACATCGGCTACAAGGTCGCGACCGACGCGCAGCAGGTCTATGGCGGGCATGGCTATATCGCCGAATGGGGCATGGAGCAGTATGTGCGCGATGCCCGTATCGCCATGATCTATGAGGGCACCAACGGCGTTCAGGCGATGGATCTGGTCGGCCGCAAGCTCGCGATGAATGGCGGGCGCGCCGTCCAGGCCTTCTTCAAGATGGTCGGCGACGAGGTGGCAGCCGGCAAGGGCGACGAACAGCTCGCGCCGCTGGCGGAAGCGCTCGAAAAGGCGCTGGGGCATCTGCAGGGTGCCACGATGTGGCTTGCCGCCAATGGTTTCCAGAACCCGAACCATGTCGGCGCGGGCGCTTATCCCTATATGCAGCTGACGGGCACCGTCGCTCTGGGCCTGATGTGGCTGAAGATGGCGCGCGCGGCGACCGAGCAGCTTGCGGCCGGAACCGGTGACGCCAAGTTCCTGAAGACCAAGCTGGTTACCGCGCGCTTCTATGGCGAGCGCTTCCTGCCCGACGCGAGTGCGCTGCGCCGCAAGATCGAGGCGGGGAGCGAGACGGTGATGGCGCTCGAGCCGGAAATGTTCCGCGCGGCCTGATCATCAGCGACGCGGAATGGATCCGGAGGGGGAGCGGCGCCAGCGCCGTTCCCCCTTTTCGCGTGCCGGTGCCGAAACAATCCGGCCGCTGGGCCGGGCTATTCGCGCGCTTGCGACGGTGGCGACCCCGGCGTCGGCGTGGCCATGGCGGTGGGGCGCTCGATCGTCGTGCGGGTGCTTTCGGCCGGCTTGCGACGAATACCTGTCAGCGGCGCGGTGACATCACGCCCGCCCGGCAAGCGATCGACCGCGACGACGGGCTGGATTGCCGGTCCGACGGGCGTTTCGCGCGCCGAGGGCGGCGCGGCCAGTGTCGCGCGCATGCACTGTACCGGGCTCGGCCGCTTGAACTGCTGACAATTCCACAGCGCCTTGGCGAAGCCCTGGGGCTGGTCGCGCAGATAGCTGAACGAGAGCGTTGCAATCTGCGCAGGCGTTGCGGGCAGGTGCGCCGGCTTGTCGCGCGGATCGCTCCAGGCCATGAATTTGCAATATGGGCGCTCGCCGCAGGTGCGGATCGCAAGCGCGGCAAACGCATCCGGATTGAGACGCTGATCGAGCGTCACGAGGAAAATGTTGGACTCCGGACCCGTCGGCGCAATGGCGCCCGGAACGACCGCCGCCGGAATGGAGGCGGGGTCGGTGCCTGCCGCGGCAATGCCCCCGGCATCATCGGGCGCCGTGCCCAGACCTTCCTTGTGGAGGTTCGACAGCCGCGCCAAAGCCGCGATGCTCGGTTCCGCGGCGATATAGTCGCGATTGAATGCCGGCGGCGTTCCCCACCATCCTGCCCAACGGTAGAAAAGGTGCGTGTGGACCGCAGTGATCTTCTCGAGGCTTGCGCTCCAATAGGGGACGACCCAATCGGTATGATAATGTGTCGCGTGCCCGACCGAGCGATAGACCGCGCCGTTCAGGGCCGAGGACGCGATCTCCCGCGCGCGTTGCCAGGCGATCGGGGTGGGGCTGTAGCGCAGCAGGGCGCCGTCGCAGGTGAAGGTGAACTGGCAGCCGGTCGAGCGTTCGGATCCCTGGAACACGACCCCGCAGATGGTTTTGGGGAAGGCCGGGTGGCGAACGCGGTTGATCACAACCTGTGCCACTGCTCGTTCGCCGACAGCGTCATCGCCAGCCTCGTAATAGACGGCGGCAGCGAGGCAATCGACAGCGCGTGCCCGACTATCCGCCGCGCCATCGATGCGGAAGGGGCGCGCGGCGGGATTGGGCTTGGTCGAAAATGCGATTGCGGCATTGATGGCGCGCGCGTCATCGGGGTCGACGGCCTGTAGTTCGACGGGATCCACCTTGGGAAGCTCGGTCGCGGGGACGACGCGCCGGGGGATCAATACCGTCTCACCCCCGCGGGTGATCGTTCGCGGGCCATTGCGAACCAGAAGGGCCGGGCCGAGCAGGGCGGCCAGCGCCGTCGCGATCAGAAAGGCGATCAGCAGGGGCGAGAGCCGACGATCCGATCCGGATCGGGCGACGGTGCTTTCAGGCGACGCAAGCGTCTCCGCGGCAGGAAGCGATAGACCGTCCATCGCGTCAGCGTCGAACGGCCGTCGCGGTCGAAACGCTGCAAAGCGCATCGCCCACGGCTGCTAGGAGGGATGGGTAGAGAACCATTGCGGTGCCGTAACGCGGTTCGCGCCGGAAATATCCCCGCACGATACCGAAGCGCCGCCCCGCGGTGGGACGGCGCCGGGCAGGAAAGTCGTCAGCTTTCCGGAAGGAAGTCGGGGACGCTCAGATAGCGTTCGCCAGTGTCATAGTTGAACCCGAGAACGCGCGACCCCGTGGGCAGCTCGCCGAGCTTTTGCCCAATTGCCGCGAGCGTGGCCCCTGAACTGATGCCGACGAGCATCCCTTCCTCACGTGCCGAACGCCGTGCCATTTCCTTGGCATCGTTGCCGTCAACCTGAACCACACCGTCGATCGCGTCGGTGTGGAGATTGCGGGGAATAAAGCCCGCGCCGATGCCCTGGATCGGATGCGGGCCGGGCTGGCCGCCCGAGATCACCGGCGACAGCGTCGGCTCGACGGCGAACACCTTGAGCGCAGGCCAATGCTGCTTGAGCGTCTCGGCGACGCCCGTGATGTGTCCGCCGGTGCCGACACCGGTGATCAGCACGTCGATCGGCGTGTCGCGGAAATCGTTCAAAATTTCCTGCGCGGTGGTGCGGGCGTGAACAGCGACATTGGCGGGGTTTTCGAACTGCTGGGGCATCCACGCGCCGGGCGTGGTTTCGACGAGCTCCATCGCGCGTTCGATTGCGCCCTTCATCCCCTTTTCGCGCGGGGTGAGATCGAAGGTTGCGCCATAGGCAAGCATCAGCCGCCGCCGTTCGAGCGACATGCTTTCCGGCATGACGAGGATCAGCCGGTAGCCCTTCACCGCCGCGACCATCGCCAAGCCGACGCCGGTATTGCCGCTTGTCGGTTCGACGATCGTCCCGCCCGGCTTCAGCACGCCTTCGGCTTCGGCAGCCTCGATCATCGCCAGCGCGATACGGTCCTTGATCGAACCGCCCGGATTGCCGCGTTCTGACTTGATCCACACCTCTGCGCCGGGGAACAGCCGGTTGAGCCTTACGTGCGGCGTATTGCCGATGGTTTCGAGGATCGTGTTGGCCTTCATTTCGTGATCTCCTTGGCAGGAACGTCGAGATTGGCCGGAGGATCGAACGTGCGAGCCCGCCTCAACTCGGGAAATAGCTTGGCCCATAGCGCGGTGACAAGGATCGCACCGATGCCCCCACCGACGACGGCGGCCACCGGCCCGATCAGCGCCGCAAGAAAGCCCGATTCGGCTTCGCCCAGTTCGTTCGAGCCCGAAATGAACAGCGTCGATACCGCGCCGACGCGGCCGCGCATTTCGTCCGGGGTATAGAGCTGGATGAGCGACTGGCGGACATAGACCGAGACCATGTCCGCCGCCCCCAGTGCGAACAGTGCGACGAGCGAGATCAGCACCGCGGGGGCAAGATCATGGCCGATCGCCGTGGGGCCGAGGACCGGAACAAGCAGCGGCGCCGCAGCGCCGAAAACCACGGTGGCAAGACCGAAGCCTGCCACTGCCAGCAGCATTTTGGTTCCCACTTCGCGCTTGAGCGGCCGCCACGAAAACAGCAGTGCCGTCACGACGGCCCCGACCGCCGGCGCGGCGCGGAGATGACCCAGCCCTGCCGACCCAACCATCAGGATATCGCGCGCATAGACGGGCAGCATCGCGGTTGCGCCGCCAAGCAGGACGGCGAACAGATCGAGCGAGATCGCGCCGAGCACCAGCCGGTTGCGCCGAACATAGTGCAAGCCGTCGACCATTTGGGCCCAGGGGCTGCCGGTAAACTTGGCTGGGCTGCGGGGGATTGGGCCAATCAGCAGCATCATCGCCAGCGCCAGCAGGAAAAGTGCACCCGATACCGCGTAGGGCAGCCACGGCGCCGCAGCGTAGAGATAGCCGCCCATCGCCGGCCCGATGACCGTTCCCGTCTGCCAGGCAAGCGAGCTGAGCGCGATGGCGGTCGGCAGGATCGCCTTGGGCACGAGGTTCGGCGCTAGCGCGCCCAGGGCTGGTCCTGCAAAGGCGCGCGCAACACCGAGCAGCGCCGCGACTCCGAACAGTGCCCCAAGGCTGATGAGTTGCGTGTAGGTGAGTGCGGCCAGGGTCAACGCGCAAAAGGCCTCCAGCGCCAGTGCTGCACGGGCAATCCATCGGCGATCGACCCGATCGGCAAGCCAGCCGGAGAAGAGCGACAGGAACAGCATCGGCAAAAACTGCGCGACGCCGATAAGCCCGAGCTGGAAGGAGGCCGCCTTGATCCCCATCGACTGGCGGGCGAGGTCGTAGACCTGCCAGCCGATCACGATCACCATCGCCATCTGCGCCAGCGTGGAAGCAAGTCGTGCGGTCCAGTAGGCGCGAAAATCCGGGACGGAAAAGGGGTGGGATCGATCAGCCATGGCGGTCGCTATTGATCGCTTTGGTGCGGCGCCGCAATGGACCTTTGCTTTGGCGCTTCCAAGCTTTGCGATGGCTTGCGACGATCACGGGGTCTGCGCCGGCCGAACAGCCTCGGTCTCAGCCGCGCGAGGGTTGCGGATCGCGGGGTTCAGGCGCGCCAGGCTGCACAGGCCGGCGACGAAAGCCAGCGCGGCGGCAACGAAGGCGGGAGTGCGATCTGCCCCCATCCCCAGCGCGAGCAGCGCGGCGACCAGCGTTGCGCCCATTGTCTGGCCCACCATGCGCGTGGTCGATATCAGGCCGCCGGCTGCCGCAGCGCGTTCGATGGGCGCGGACCCGATGATAAGCCGCGCGTTGGGTGACAGGAAGAGGCCGAAACCCGCGCCCGTGAGCGACATTCGCCACGCAATGTCGAACCAGCCGGGATGCATCGGAAGAAAGGCCAGCGCGATCAGGCCCGCGAAGGCGACCGCCATGCCGATCCCGCCGAGTGCACCGGCCGGATAACGATCCGACAATGTTCCGGCGAGCGGCGCGACGATCATCGTGGTGAGCGGCCAGGGGGCAAGCACGGCACCGACCTCGGATGGCGAGAAGCCATAGCCGTGCTGAAGGCGAAAGGGCATGCTCAGCAGCGTCGTCATCGTCGCGATAAAGGCCGTGAAGGCACCGATCGTCGACAGCGCCAGCACCGGGCGTCCAAGCAGATCGACCGGCAGGATCGGCCTGGCATTGCCGCGTTCGCGCCGGACGAACAGGACGCCGATCACGATGCCGGCAGCAACCACGGCGGCGGAGACGACGGGACTGTCGCCATGGACGCCGCTTTCGAGCCCGCCGATCACCAGTCCGAACATCGCCGCGCACAGCAACGCACCGCCCAGATCGAATGGATGCGCGGAGGACCGCGTTTCCGGAAGTGCCCGTCCGAGAGCGAGGCTCAGGATCGCGAACGGTACGGCCGATGCGAACACCCAAGGCCATGGCGCGACGGCGAGGACGAGCCCGCCCAGCGTCGGCGCGAGGGCGGCCGAACTCGAAACCACGACCGAGTTGATCCCGAGCCCGCGTCCGAGCTGTTCGGGGGGATAAACACGCCGTAGCAGGGCCGACGAAACGCTGAGCGTCGCGGCGGCACCTGCGGCCTGTGCAGCGCGCACGATCAGCAGGAACGGCAGGCTTCGGGCGAAGAAGCACAATATGGTGGCGACGGTAAAGACCAGCTGCCCCGTCTGATACATGCGTCGCAGCCCGACGCGGTCGCCGAGCCCGGAAAAGGGGAGCAGCAGCATGACCAGCATGAGCTGGTAGATCGTCACCACCGCAACCGCGGCCGACCCATCGACCTGTAAATCACGCGCGATCGTGGGAAGTGCCACGGTGGCGATCGCGCCATCGATCACCACCAGTGCGGTGCCGAACGAAAGCGCCGCGATTGCCTGAAACCGGCGAGCCATCGCTAAGCGAGACATCGGTAGGGGAGCATTCACCCCCTGCACAGTACCCGAAGCCGCGGCGGGTTCCATGCCTTGCAATCGCTCAGGCAGGATTGACGAAGCTGTCGATCACCCGTTTGCGTCCGGCCTGTTCGAAATCGATCTCGAGCTTGTTCCCGTCGACCTCCGCGATCGTGCCGTAACCGAACTTCTGGTGGAATACGCGGGCGCCGACCGCCAGATCGGCGCGAGGCTTTGCGGCAAAACTGACGGCGCTGGCGCGGGCTTCGACGATGCGTGCCGGCTCGCGCGTGAAGGTCGATCCGGTTCCCGCCGCGCGCTGCCACCCCGGCCCGCGTCCGGCCCCGCGAGCGTGATCGGCAAACGGATCGGCACGTTCGGACCAGTTGGCGCGCCACAGGCTGGCGCCGCCGCTCATCGTCGTCTCGCTTTCCACATGCTCAGGGGGCAATTCGCCGACAAAGCGGCTCGGCAGCGACGAGTTCCACTGCCCGTAGATTCGGCGGTTGGCCGCGTGGAGGATTACCGCCAGCCTTCGCGCGCGCGTGATCGCGACATAGGCCAGCCGGCGCTCTTCTTCCAGGCTCGCCAACCCGCCTTCGTCCAGCGCGCGCTGCGACGGAAACAAGCCCTCTTCCCATCCCGCGAGGAACACGGTGTCGAACTCCAGTCCCTTGGCGGCGTGGATCGTCATGATCGTGACCTTTGCCTCGTCGGCCGCAGCCTCATTGTCCATCACAAGGCTGACATGCTCGAGAAAGGCGGTCAGGCTCTCATATTCCTCCATCGCCCGAACCAACTCGTTGAGGTTTTCGAGTCGTCCTGCCGCCTCGGCGGTGCGATCCGCCTGCCACATCGCGGTATAGCCGCTCTCGTCGAGGATCTGGCGGGCGAGGTCCGGGTGCTGGAGAACGTCGCCCTGCGAGCGCCACCGCGCGAGGTCGCCGATCAGGTTGCCGAGTGCGCGGCGGGCCTGCGGGGTCAGTTCATCGGTATCGAGGATCCGCGCGGCCGCGACCGTCAGGGGCAGGCCGTGGGCACGGGCGAACTGGTGCACCTTGGCCAGCGCCTTGTCACCCAAGCCCCGCTTTGGGACGTTGACGATGCGTTCAAAGGCAAGGTCGTCCGATGGCTGCGCAACAACGCGCAAATAGGCGAGCGCATCCCGGATTTCCTGACGTTCATAGAAGCGGAAGCCGCCGATGATCCGATAGGGCATGCCGATGGCGATGAAGCGGTCTTCGAATTCGCGCGTCTGGTGCTGTGCCCGGACCAGGATCGCCATCTGGTCGAGGCTCAACCCGCGATGCTGCAGCGTC
This sequence comes from Pseudomonadota bacterium, assembly GCA_023426225.1. GTDB lineage: Bacteria > Pseudomonadota > Alphaproteobacteria > Sphingomonadales > Sphingomonadaceae > Sphingomonas. The sequence continues at coordinate 28,539 of JAFABD010000099.1, read as the reverse complement.
TCGATCTCGTCGCCGACGCGGCGGGCCTCTTCGGGGCCGTCCCACACGCCGATCACCCGAACCTTCTCGCCCGCGTCCTTTTCGGTCCAAAGCGTTTTCCCCAGCCGCCCGCCATTGTTGGCGATGATTCCTGAAGCGGCGCCGAGGATATGCGGCGTTGACCGATAATTCTGCTCGAGGCGGATGACCTTCGCCCCCGGGAAATCACGTTCGAACTTTAGGATGTTTTCAACCTGCGCGCCGCGCCAACTGTAGATCGACTGATCGTCATCTCCGACGCAGCAGATATTCTTGCGCTCCTGCGCCAGCAGGCGAAGCCAGAGATACTGGACCGAATTGGTGTCCTGATATTCGTCGACCATGATGTAGCGGAAGCGCCGCTGATAAAGTGCCAGCACCTCGCGGTCGGCCTTGAGGATGGTGAGCGTGTGCAACAGCAGGTCGCCGAAGTCGCATGCATTGAGCGCGCGCAGCCGGTCCTGATAGGCGGCATACATTGCCTGGCCGCGACCATTGGCAAAATGCTCGGACTCGCCAGCATCCAGATCGGCAGGCGTGAGCCCGCGGTTCTTCCAGCCGTCGATCAATCCGGCGAGCTGGCGGGCGGGCCAGCGCTTCTCGTCGAGACCGGCGGCGAGGATGAGCTGCTTGAGCAAGCGCAGCTGGTCGTCGGTATCGAGGATGGTGAAGTTCGACTGTAAACCGACCAGTTCGGCGTGGCGGCGAAGCATCTTCGCGCCGATGGCGTGGAAAGTTCCCAGCCAAGGCATTCCTTCGACCGCATCGCCCACATGTCGGGCGACACGTTCCTTCATCTCGCGAGCAGCCTTGTTGGTAAAGGTCACCGAGAGGATTTCGCTGGGGTAGGCGCGCCGCGTCCATAACAGGTGAGCGAGGCGGGCGGTCAGCGCCGCCGTCTTGCCGGTGCCTGCTCCGGCAAGAACGAGCACCGGCCCCTCGGTTGTCAGCACGGCCTCGCGCTGTTCGGGGTTGAGACCGCGCAGGTAGGGAGGTTCGGGTTCGGAGGCGGGCATGTTCATGCGCGAACAGCTAGGGAACATCGCGCGCGACGGCAAGGCGCCCCGCGTCTACCGAACGGCGTATCCGGGTCGTCGGCTTGGGCAAGTTTTCCGATGTGTTTCGGCAACGTTGCGGCTTCGCTTCCTATAATTGGGCTAGCCTGTCTTATTCACCGCGGCGGGTGAGAGGGTTGGCGGGAGTGGCGTAAGCGATTGCTTTGCAGTAGGAAAATGGGTGTCTAGACCAGTCCTTCAGCGAGGCAATTTATGCCACGGACCACACCCGCCGGGAGCGATGATAGCGCACCGGGATTTTCGTTTCCAGCGGTTGGCGGCAAGAAGGTCACAACCGCGTTCGACGGTGGCCGGCTGACCTCTGACGGCGGCGTTCTGCTGCTGGCGCAGGCCGAGCGCGCGATGGGGATCTGCCGGCAGCTTGCTGCGTGCATCGCCGATCCGCGTGACCCGACGCGGGTGATCCATCGCCTCGATGACATTCTGCGTGCCCGTGTGTTCGCGATCACGTGTGGCTATGAGGACGCCGATGATCTCGATGCCCTGCGCGACGATCCGGGCTTCCGCCTGGCGCTGGGCAAGTTGCCGGGATCGGGCGCGGGGCTGGCCAGCCAACCGACGATGAGCCGCTGGGAGAATGCACCGACCACGCGTGAACTGGCCCGGATGATGGTCGCGATGATCGGCGTTTACTGTGCCAGCTATCCGGCCCCACCGGCGGCGGTGACGCTGGATATCGATGACACGTGTGATGTCGTGCACGGCTATCAGCAGCTCTCGTTCTGGAACGGACATCACGGTGAGCGCTGCTTCCTGCCGATCCATGTGTACGATACCGCGAGCGGGCGGCCGGTGGCGATGCTGCTGCGCACTGGCAAGACGCCGTCGGGTGCCGAAGGTGCCGGCCACATCCGGCGCCTGGTGCGTCATATCCGCCAGCACTGGCCCGATACCCACATCACCATCCGCGGCGATGGGCACTACGCCCGTCCCGAGATCATGGCGTTCTGCGAGGCGGCCGGGGTCGATTACGTGTTCGGCTTGCCGACCAACGCCGCGCTGCGGGCCGATCCGGCCATCGTTGCCGTCGCCGATGCCTGCGCGGTCAAGCGGGCCCAGGCCCAACATCCGGTCCTGCGCAACTATGTCGAGACCCGCTACGGCGCCAAAAGCTGGAAGAGCCAACGCCGCGTCGTCGCCCGGATTGAGGCCAGCACGCTGGGCATGGACATCCGCTATGTCGTCACCTCGCTGACAGAAGGCTCGCCCGAGCACATTTACGACACGCTCTATTGCGCGCGCGGCCAAGCCGAAAACCTGATCAAGCGCCACAAGACCCAGTTGGCCAGCGATCGCACCTCGTGCCGCTCGGCCAATGCCAACCAGATGCGCCTCATCCTGCATACCGCCGCCTACTGGCTGATGTGGCGCGTCCAGCAGGCCATCCCCAAGGCCACCTCTCTGGCCACTGCCGAGTTCGCAACGCTGCGCCTGCGGCTGCTCAAGGTCGCCGCCCGCGTCATCGAGACCGCCTCGCGCATCCGTGTCGCCTTCGCGTCAGCATGCCCCGACGCCGGCGTGTTCAAAGCCATCGCCACCAGTCTCCGGCCAGCGCCGACATAGCCAGCGCGGCTGTGCCGCACAAAGCCCGAGCCATCGCCCATCAACCTCGAAAAGCCATCGGTTTTGCTGCGGCGAAAAACGCCGCCGAAACCGCGCGCCCGGATCACGCGGCCACCGACACATCAAACCCGGCACGCCCCAGTGCAGCGGGCTCATGAATAAGCCGGGCTAGAGGGGATCGTCTCGGGCGAGAAAAGTATAATGAAAAGCTACTGGATTCCTGCGGTTCTTGCTGGTGCCGTGGGGTTTTGGAGCGGGGCGGCACACGCACAGCAGACGATTGCTCCCGGTCTGACTGTGAGTGGCGAGGTCGCGGTTGTCAGCGACTACCGGTTTCGCGGCCTGTCCTATACCGATCGCAAGGCAGCCGTTCAGCCGCAGGTGACGATCAGTCATAAAAGCGGGCTTTACGCCAACGTCTTCGTTTCGTCTCTGCCGAAAACCGATGCGCTGGGGACGGTCGAACTCGACTTTACCGGCGGCTGGACGCACGCCCTGAGCAAGACGGGGACGCTCGATGTCGGGTTGGCATATTACACCTATCCGCGCCGTGCGGCCTCTGCGCCGCCGATCGACTATGCGGAAACCTATATCCGCTACTCCGAAGTGATCGGGCCGGTCACAGCGACCGCCAGTGCCTATTATGCGCCGCGGCAGACGTCGCTCTCGCACCGTGAGAACTTCAATCTCGGGCTTGACGTGCAATATGCGGTGCCGAAGAGCCGGGTGGCGCTCAATGCCCATCTGGGGCGATCGGCCGGCGCCTGGGCGCCCAACGGCGAATATCTCGACTGGTCGCTGGGAGCGACGGTCACGCTCAAGCATGTGAAGTTCGGGCTCAACTATATCGATACCGACGTACCCCGGCTCGGCATCGCGAAGCCGACACTGCTGGCAAGCGCACGCCTGACCTTTTGAGTCGCCGCCTCGCGAGGCGCTTCCACCATCCGACCCCTAATTCTCGACCAAGGGAAAGAAGAACCTTATGGCGGCCATCGGCCCTTCCGCGATCAGCAACGCTTTTCAGCGGCTTCCTATCGCGGGCAAGCTGCTTACCGTTTCCGCAGCGGCAGTCCTGTTGCTGCTCACCATCGGTTTTTCGATCGTCGTTGCGGCCACCCAAGGCGCCGTGAGTCGACTGTCGACCGAGGGGGCCTTTGCCGATGCGCGTGTCCACGCCGAAAGCGTCGCCCGGGACGTGGCGGAGATCGGCAGTGCGGCGCAGTCCGTCGCGACCGCGGTTTCCAACAGCTATGACCGCGGCGCGTCGCGGGCGGACATCGTGCGTGAACTGCGCAGCTACCTCAACATCACGCCGATCGAGTTCGGCGTCTGGCATATGGCCGAGCGCGACAGCATCGGTCTCGATGCCGATCATCGGGGCCAGCCGGGATCGTCGCCGAAGGGTAACTTCGCGCCATGGTGGTTGCGCCCGGGCGGCAAGGTTACGCTCGATCCGGTCGCCAATGACGCCGATTACAATGCAGACTATTACAAGCAGGCGCACGATCAGGGGCGACCGGCGCTTGTCGAACCCTATGCCTATGACGTCTATGGCAAGACCTATGTCATGATGTCGGTGGTGCACCCCGTGCGGCACGCAGGGCGCATCGTGGGAGTTGCCGGCATGGACATGGCGCTCGACGAAATGACGTCGCGGTTGTCGAAAGTTCAACCTTTCGGTGTCGGTCGGCTGCTGCTCGTGTCCGGCGCAGGAAACTGGCTGGTCAATCCGGACGCCGCAAAGCGGATGAAGCCTTATTCCGACATCGGCAAGGACGTGGTCCGGCAGGTCATCGATACCGGACGACCGCAGTCGTTTACGGTGACGGACGCGTCGGGTGTCCAGTGGATCCGGTTCGTTCAGCCCGTTGAACTGGCGCAGGTGAAGGCGCGCTGGGCGCTGATTTCGGAAATCCCGGCGGCAGCGATCTCGGCGCCGGCCGTTGCGCTCAAATGGAACCTCATCGCCTGTGCGATCGTGGTGACGATCGGACTGGTGGTCGCGATCCTCTTTGCTGTGCGCCGTCTCGTCGGACGCCCGATGCAGGTGCTCGCGGATGCAGTCGACCGACTTGCACACGGCGAAGACCGTGCGATCCCGTCGCTCGACCGAGCCGACGAGATTGGCACCCTGGCGCGTGCCGCCGACGTTTTTCGCCAGGCTGCGGCGGATCGCGCGGTTGCGGATGCGCGCCACGCCGCAGAGCAGGCGCGCGTCACCGAGAGCATCGGTGCCGGGCTTTCGGCGATGCGTCAGGGCGACCTGACGGCGGAGATCCGCGAAGTTTTCCCGCCCGCCTACGAAGCACTGCGGACCAACTACAATGATGCGCTGCAGGCCCTTCGCGGATTGATCGCGAGTGTCGTCGACAGTGCCGAGGGCATTCGCACCGGCGCAATGGAAATTTCGGCGGCGTCGGACGATCTCGCTCGCCGTACCGAAAGCAATGCCGCGAGCCTGGAGGAGACATCTGCGGCGCTGACGCAGATCGACCAGCGCCTTCGGGCAAGCGCGAGCGCCGCCGAACGTACCGTGGCGCGAGCGAACGATGCGATCGAGGTCGCCGATGACGGCAAGTCGCTGGCGATGAGCGCGGTCTCTGCCATGGAACGCGTCTCTGAAAGTGCCAAGGGCATCGACAGCGTGATCGAGGCGCTCGACAAGATCGCCTTCCAGACGCGCGTGCTCGCAATGAATGCGGCCGTCGAGGCGGGGCGTGCCGGCGAGGCTGGACGCGGTTTTGCGGTGGTTGCCGACCTTGTGTCGGCCCTCGCCATGCGCTCTGAGGAAGAGGCCGCTCGGGCGCATGAGCAACTCGATGCGGCCCAGGTTGAGGTCCATTCGGCAGTCGCCTGCGTCGAAAAGGTCGACGGATCGTTCGATCGCGTACTCGACGAAGTTCGGGAGGTGCATGGGCTCGTGGATGCGATGGCGGCTGACAACCGTGCCCAGTCGAGCGCGATCTCCGAGATCAGCAGTGCCATTGCGGCGATGGATCATTCGACCCAACAAAACGCGGCAATGGTCGAGGAGACGTCGGCAGCGGCGCGTCACCTCCATCACGAGAGCGAGTCGCTGTCCGACCGCGCGCGCGCATTTCGGACCGGCGGCGCACCTGTTGCCCCTGCCTCGGGCGGACATGCGGGCCGGCGCGTTGCCGAGCGACCGGCTGCCATGTTGGCCACGGCGCGCTGAAATGCGGAACAGAGCGGCGGGGAAGGGGGCTATCGCTGCGGCGTGCCTGATGGCCGGTCTGTCATTCCTTGGCGTACCTTCCGCGCACGCGCAGATCGAAGATCTGGAACAGGTGGAGCCGGGGGCCGGCGAGTGGCAGGCGCAATACACATTGGTTCGTTCGGGCGGCGACGGCCATGCTTTTGAACTCGCGCGCGGTTTGAGCGATCTGCTGATCGTCGGGGGTGAGGTCGACCTTGACGGGCGCGAGTTCGACTCGGCAGCGGCAAAGCTGTTGCTCCGCTTCTCCGATCCCGAAAAGGGGCCGGCAGGACTTAGCATGGAGTTTTCCGCCGGAGTCGATCGGGATGGTCAACTCGATGTTCTCGAGGCCCGCGCGATCGTCGATCGACGGCGCCCGCGCTGGTGGGTGATGGCGAACATCGCGCTTCGGAACGCGGGCGACCGTGGCGCGCGCGGAACCGGCATTGCTTACGCCATGTCGGCGCTGCGGTCGGTGGGCAAGAACGTCTGGCTGGGCGGCGAGGTTTCCGGCCGGCTCGCCCGCATCGCGGGAACGGCCTCCGGCGCCCCTGCGCCACAGCACTATATCGGTCCCAGCAGCAGCTTTGCGATTGCCGGTACGCCGGTCGAAATCGGTGCGGCATGGTTGTGGCGCTTCGCCGGACGCGGATCGCCATCCGGTCCGCGCATCTTTGCACAGGTCAGCTTCTGAACCGACCGGTTCACTTTCCCTGAAAAACGAGCTAAGCGGCCGCCATGACTCCCCAGAATCGGAAGGCGCGGCTCGCGATTGCGTTGGCTGTTGCGGTGCTTGTGGCGTTCGTCGCCTGGCGCAGCGGACCCGGTTCGGGCCGTCAGGACGGTTGCGTCCCGAGCCGGATCGAGGAGAAGGACGCTAACGGCAAGGTGACCCGTATCAATTCGGTCGTCTGCGCCAAGCGTTAGCGTCGACCCACGACCTGATTGTCATATCGCTGTAACAGACCCACCCCAAGGCGCCCCCATCATGGCAACGCTTGCACTCGATCAGGCTCCGTCGGCAGAACAGCCCCGAAGTCCCCGTTTCGATTATAAAACCCACCCGCTCGCGAAGTTCCTCTTCGCGGCCATTCTGGTCGGAGGGCTGGCCTTTGCGGGCTGGAGCGTCCTCACCGATACGCGGGGGGTCGGCGAGCAACTCGCCATGGGCGTTTTTGCCTTTCTCGGGCTGGCCCTGCTGATCGCGCTCGGCTTTGAGTTCGTGAACGGCTTCCACGATACGGCGAATGCCGTTGCGACGGTGATCTACACCAACTCGATGCCGGCGCATCTTGCCGTCGTATGGTCGGGCTTCTTCAACTTCCTCGGCGTGATGTTCTCCTCGGGAGCTGTTGCGTATTCGATCATCACGCTGCTGCCGGTCGATCTGATCCTGAACGTCGGATCGTCGGCGGGGTTTGCAATGATCTTCGCGTTGCTCGTCGCCGCCGTGCTGTGGAACCTCGGTACCTGGTATGTGGGGCTGCCGAACAGTTCCAGCCACACGCTGATCGGTTCGGTGCTGGGTGTCGGACTCGCGAATCAGCTGATTCAAGCGGGGTCGCGCGGCGGCACGGCCGGTGTCGACTGGAGCCAGGCGCAGAAGGTTCTGACCGGGCTATGGATGGCGCCGCTGATCGGATTCGGCGCGGCGCTACTGCTGCTGCTGGCCATGCGGCTGCTGGTAAACCGTCCTGAGCTGTACAAGGCGCCCGAGGGAGAAAAGGCCCCGCCGCACGGCATCCGCGCGCTGCTGATCTTTACCTGCACCGCAGTGTCGTTCAGCCATGGCTCGAACGACGGGCAGAAGGGCATGGGTCTTATCATGCTCATCCTGATCGGTTGTGCCCCGACCGCCTATGCGCTCAATCGCACGATCCCGGCGAGTTCGACGCCGGCATATGTTCAGGCCGCGAACGTCGCGACCGCCGCCTTCGAGACCAAAGCGGACAAGGCGGTATCGGCAATGCCGGTCGCACAGGCACGGGCAACGCTGACGACCGCGCTACAGGATCGCAAGGCGGAAAAGGCGGTGGTCTTTTCGGCACTGGGAGTGCTTTCGCGCGATCTGACCGCCCGGGTCGAGAGCTTTGGTTCGCTGAGCGCGGTCCCTGCGGAAGCGACCTCGAACGTCCGGAACGACATGTATCTGGTTCTGGATACGATCCGGCTCGCGACAAAGAAGCCCGGGACGTTCGACGCCACCCAGACCGCGGCCATCAAGACCTATCAGGAAGGGCTCGAAGCCGGGACCCGATACATTCCGCTGTGGGTCAAGATCGTGGTCGCGATCGCCCTGGGATTGGGAACGATGATCGGCTGGAAGCGGATCGTCATCACCGTCGGCGAGCGCATCGGCAAACAGCATCTGACTTACGGCATGGGCGCTTCTGCCGAACTGGTCGCGGCCGGGACGATCCTTGCCGCCGATCGTTTCGGATTGCCGGTTTCGACGACGCATATCCTCTCGTCGGGCGTGGCGGGTGCTTCCGTCGCCAACGGTGCCGGTGTCCAGACGCGGACGATCATGCAGCTTGCCGCCGCCTGGCTGTTGACGCTGCCCGCAGCCATGCTGTTGTCCGGCGGGCTCTACTGGCTGATGCTCATGGTGACGCGCACGCTGGGGCTGTGAACGCGGCACCTGCCGGTTCTTCCGCAAAGGGGGCGTGGCGGTGCCGCGCCCCCTTTGTCATGGCGATCAGGCGCGGATCGAATCCGAATAGAGGCGCTCAAGCGTACGCGCCGCCAATTTCAGGTCGGTCTGCATCTGGTGTGTATCGTGCCGCAACTGGCTCTTGAGCGCATCCACCGGGTTGCCCAGCGAAACCAGAAAACCTGCCAGAAGCGCGAAAAGGCTGCCGGTCACGAAGCGACGCCCTGCTGATTGCTGATCCTGCATCGACCGTCTCCCTTTGCTGCCGGTTCGGATGGGATGCTGCCTTGCTACGCAACCGAAACTGACGGTTCGATGAACGCCGTGGCGCCGGAATGCCCGATCTGCCATAAATGGTGGCAGAGGGGAGACGAGCTTGAACGGAACCAAATCCGCGTCGCACCGGCGAATTCTGTTCGCCAGCCTGGTTGGCACGTCGGTCGAATTCTATGATTTCTATATCTATGCGACGGCGGCCGCGCTCGTGTTCCCAACGTTGTTTTTTCCGGCAAGCGATCCTGCGATTCGGCAGATGTTGTCCTATGCCAGTTTCAGCGTCGCCTTTTTCGCACGACCGCTGGGCGGGCTCGTCTTCGGTCATTTTGGCGACCGATTGGGACGTAAGTCGACGCTGGTCGCCTCGTTGATGCTCATGGGGCTATCAACCGTATTGATCGCGTTTCTGCCGAGTTATGCGATGATCGGGTGGGTGGCGCCGTTGCTTCTTTGCCTCCTGCGCTTCGGGCAAGGGCTTGGGCTGGGCGGCGAATGGGGCGGAGCGTCGCTGCTGGCAGTGGAAAACGCGCCCCCGGGCTGGACCTATCGATATGGCAGCTTCCCGCCGCTCGGGGCTCCCGTGGGATTCATCTTTGCCAACGGTTTCTTCCTGTTTCTCGGTGCGGTGCTGAACGAGACGCAGTTTCGCGATTGGGGATGGCGCCTGCCGTTCCTTGCTTCGGCGGCGCTTGTCGCCTTGGGGTTGTGGGTGCGGATCAAGCTGACCGAGACCCCGGCCTTTATCGAAGCCAATCGCGCGTCGCCGCCCCCGCGCGTACCGATCGGAGAACTGCTGCGGCGGCACTGCCTACCCACCTTTGCTGGTACGATCGGAACCGTGGCGTGCTTTGCGCTCTTCTATGTCGCGACGGTGTTCATCATCGGTCATGCAACGAAGACGCTGGGCTTTGGGCGCGAGGCATTTCTCGGGCTGGAACTTGGCGCCATCCTGTTCATGGCGGCAGGAATCGGTCTGGCAAGCTATGGTGCCGACCGGGGCACTGCCGAACGTGTCCTTGCCCTCGGCTGTATCGTCACCGTCGCTGTGGGCGCTGCGATGCCCGTGCTGCTCCTGCCCGGCGCTGAAACGCGCGTCTTCGTCTGGCTGGCCTTTGCACTGTTCACGATGGGCTTTGTATACGGCCCGCTCGGCGGCTGGCTGCCCAGTCTGTTTCCGCCGAGGGTCCGCTACACCGGCGTTTCAGTCACCTTCAACATCGGGGGGATCATCGGCGGCGGGCTGACGCCGCTGATTGCCGAAACGCTCGTCCAAAGGGGCGGACTGGGGCAGGTCGGCGCTTACCTAGCGGGAGCGGGACTGCTCAGCCTGGTGGGACTTGCTGCCACCGCCCTTCATCGCCCGCGCGGTTGATCGCGTCAGTCGGCGATCGCGCGCAGGAGGATCAGCCGTGCCTTGCCATGCACGCGGTCGGCCTCCGACGCAAAGCCGCTTACCGAAATCGCTTCGTCACGTGCGGTTTCGATGCTGACCCATGTGTTCGGGCCGATCCAGCCCAGCCGTGCAAGCTTGTCCAGTGCGACCGCACCCGCACCGCTGCCATAGGGCGGGTCCATCATCACCAGGTCGAGCGGCTTATGCGCAGGCCCTAGCGCGAGCACTGAGGTCGCACGGACGTCGGTGCCGCGTGCGCCGAGTTTGGCAATATTGGCACGTATTGCGTCCAGCGCGGCCCGGTCTTGCTCGACGAACAGGCAGGAGTCCGCCCCACGCGACAATGCCTCGAGGCCGAGGGCCCCCGATCCGGCGAACAGGTCGGCGACGGCCAATCCCTCGAAGCTGCCAATGCGGCTGGTCAGCATCGAGAACAAGGCTTCCCGGGTGCGATCTGCGGTGGGGCGGGTCGCCTCGGTCTTGGGTGCGATGAGCGGACGTCCGCGCCACTGTCCGGCGATGATCCTCACGCGCGCGGTCCCCGCGGTGGGCGCGGTCCCCGTGGTTTGGCAGGACCCCCGGGCCGTCCACGCATCGGACGATCTGAACGCGGCGAGCCGGCCGGGCTACGCTCCCTGCTCGAGGCGGCAGAGCTGGCGCCGGTTGCCTTGCGTCCCTCCGCGCGGGAACGATCGGCTCTCGCCGTACCCTCGGCCAGCGCAGCGTCACTGCGCGGGCGCGACGACAGAGTCCGACGAGGTCCAGCGGCGGGTGCCACACCCGCCTCGTCCGCGCGTGCCTCGCGATGCGCGCGGGCACGTGCGGCGCGCGCCGGCTTCTGGACACCATCGGCAGACGTCTTGCGAGGCGCTCCGCGCGGCGTCGCGCGTCCGGGCTTCGCGACAACTTCCTCAGCTGTGGCCTGGGGAGCCTCCGCTGCGGGAGTGGGGCGGACCATCACGGGATCATAGCGTCGCGCTGTCGCCGGCAGCTTCAGCGTCTTCCGAAAGGCCACCAGATCGTGCTGGCGAACCTCGCCAATGGCACCGGACGGCAAGTCGGCAAGGACGAACGGGCCGTAACGGGTGCGGATCAGACGGCTGACCTCAAGGCCCAGATATTCCAGCACGCGCCGGACCTCGCGGTTCTTGCCTTCGGTCAGCGTGAGTTCGATCCAGCTGTTGGCACCCGTGCGGCGTTCCAGATTGGCGTCGATCGAGCCATAGCGGATGCCCTCGATCTCGACACCTTCGCTCAGCGATTCGAGCGCGTCCTGCGTGACCGGTCCAAAGGCGCGGGCGCGATAGCTGCGTTCGATGCCGGTCGCCGGAAGCTCAAGCTGACGCTTGAGTTCCCCATCGGTCGTCATCAACAGCAGCCCCTCAGTGTTGAGGTCGAGACGGCCGACGGGAACGAGGCGGGGAAGATCGTCAGGCAGCACGTCATAGATCGTCCGCCGGCCCTTGGGGTCTCGTTCGGTGGTCAGCACGCCCGCGGGCTTGTGGAAAAGGAAAAGGCGCGCGGGCGCAGGCGCCGCGACGGGATTGCCGTCGACCGTCACGCCGCGAAGCGAGATAAGCAGGGTCGCGGGCGTATCGACCAGCTTGCCGTCGATCGCGATACGACCTTCGGCAATCATGCGTTCGATTTCACGGCGTGAGGCAATGCCCGCACGCGCGAGCAATTTCGCGATGCGCTGGGGCTCGCGGGTGGTTTTGCGGGTAGTGGTGGCGTTCACCGCGGCGATATAGCCGCTTTGTCGCATCGATCAAAAATTAATGCGGCCGAACTCGTGCTTTTCTCGTTGAACGCGGCGGGCGTTTGGAACGGGGAGGACCGGTGAAGCTGTTCGCGAGGCGCAAAGCACGAGCGGCGCGCATCCTGATTGTCGAGGATGAACCGCTGATTGCGTTCGACACCGAACACTTTCTGGTGACCGAAGGATACTCGATCGCCGCAACGGTCGATTCGGTAGCGACCGCATTGGCTGCGATCGAGGCGGACGACGGCATTGATCTTGTGCTCGTGGATATCGGGTTGGCCGACGGTACGGGACTCGCCGTTGCCGAGGCGGCGCGGGAAAACGCGATCGAAGTGTTGTTCGTTACCGGAAATCTACCCGAAGCCGCACATCGAATGGCCGCAGGTTGCCTGACAAAACCCTATCCGCAGCGTGATCTGGTCGAAGCGATCGAGATCATTCGTCGCGTTCGGTCGGGTGAGACGGTTTCAAGGCTGCCGCCCACGTTCACATTGTTCGTGCCCGGCTGAACTCCATCTTCAGGCGAACAGGATCAACCCCAGAATGATCGCCCACATCACCAATGACAGGGCGACCGCAAACAGGAACCCCAGCGAGCGGGGCCAACGGCTGGACTCGGCGGGCGCGAGCGGCTGACCATTCAGGCGTTCCAACGGCACATGCATCACGAACACTCCAGTCGGGCAATCCGTTTTGTATAAGCCCGAATGATTTCCAATTCTCCTCGCGTGTTCGCCGTATCGGGCAATCCCTTAGAAAACCGACGTTTAGCCCGTTGAGGCATCCGCGAAGAGTATCGCGTCTAGGCTTTGGCTCCAGAAGCTTCTAGCGTCAGCGCCGCACGGTTAAACGAATGCCGCAAGGCCAATGACAGGAGCGCGGGGGCGCCGAGTGACGGAAAATACCAAACAGCCAGCTGGACTGGCGCTGCTGACCATGGCGCTACGCAATCGGAAAACCGGCGTCATGCTGGTATTCGGCTTCGCTTCCGGCCTTCCCTTCAGCCTCCTGCTCGGGACGCTCAACGCCTGGCTGGCGGATGCGCGCGTTGACCTTGCAACCATCGGGATCCTCTCCTGGATGGGGCTGGCCTACGCCTTCAAATTCCTGTGGTCGCCGCTCGTCGACCGATTGCCGCTGCCCGGGCTGGAACGGCTGGGGCGGCGACGGAGCTGGATCTTGCTGTGCCAGTTGATGATCGTCGCGGCATTTTTCCTGTTGGCCGCAACCAGCCCTGTCGCCGCGATCGGCACCTTTGCCCTGGTTGCCGTGCTCGCCGCCTTCGCTTCCGCGACGCAGGATGTCGCGATCGACGCCTGGCGCATCGATGTCGCGGATGAGGTCGCGACCGTCGGTATCCTGTCGTCGATCTGGCAGATCGGGTATCGTATCGCGGCGCTGGTCGGCGGTGCGCTCGCCCTGGTACTGGCCAGCCGGATCAGTTGGCCGGCTGTTTACACGATCATGGGATGCCTGATGCTGGTCGCCATGGCGGTGACCTTCCTCGCTCCCGATACGCCGCGCCCGGAAGCGATAACGGGTGAGGGCGCGCAGGATGCGGCAATGGCGGACCCGCGTACACGCCTGATCGCCCTGAGTGTCGTCGGCCTCGGCTGGGCATGGGCGATCTGGACGATCGGGGACTTCATGGTCCGCGCGCTCGTGACGCCGGCCGGTGCGCCTGGTGCTCCCAATGTCCTCGACTTCACGCGCTATGTCGGGCCTTGGATCATCATTGCAACGATTGTCGTGCCGACGATCGTCGCTGCCGCCGCGAATGCGCTCAAGGCGCGTCGGCCGATTACGTCGCGCGGCGATGCACAGGCGGGGTCGATGCTTGTCCGCCATGGTTATGCGGCGCTTGTCCTGCCGCTGTCGGATCTGACCAGCAGGTTGGGCTGGGGGATGATCGTCGTGCTTGGGTTGATCCTCAGCTATCGCCTGTGCGATTCGATCTGGGGACCTTTCGCCTATCCCTTTTACCTCGATGCGCTCCATTATTCGAAGGATGAGGTTGCGTTCGCTTCCAAGATCTTCGGCGTGGGGATGACGATTGCCGGAATCTCGCTGGGCGGGGTGATGTTCGTGACGTTGGGACGCATGCCGACATTGATGGTCGGGGCGATCCTCGCGGCATTGACCAATCTGCTCTATGCCGACCTCGCCTCTGGAGCGGTCTGGATCGACGGTTTTGCCCGGTTGACCGGGCTCGCAATGCTCGTCCCCGATGCCAGGATTCTCCGTCTGCTGATCGCCATTTCCGGCGAGAACATTGCCGGAGGACTCGCGGGTGCCGCGTTCGTCGCCTATCTCTCCGCGATTACCAGCCGGACCTATAGCGCCGTCCAGTACGCCCTTCTGTCCTCGATGACCCTTTTGCTGGGGTCGTTGGGACGTGCGGCGCTCGGTGATGCGATCAAGACCCAGGGCTATGCACCCGTTTTTGTCTTCACGGCGGTTCTGGGGCTGATCGCGGTGTTCTTCGTTCTGGCCGAGTGGGCGCGCGAGCGGCTGACAGCACGGCGGGAGAGGCGCCAAGCCGAAGTGGTCGCCTGAGCCGCTATCCTTCCTTCGGACCTTGCTGCCGCCCGCACGCGTTGATGGCGAACGCATTGGCGGCAGTTTGTAGAATGCGAGGGTATATTCATGTCGCGCCATCAGCCTCCACCCGGAAGGATTGACGATTTTGGGATTGCGCGAAGGCCGAAGGCGCGCTGGGCGATCGTGCTGCTCCTCATGCTTGCGGTCGCGGCGGTCGGCGCCTGGTTGTGGCTATCGCCTTACTGGACGCTGCGAACGCTCCAGAATGCCGTGCGCGAGGACGATGCGCGCACCGTCTCCGCACATGTCGACTATCCGGCGGTCCGCGCGAGTCTGCGGACGGAGGTGCAAAGCTGGATGGCGCGAGACTCCGACGGCTCGCCACTGGGCAATGCCGGACGCGCATTGGCCGGACAACTCGCCGACCCTGCGATCGAAGCGATGGTGACTCCACACGGCATGCAGATGTTGTTGGGCCGCGCTGGTCTGGCAACGGCGACGTTCGACGCCGGCGGCGATGCGGCCCCGAACCAAATGCGCCTTGATCATGCCGCGATCGACCGTTTCATCGTTCGCCCACAGCAACAAGGCTCCCCGACGCTCGAGTTTCGTTTGCGTGGTTTTCGCTGGATGCTCACCGGCATCGCGCTGAACGCGCGCGGCTGAGACTTCTTATGCCTCGGGCAGCGGAAGGCCGGCATCCGCAAAGGCTTGCCCGAGCAACGCTGCAGTCGCCGCCGTTCCACCTGCCTCCCGGACGCCCAGCAGATCGGCGAGCAGCACCGCCGCGCCGCGCGGGTTCTCCGGTGCCCGCGCGATCGCTGCAACCAATGTCGCCTCCGCTGCCGTCATGCGGGGACAGCACCAGGGAGCGATAGGAATGGGGCCGGCCGAATGTGTAGAGATTTCGCCCATCAGCGTCCGCAGCAGCAACAGCGGGCGGCGAAATGACCTGCCGAATGCGCTGACAAAGGCGTGGGCGGCAGCTGCGTCGGCTAGACCATTGGCGCCGATTTGACGGATTCCGAACAGGAGCAGTCGCGCGCCTGCATCATCCGGTTGGGCGACGGGCAGGGCGGCGGCAAGCGAGTGGATGGCGAGCATGGGGACGACTCCTGAAACGAACGCCACCAACTTGCTACATCGGTATTGCGAGTCAATCGCAATAAATGTCACTCGGGCAATTCGTTGTTTGCCGCCAGCACGCGTCCAGCAAGATAGAGCGACCCACAGATGAGCACGGGGGCTGTGCGTGTCCCACGCCTGGCGCCGATGTGATCGAGCGCTGCAGCGACATCCTCTGCCGTGCCTATTGCCGGAATGCCTTGGACCCGTGCCAACCGGGCAAGCACTTCCGGAGCGTGGGCGGCGTGCCCCTCGATCGGCACTGCGATCAGTTGATCTGCAAGCGGGGCCAGCCGCGCCATCATGGTTTCTGCGTCCTTGTTGGCGAGCATTCCGATCACGATCGCGATCGGTTGCCCGTTCGCCGCTGCACGGATCGCCGCCGCAAGCGCTTCCGCTGCGTTGGCATTGTGTCCGCCGTCGAGCCAGACGGGAGTACCTGGCGCAAGCCGATCGGTGAGAGGACCGGCGGAGAGCCGCTGCATTCGGGCCGGCCAACGTGCGCCGCTGGCGGCTGACCGAAGCGCCTCCACCGGCACGTCGATCCGATCCTGGTGCCGCAACGTTGCGAGCGCGAGCGCGAGATTGGCATGCTGGTGCACACCCGCCAGCGCCGGTAACGGCGTCGAAAGGTCCCCGTGCCGATCGTGATAGATCAGTTGGCTTCCTTCCGCGCGGAAGTGCCAGTCGACGCCGGCCCGATATACCGGCGCGCCCACTTGGTGCGCATGGGCATCGATCACGGCAACGGCTTCTGCCGGAGCATCAAGCATCACCAGCGGCCGTCCGGATTTGGCAATGCCCGCCTTCTCGAAGGCAATGGCCGCGATTGTGTCGCCGAGAAATGCCTGATGGTCGATCCCAAGCTGGGCGATCGCGGTCGCTGCGGGGTCTGCAAGGACATTGGTGGCGTCCAGCCGTCCGCCAAGGCCAACCTCGATGATACAGACATCTGCGGGCGTCTCCGCAAAGGCCAAAAAGGCTGCTGCGGTCGTCACTTCGAAGAAGCTCGCCCCGATATCGCCCCCAGCGTCGAGAACGCCGGCGAGGAGCGACGCCAGACGATGATCATCGATCAATCGTCCCGCGATTCGGATCCGCTCGTTGAACCGGACGAGATGCGGACTCGAATAAACGTGCGCGCGCATTCCGGCGGCCTCGGTCGCCGCCCGCAGATAGGCGCAGGTCGAGCCCTTGCCGTTGGTCCCGGCGACATGGAGCACGGGCGGCAAGCGCCGATGCGGATCACCGATCCGCTGAAGCAACTGGGTTATGCGTTCCAGTCCCAGCACATCGGTGCCGGGGCCAAGCGCCATCAACCGGTCGATCTGCCGCTGTACGGCGGCATCTTCGGATCGTGCGAAATCGGGCATCAACGGGCGTCCGTTCTACGCCTGTTTGGACTCACGCCGCCGTCTTCTGCTCGCATAGCAGCCCGATCAGGCGACCGAGAACGTCACGAAGGTCGCGACGGTGTTCGACCCGGTCCACCAGACCGTGATCGCGATAATATTCGCTGGTCTGGAAGTCGTCGGGGAGCTTCTCGCGGATCGTGTTTTCGATCACGCGACGCCCGGTAAAGGCCAGGGTTGCACGCGGCTCAGCGATCTGGACGTCACCCAGCATGGCATAGGCGGCCATCACCCCGCCCGAGGTCGGATCGGTAAGCACGACGATATAGGGCAGCCCGGCATCGTGCAGCATCTGGATGGCAACCGTCGTACGCGGCATCTGCATCAGGCTGAGGATGCCTTCCTGCATCCGCGCACCGCCCGACGCCGTGAATACGATATAGGGCGCGCGTGCAGCGATTGCCGCTTCGACGCCTGCCACAAATGCCTCCCCGACAGCCAGGCCCATCGACCCGCCCATGAAAGCGAAATCCTGAACCCCGATCACTGCCGTCTGGCCGTGGATCGTGCCGCGTGCATTGAGAAACGCGTCGGGTTCGCCCGTCTGGCCACGCGCGGCCTTGAGGCGGTCGACATAGCGCTTCGAGTCGCGAAACTTGAGGGGGTCTTCGGTCACGCGCGGATTGGGAAGCACGGTATAGCTGCCCGGGTCGAAGAGATGCGCGAAACGCTCCGCAGGTCCGATGCGCTCATGATGGTCGCAATGCGGGCAGACGTGCAGATTCTGTTCCAGCTCCTTCACGAACACCATTTGTCCGCACCCCTTGCACTTGTGCCAGAGGTTGTCGGGCGTGTCCTTCTTGGTCCCCAGCGACAGGGCGTTGCGGACGCGGCTGATCCAGCTCATTGGTTTTCCTTGCGTGCCGCGGCAATCGCCGCGGAAAGAGATTGAACATAGGCGCGCACGGGCTCTTCGGCGCCAGCGCCATGTCGGGCTACCAGTTCGACGATCGCCGAGCCGACCACGACGCCATCGGCAACGCGTGCGATTGCACCGGCCTGTTCGGGGGTGCGGACGCCGAAGCCCACCGCGATCGGCAGGTCGGTCGCCGCCTTGAGGCGGGCGACCGCGGCCTCGATCGAGCCCTGCGCCGCCTGCTGCAGCCCGGTGATCCCGGCGACCGAGACATAGTAGAGAAAGCCCGATGCCCCTGCGAGCACGGCAGGAAGGCGGGCAGCGTCGGTCGTCGGCGTCGCCAACCGCACATTGGCCACGCCGACCGCGCGCAGCGCCTCACCAAGGCTATCGTCTTCCTCGGCGGGGATGTCGACGCAGATCACGCCGTCGACGCCCGCGTTGCGCGCGGCATTCGCGAACCACTCCGGTCCGCGGCGGGTCATCGGATTGCCATAGCCCATCAGCACCAGCGGCACCTCCGGATGCCGCGCGCGGAACGCCGTGGCGATCGCGAGCACGTCCGCCGTCGTGGTGCCGGCGGCGAGGCTGCGCAGGTTCGCCGCCTGGATCGCAGGGCCGTCGGCCATCGGATCGGTGAACGGCATGCCGAGCTCGATCACATCGGCGCCGCCCGCAACGAGCGCGTCAAGGATCGCGGCGGTAGCGCCCGGCGTGGGGTCGCCGGCGGTGACGAAGGTCACGAGCGCGGCGCGGCCCTGATCGGCGGCGCGGGCAAAGGCGTTGGCGAGCCGGGTCACATCTTTACTCCCAGCGCCTCGGCGACGGTGAAGATGTCCTTGTCGCCGCGACCGCAGAGGTTGGCGAGGATCACCTTGTCGCGCGGCATGGTGCGGGCGACCTTGGCCACCGCGGCGATGGCGTGGCTCGGCTCCAGCGCGGGGATGATGCCCTCGGTGCGGCAGAGCAGCTGGAAGGCGTCGAGCGCCTCGGTGTCGGTCACCGCGGTATATTCGACTCGGCCGATGTCGCGCAGCCAGGCGTGCTCGGGCCCGATGCCCGGATAGTCGAGGCCTGCCGAGATCGAGTGTGCCTCGGTGATCTGGCCGTCCTCGTCCTGCAGCAGATAGGTGCGGTTGCCGTGGAGGATGCCCGGCGCGCCGCCGGCGAGGCTGGCGGCATGGCGCTTGTCGAGCCCTTCACCCGCCGCCTCGACGCCGAGCATCTTCACCTCGGCATCGTCGAGGAACGGGTGGAACAGGCCGATCGCATTCGAGCCGCCGCCAATCGCGGCGACGAGCAGGTCGGGCAGCTTTCCGGTGCGCTTGAGCATCTGCTCGCGCGCTTCGCGGCCGATCACCGACTGGAAGTCGCGGACCAGCTCCGGATAGGGGTGCGGTCCGGCGGCGGTGCCGATGATGTAGAAGGTATCCTCCACATTCGCGACCCAGTCGCGCAGGCCCTCGTTCATCGCGTCCTTGAGCGTCGCCGCGCCCGAGGTGACCGGCACCACTTCGGCGCCGAGCAGCTTCATGCGGAACACGTTGGGCTGCTGCCGCGCCACATCGGTCGCGCCCATATAGATCACGCAAGGGAGCCCGAAGCGCGCGCAGACGGTGGCGGTCGCCACGCCGTGCTGGCCCGCGCCGGTCTCGGCGATGATCCGGGTCTTGCCCATGCGACGGGCGAGTAGGATCTGGCCGATGCAATTGTTGATCTTGTGCGCGCCGGTATGGTTGAGCTCGTCGCGCTTGAACCAGATTTCGGCGCCCATGCCATCGGGCGCGTTCTCGCGCAGGGCGTCGGTCAGCCGCTCGGCATAGTAGAGCGGGCTGGGGCGGCCGACATAATGTTCGAGCAGGTCGTCGAACTCGGCCTGGAAGGCGGGATCGGCCTTGGCGGCGGTGTATTCGCGCTCCAGGTCGAGGATCAGCGGCATCAGCGTCTCGGCGACGAAGCGGCCGCCGAACTGGCCGAAATGCCCGCGGTCGTCGGGCTGGGCTCGGAAGGAGTTGGGTGTGCTCATGATCGGGCCACGGCTTTAAGGAAAGCAGCGATCTTGTCCACATCCTTGACGCCTGGAGCCGCCTCTATGCCCGAAGAGACATCCACGAGGCGGGCACCGGTGACGCGGATCGCCTCGCCGACATTGGCGGCATCGAGCCCGCCGGAAAGGATCCAGGGGAGGGGATGGGCAAAGCCGTCGAGCAGTTGCCAGTCGAAGCGGAGGCCAGTGCCGC
Source organism: Pseudomonadota bacterium (assembly GCA_023426225.1). Lineage (GTDB taxonomy): Bacteria > Pseudomonadota > Alphaproteobacteria > Sphingomonadales > Sphingomonadaceae > Sphingomonas. The sequence continues at coordinate 8,404 of JAFABD010000099.1, read as the reverse complement.
CGGGCACCTTGGCCCCCTCGGGCGCCTTCGCATCGTAGAGCAGCCGGTCGGCCGCACCGCGGAACGCGGCGGCCGGCGTGAGATCGGCGCGAGTCTTCACGGCGAGCGCGGCCCAGGTCTCAAGGTGGGTGTGCGCCTTCACCGCCGCGGCGCGCTGGGGGGGCACCTTGTGGAGCTGGATCACGTCGAGCCTCCCGGCTGCGATGGCGGCATCGAGCAACGCATCGTCGGGGTCAACAAACACGCCGACGCGCGCGACACGGTCGGGAACCCGCGCGGCGAGGCCGTGCGCCTTGTCGAAGCTCAGGTGACGCGGGCTGGGCGGAAAGAAGACGAAGCCGATATGGCTCGCCCCCCCGGCAACGGCGGCGTCGAGCGTCTCGGGGGTGGACAGGCCGCAGATTTTCGCAGTTGTGGGCATGGTCGCCATGTCGTCCCATTTTTGCGAAGCGACAAGCCCGGGCATTGGGACGGTTGCACACAAAGGTTTATCTCAGCGACGAGCGTTGGCTCGGCTCGGCTCTGGGACCGTCGGATCACCGGCTGTATTTTCGGGCCAAGGGGGGACGTCGAAACCGGGGCGTCTGCCCGTTGCTGGCCGGACGCGCGCTTCAACCCGCCGCCGGCGGATCATGGTTGGCCCCCGGGACACAAGCGAATATCACCGTGTATCGGCGGCACCAGAGCTGACGGATTCAGATCAGCGGCTTGGCCAGCACCGTCATAAACAGCGGCGGATCGAGCGCGATCGGGAAGTCGCGGCGCTCGCCGGTTTCGGCATAGCCGCGGCGGAGATAATATTCGATCAGCTCGCGGCGCGCCTCGATTACGGTCATCTCGATGCGGGTGCATCCGAACACGGTGCGGGCATGAACTTCGGCAGCGGCGATCAGTCGACGGCCCAGCCCGCCCGCCTGCCGCAGCGGCTCGATGCACAGCAGACCCAGATAGGCGACGCCGCCGCCGCGGTTCACGACGTTGACACAGCCGACCGTCACGCCGCGCTGCTCGGCGATCAGCAGTACCTGGTCCGGGTCGCCGATGATCGAGGCGAGCGTGGCAAGGTCGGTGCGCGGTTCCTCGATCAGATCCGCTTCATGGGTCCAGCCCAGACGTGCCGAATCGCCGCGATAGGCACGTTCGATGACGGCATGGATCGCCGAAAGCTGGTCCACCGTCGCGGGCGAAATCAGGATGGTCATCGGGAAACGATCGGAGCGGGAATCAACTTGGCAACCCCTCCTTGCCGCCGACGGGACATCAGGGAAAGCTGCTGGAAGGAACGGGTCAGAGCGTCGCTTCGATGTCGCGTGCAGCCTGATCGGGGTTCTCGGCCAAGGTGATCGGGCGGCCGATGACGAGGATCGATGCGCCGGCATCGATGGCAGCACGCGGCGTCACGACGCGCTTCTGGTCCGCAGCCTGTGCCTGCGACGGGCGGACCCCCGGAACGACGAAAAAGCCGTCCTTCCATGCCGCGTGCGCTGCCTTCACCTCCTCGCCCGAGCAAACGATGCCGTCCACGCCCGCCGATCGGGCAAGCTCTGCGAGCTTCAATACCTGTTCGTGCGGATCGCGGTTCATGCCGATGGCGTGAAGATCGGTGCGATCAAGGCTGGTCAGCATCGTTACCGCGACCACCTTGGTTCCGTCGGGCGCGGCAGCCTTGGCATCCTCCAGCATCGCGCGGCCGCCGGCGGCATGGACGGTGAGGATGGCGGGGTTGAGAGGCCGCAGGGCCTGGATTGCCTTGCCGACCGTATTCGGAATGTCGTGAAACTTGAGGTCCAGAAAGATGGGAACGCCGATTTCGGCCATTTCGCGCACGCCGTGGCGCCCGTTGGCCATGAAGAATTCGAGGCCCAGCTTGATCCCGCCGACATGCGCGCGCACCCGCTTGGCGAGCGACTTTGCGCGTTCGATATCGGGCGTGTCGAGGGCAACGAAGATACGATTGGTCATGATTGGCGATCCGCGAAGAGCGGCCCCGCGGACGGGGCGGCAGGCTGGGTCGGGGAGATGGAAGACGTCATGGAGAGGCCCGTTTCCGTGGTCAGCGCCGCGTCGGGCGTGGCCCCGGTCGCGGCGGTTCGGATGTCGGCCAGTGCGCGCTCAAGGTTGCTGATGCGCTGGCGCAGGCTCCATCGCGTCGTCTGATAGGCGACCAGCATCGGCAGAAAGCCGATGAGGAAGATCAGGATCAGCAGCAGCGGCAGACTGAAATCGGCCACCAGTCCGCCCCACAGGTGGATGCTCACCCGCTCGTCGCCGTTATAGATCACGAAGGCTGTGACGAGGCCGCCCAGCAAGAGCCAGAACAGCACCTTCAGAAACCGCATCGAAACCCCGTTCCCGCTGAAAAGAGGCCTGGACGATAGGGCCGATATGGCGGTTTGACCAGTCTCGTCCGCGCCTCGTCCCGGCCGGTCCGCGCCCTGTCAGCGCGGCCCGATCTCCGCCCGAAGTTCCTCGAACAGCGCCGGAATGTTGCGCAAACGGCCTTGTTCCTCGTCAAGGATCGCGTGAAATGCCGCCCTCTTGATCGCGCTCACGCGTTCTTCGGGAAGGCGTTCGTCATCGGCAAGCGTGGAAAGCACGATGTCGATCAGCCGGTCGGCGCCGTGCAGGCGACCCCACAGATAATCATTCTCGCGGTACGCCCGGCTGAAAAAAGCGCCGAAGCTGTTGAACTGGATGCCTTTGAGCGTCGCCTCGGCGCCGCCGGTGCGGATGGCCCTGGCGTCCTCGGGCGAAATGCGGTCGACCCGGATCGGGTCGAACTCGTCGAGACCGTCGCCCTGAAGCAGCGGCAATGTGGCAATGTCGAAAAAGGGAAAACCGAGATGCGCGAGCAAGAGCGGACGGCGCAGATCGCGCCCCAGCGCGCTGAATCCCTGCGAGAGCCGGGCATCGGCGGCGGCGTCGAGGGCTGTCAGGTCCATCCGTTCGCCGACACGGTCGAGGAGCGCCGAGGCGTCTCCCGTCCCTGTCGCGCAGGCGCGCGCGGCGTCGGCGAGGTCGGCATAGGTATCGGAACGCTTGAGTTCGAGATACGCGGCCAGCGACTCGTAGAGTGCGTCGCGGATCGGGCGCAGTTCTTCGCGCCGTTCGCGCACGTCCATTTCGGTCAGACGGCGCGCCAGCAGCCGCAACCGACGGATACGAAAGCCGAGGTCGTGCGCGCGCAGGAACGCCAACGCCTCGGGCGACGCGCCTCCGTTCAGTGCCGCGCCGAAGCGATCGGCACCGCGCGCGCGCACCGCAGCCATCAGCGAATCCCGCAGGGAACGTAGCGTTTCCGGCCCATGGAGCCCCGCCACCGCGTAGAGAAGTCGGGCGGTGCGCTCGACGGCGCCGTCGACTTTCAGGAGAGCATAGGCCGTGTGGCCATAGCCGGCCTTGGTCGCGGCGGCGACCTGGGCGCGGCGGCGCCAGGCGGCGAGGCGGCGAGGCGTCGGGTAATCGAGCCAGAGCGTATAGCCGAACAGCCCCTCGACCTGGCTTTCGACCTCCGCGCGAATGTCGCCGATGATCGCCAGCATGCGTTCGATCCGGTCCGATCGGGCGCTGATCGCCTCCAGATTGTCGCGAATCGGCTGTTCGCGGGGCAGTTCGGTCAGCGCGCCGATGATCGTCTGGAAGAAGCCGGGGCGCTCCGCCGAGCGGCCATAGGAGAGCAGGCGCAGTTCGGGCGTGGGGTCGATATAGACGAAGCGGCGATCGATCTGGCGGCGGGCAGGGCGCTCGCGGAGCGCGTCAATGGCAGGACGAAAGGGCGCGTTCGCGAGCACCGACCCGTCGATCAGCACCGCTTTTCGTGCGTTATCGGTCAAAAAATGCTGCGGAAGGGCCCGTTCGAGGAACGCGTCGCGCCCACTCCATTTTTCACCCCGCTCGGCAAGCACGGTGTCGAGTTCCTCGACCGTCACGGGCGGGAATGCGCCCGGAAAGCTGGAGGTCGCCCGCGCGGCAAAGGCGAGCGCGGCGGGGTGCCCGATCGCGCCTTCCTCGCCATGGTCGGAAAAGGCGAAGACGAGGCGGTGCTCGGTCTCGTCGACGAGCGGCGGCGAATTGAGCCGCAGCGCCTCGCGATGGCCGTGGAAATCGGTGACAGTGACGAACAGGTCGAGCGGCTGATCGCGCGGCAGCAGCCGGTTGCGCGAGGGGCCGCGCGCCATCGCGTCGAAGGCATCCATCAGCGTATGGAAAAGCTGGCGCCCGCCGAAGGGCGGCTCGAACCAGCGCGACCGGACGAAGCGTTCGAGCTTGGCACGCACCTCGTCCCGCGCGCCTGCCTCGACGGTCTCGTCGACGGTCTTGTTGCGGTCGGCGAGCATCCACGCGATCGGCGTCGCCCAGATCTTGGCGAAACGGTGCGACGGCGCCTGCACCGGATCGAGCAGCGATTCGATATCGGCATGTTCGATCCAGAGATCGGTCAGCGCGTCGAGCGACTGACCCGTGGTGAGCGCCTGGGCGAGGAAGACCGCGTTGATGCCGCCCGCGCTCGCACCGGACAGGATGTCGACCAGCACGCGCAGATTGACCCCGCAACTGTCGCGGATCTCGTCCAGGAGCGCGGCATAGACGCCGTCGGCATCGCCGCCTTCGCGCACCGCGCAACTCGCGCAGGCGAGGCGCCAGATCTCCTTGGTGATGCCGTGCATGTAGACCGCAAGGCTGACGCCGCCATAGCAGACGAGCGCGAGGCGCAGTTCCTTGTCGCGCGTCGCGGTCATTGCGCGACCCGGAGTTCGGCCCAGATCGGCAGATGGTCCGACGCGGTGCGCGCCTGAAGGCTTTCATGCGTCCCCGAACCCGCGATCGCGATGTCGCCGGTGACCATGATCCGGTCGAGCCGCGCCATCGGGCGGCGCGCATGATAGGTCTTGCCCGTCTCGGCAAAGGCGAAACGCTCGCCGAAGTCGCGCAGGCAGCCGCCATTGGCGGTCCATTCGTTGAGATCGCCCATCATCACCGTGGGCAGACGCCGTTCGCGCGCGGCGAGTTCGGCAAGGATCGCCGCCGCCTGCCGCCGCCGCCAGAGCCCCGACAGGTCGAGGTGCATCCCGACGACGCGGATCGCCTGACCGCCGATTTCGATATCGGCCATCACCGCGCCGCGCGGTTCGAGCGCGGGCAGGTGGAGCGGCGCACAGTCGAGGATCGTCGCCGACTTGCGCACCAGCAAGGCGTTGCCGTGCCATCCCATCGAGCGCGCCCGCAGGTTGACGGGAACGGCCTTCCAGTCGCTGTGTTCGGCGAGCAGCGCGGCGGTCAGCACCGCCGCGCGGGTGCCGAAGCGGCGATCGGCCTCCTGCAGCGCGATGATGTCGGCGTCGATCTCGTTGAGCACCTGCAGCGTCCGCTCGGGGCGCCGGCGGCGATCGGTGCCGATCGACTTGCGCATGTTGTAGCTGGCGACCTTGATCACCCCGCCCTTATCGCGGGCGGCGGCGCCATGGCGCAAGAGGGTTGCGGGCGTGTCGCGATGCGTCCGAATGGGGCCTCCACTTGCCGGCGACAGGCAAAGCCGGCGACGGGGCACAACCCGCCGCCCGCCCGAAATATCCGGCCGACGCCCGAAGAAGCCCGAAAGGGCCTAGCCCCGGCCGCCGTGCTGGCGCGGCAACGCCATGGCCCAGCGCGCGAGCACCTGGGGATAGAGACGATGTTCCTCGACCAGCACGCGCGCGGCGAGCGTGTCGGCGGTGTCGCCGGCAAGGATCGGCACGCGCGCCTGGCCGAGCAGTTCGCCGCCGTCGAGCTCTTCGGTGACGACATGGACCGAGCACCCGGCCTCGGCATCGCCCGCGGCGATCGCGCGCGCGTGCGTGTCGAGCCCCTTGTACTTTGGCAGCAGCGAGGGGTGGATGTTGACGATCCTGTCGCGCCAGTCGGCGACGAAACGATCCGAGAGCAGCCGCATATAGCCCGCAAGCGCGATCATCTCGACATCGTGCGCGCGCAATGCCGCATCGATGCGCGCCTCATACTCGGCCTTGGGCATGCCCTTGGGCGACTGGGCGAAGGTGGGGATGCCCCGCTCCGCCGCCCAGGCGAGCCCCGCTGCCTCGGGCTTGTCGCTGGCGACGAGCACGACGGCATAGGGGCAATCGGGCGCGCGTGCGGCCTCGACCAGCGACGCCATGTTCGACCCGCGCCCAGAAATGAGCACGCCGACGCGACGGCGCGCCGCCGCCGGATCAGCCGCCGGATCAGCCATGGTGCGTGGCCGACCAGTCGGCGCGCGCGCTCCACGTCTCGCCCGATCCGAACACGGTGCAGCCGCGTTCGCCCGCCACGATCTCGCCGATGGTGAACACCGTCTCGCCGGCGGCAGTGAGCGCCTCGGCAAGCTCGGCCGCATGTTCGGGGCGAACCGCGGCGACCATGCCGATGCCGCAATTGAAGGTGCGCGCCATTTCCTCGGGCTCGATATTGCCCTGTGCCTGGAGGAACGCCATCAGCCGCGGCAACGGCCAGCTGCCCGCGTCGATCCGGGCATGGCACCCCGCCGGGAGCACACGCGGAACGTTTTCGAGCAGCCCGCCGCCGGTGATGTGCGCGAGCCCGCGGATCAGCCCCTTGCGGAGCGACGGCAACAGGCTGGCGACATAGATGCGCGTCGGCGCCATCAGCGCGTCGATGAGCAGCATGTCCTGATCGAACAGCGCGGGGCGATCGAGCTTCCACCCCTTGTCCGCCGCGAGGCGACGCACGAGCGAGAAGCCGTTCGAATGCACGCCCGTCGAACCCATGCCGAGCAGGATGTCGCCCGGGCGGATCGTGCCGCCGTCGAGCAGTTGCTCGCGCTCGACCGCACCCACGCAGAAGCCCGCAAGGTCATAGTCGCCCGCGGCATACATGCCGGGCATTTCGGCGGTTTCGCCGCCGATCAGCGCGCAGCCCGCCTGACGGCAGCCTTCGGCGATGCCCGCGATGACGCGTTCGGCGACGCCGGCGTCGAGCTTGCCGCTGGCATAATAGTCGAGGAAGAACAGGGGTTCGGCCCCCTGAACGACCAGATCGTTGGCGCACATCGCGACGAGGTCGATCCCGACGCCGTCGTGCCGGTCATGCTCGATCGCGAGCTTGAGCTTGGTTCCCACGCCGTCATTGGCGGCGACGAGCAGCGGATCCTTGAACCCGGCGGCGCGAGGATCGAACACCCCCCCGAACCCGCCGAGATCGGCATCGGCACCCGGACGGCGCGTGGAACGGGCGAGCGGGGCGATCGCGCGCACCAGCGCGTTGCCCGCCGCGATCGAGACGCCCGCCTGGGCGTAGGTATAGGCTTTCGGATCGGTCATGGCCGAACCGCCTAGCCACAACGCGCTTGGATTTCCACGCCCGCTTCGCCAAAAGAGCGCCCGCATGCATCGGAAACGGCTTTTCCTCTCCATCGGCGCGGCCGGCGCGCTCGTTCTCGCGGGCGGCGCGGGGGTTACGCTTGCCGAAGGGCAGGGGGGCGCCGCCGCCGATTCGGCCGGCAGTTTCGAGGTGACAGGCGTGACCGTCGACGTCAAAGGGCGCGATGCCGAGAGTGCGCGGCTGGGCGGATGGCGGATCGCGCAGCGCAAGGGATGGCAGATGCTGTCGCAGCGGCTGACCGGCGAGAAATCGGACCTTTCCGACTCGGCGATCGATTCGCTGGTGAGCGGCGTCGTGATCGAACAGGAACAGATCGGGCCGACGCGTTACATCGCCCGGCTGGGCATCCAGTTCGATCGCGCGCGCGCCGGCGCGATCCTGGGCGTTTCGACTCAGATGACGCGATCGGTGCCGACGCTGCTGGTGCCGCTGGAATTTTCGGGCGGGACGGGCCGCGTCTTCGAGCGCGAGACCGCCTGGGCGCGCGCATGGAACCGCTTTCGCGCGACGAGCAGCACGATCGACTATGTCCGGCTGCGCGGCAACGGCGCCGATTCGCTGCTGGTCAACGCGGGGCAGACGCTGCGCCGCGGCCGCAACTGGTGGCGCACGGTGCTCGACCAATATGGCGCGAGCGACATGGTCGTCGCCGAGGTGCAGTTGCGCCGCGACTATCCCGGCGGCCCGGTCGTCGGGCTGTTCGCGGCAACGCACGGCCCCGATCGCACGCCGATCACGCATTTCGCGCTGCGGGTCGAATCGGCGGATGCGATCGATTCGCTGTACGATACCGCGATCCAGCGCATCGACGCGGCATTCCAGACCGCGCTTGCCGACGGCCGGCTGCGTCCCGACCGGATGCTCGCCACGCGCCCGCCCGCGCCCAAGCCCGTCGTCGACCCGGCGGCCGAAGCCGCGGCCGCAGCGGCGGCCGAGGGCACGGCGGGCTCGGTCGCGACGATCACCGTCCAGGTCGAGACGCCGAACGCCGCCGCGGTCAATGCTTCCGAAAGCGCGCTGCGCGCCACGC
>JAFABD010000010.1 GCA_023426225.1 Pseudomonadota bacterium | reverse complement strand
CCGCCGGCGTGGCCGACGGCCCGGCTTCGGGCGCGGGCGCGTCGGGGCGCGCGCATCCGGCCAGTTCGCGGTTGCCGATCGTCACGCGCGCCTGCAACGGCGCCGGCTTTCCGCCCGCGTCGCAATCCGCGCCGCGCAGCGCGATCGTCACCGGCTCGGCCGCCGACGTCTTGGTGACGAAGCGCGCGGTGTCGCCCTCGACCTGCGGCGACACCGGATAGAGTTCGATCGGCGTCGCGGTGCCGCTGCGCGGCCAGTAGCGGATCTGTCCCGGCGCGATCGCCAGCCGCCACCCGCCCGCGCCGCTCGCCGTCAGCGCGCGGTTGAGGTCGACGCCGTTCAGCTTTGGGCCGGGTTTGGGGGCGGGCAGCGTCACTTCGCCATTGTCCGCATCCGCCGCGTTGCCCGCGTCGGTGCCGCCGCATCCGGCCAGCGCCAGCAGCGCCGTCGCCAGTCCGGCCGCGCCCGCGATCCGCCGCGTGCGCGTCGTCGGTCGGGTCATTGCCTCGTCTCCCTGATTGCGGCGGCCCTGCCCGCCCGTGCCGCCCTTCTTTCGCCGCGCCGCACCGGGGCGGTCAAGCATGTCACCGCGTGTCTTGGATCGGCACGTTTCGGCGCGCAAATGCCGGAATCGGGACGCGATTGGCGCGCCAACGCCATGCAATTGCAACAAAATGCGGTCATCGGAACGGCATTGGACGGTGCTGCGTAACAATGCTGCCGTTATGTTGCGGCGCACAAACGCAATGTTATCCTGTCTCACGAATCACTTGACGATTCTTGCCCCTTCGCCGAAAGCCCCACGGTCATGAACAAAGCTCCCATTCTTGCCGCCGCCGTCGCCCTGCTCTCGCTGACGGCTTGTGAGAACAAGCCCCAGGAAGTGACGAGCACCGCGCCCGATCCCATGGAGGCCCAGCTCCGCAACGCGGCGCCGGTCGAACTTCCGCCCGCGATCCTCAAGTCGGTGTCGATGCGCTGCGGCGACAACTCGCTGGTTTTCATCGAGTTTTTCCAGGGTGAAAAGCAGCTCAACCTGCGCACCGAAAAGGGCGGCACGCCCACCATGCTCAAGGCGCCGGCCGCGGGTGAGCCCTATGTCGCCGACGGCGGCTACAAGGTCACCGGCACGCCCAAGAGTGTCTCGGTCACGCTGCCCGGCAAGGGGGCCAAGACCTGCAAGGCTTGATCCTTCGTCGCAAAGCGTTTTGAACAGGGGCTGGCGGAATGTTCCGCCGGCCCCTTTTGATTCCGGCCCTTCGCGGCTGCGGAAAGGAGAGCGACAGCGTGGCGACGATCGCGGTCTACAGCCTCAAGGGCGGCGTCGGCAAAACGACGATCGCGGTCAACCTCGCCTGGGCCGCCGCCACGCTCTCGGCGCGCCGCACGCTCGTCTGGGATCTCGATCCCCAGGCCGCCGCGACCTATCTGCTCGGCGGCGAAGGCCGCGCGCGCGACCAGGCCCAGGCGATCTTCTCGCGCGACGTCGCGCCCGACCGCATGGTCCGCCCCACCGCGTTCGAACGGCTCGACCTGATCGGCGCCGACGCCTCGCTGCGCGGGCTCGACCATATGTTCCACGCGCTCGACAAGAAGAAGCGGCTCGCCCGCCTGCTCGACGATATCGGCAACGGCTATGACCGCGTGCTGCTCGATTGTCCGCCCGGGCTCACCGACACCAGCGAACAGGTGATGCGCGCCGCCGACCTGATCGTCGTGCCCGTCGTCCCCTCGCCGCTGTCGACGCGCGCCTTTGACGAGGTTGCGGCGCATCTCGCCGCGCGCAAGGGCAAGGTCGCGCTGCTGCCGGTGCATTCGATGGTCGATCGCCGCCGCTCGCTCCACGCGCATGCGCTCTCCGCGCATCCCGACTGGCCGGTGATCCCGATGGCGAGCATGATCGAGACGATGGCCGAACGCCGCGCCCCCGTCGGCAGCTTCGCGCCGCGCAGCCCCGGCGCGCTCGCCTTCGCCGCGTTGTGGCAGGAAATCGAACAGCGGCTCGCCGCCGTGCGGGTGGCGGCATGACGCGCGCGCGCACCGCCATTCCCGACCTCGAACCCGCGATGGTGCTGCGCGCCTATGCCAGCGGCGTGTTCCCGATGGCCGATGCGCGCGACGCGCAGGAGATTTTCTGGGTCGAACCCAAATATCGCGGCGTGCTGCCGATCGACGGCTTCCGCCTGTCGCGTTCGCTGCGCAAGACGATCCTCGCCGATCGTTTCCGCGTCACGGTCGACACCGCATTCGAATCGGTGATCCAGCTCTGCGCCGAATCGGCCGAGGATCGGCCCGACACCTGGATCAACGGTGCGATCGAATCGGTGTTCGTCGCGCTGCATCGCGTCGGCCTGGCGCATTCGGTCGAATGCTGGGACGGCGACCGGCTCGCCGGCGGCCTTTACGGCCTCGCGCTCGGCCGGGCGTTTTTCGGCGAATCGATGGTCACGCGCGTGCGCGACGCGTCCAAGGTGGCGCTCGCGCATCTTGTCGCGCGGCTCAAGGCGGGCGGATTCACGCTGCTCGACTGCCAGTTCATCACCGATCACCTCGCCTCGCTCGGCGCGATCGAGATCCCGCGCAAGCGCTACATGGCGTTGCTGGGCGCCGCGCTGGGAACGACCTCTTCGGCCCCCTCTTCGCCGCCCTCGCTCTCCTCGGCGGATTTCTTCGCGCTCGACCGGCTCGATCCGCCGCCCGTCACCGCCGGCGCGGGCAGGGTCTCGTCGCCCGAATCGCGGAAGGTCATTTCGCAGCTTTTGGGCCACACGTCGTAAAGCGGGTTCTGGACGACGTTCGCGGCGGGCCGTTCCTTGAACAGCCAGCCCGAAAACACGCGCCGCCACGACTTGTCGGGCTGTTGCAGGTCAAGCTGGACGAACGCGCCGGTCAACGGCTCCTGCTCCCAGGGCGCGGTGCGGTCGCACGCGCGCAGCCGGACGATCAGGTCGCCCAGCCGCACCGCCTGCCCCGGCTTCAGCGTCAGGTCGCGCGTCTGGCCGTTATGCTTGTTGAGCACGCCGATCACCGCGACGCGTTCGGCCATCGGCGTCGCCGCGGCGTTGAGCGTGGCGGCATCGGGGCCGGTCGAAACCAGCTCGGTCGATCCGGGAACCGTCCCGCCGCCGGTGATGACGACATCGTCGGCGGCGTTGCCCGCGGCGGCATTGCCGTCGCTGCCGCCCTTGCACGCGCCGGTCATCAGCAGCAGCGCCAGCGCCGCTGCGCGTCCGGCGCCGTGGATCATGCGTCGGGAGTCCAGGCCTCGTAATCGCCCGTCGCACGGGCGCGATGGCCACCCGCCTCCAGCGCCCCGGCGGGACGATAGGCCTGGGTGGTGCCGGTCAGGTTCGGCTCGGCGGGCTTCTGCCACACCCGCACGGGGGGCAGCGCGCGATCGGGCACGTCGTCGATCTGGTGATGGAGCCAGCTGAACCATTCGGGCGGAACCCGGCTGGCATCGTTCGAGCCCTTGTAGATCACCCAGCGGCGCGGAATGCCGTTGGGATCGCGGCCGCCCTCGAAATAGACGTTGCCGAGCGAATCCTCGCCCACCTTGGTCTTGCCACGCAGGCCAACCCAGGTTCCGAAGGTGGCGCCTTCCCACCAGGTAAAGATCGACTTCAAAAGACCCATGCCCCGCCGATACTCCGGGAGCGGCCCGGGGGCAACAGGGTGCGTGCGCTCGATGCACGCTCTTTGCCCCAATCTTTGTGCCGAGCTGCGAAAAACCCGCGCCGCGGACCCTGCCGACGGTCCGGCGCCGCCGCGAACGGCGTCAGCGGATCGTCCAGCGCACGCGGTCGCCCACCGCGATGCCCAGCGCGGCGGCGCGCCCGCCGGGGATTTCGAGCACCGCCGCCACCGGCTCGCCCGACGCGATCGGCGTTTCCGAAAAGGGTTCGGCATTGGCCGCGATCCGCGCGATCGTGCCGTTGCGGCGGATATACACGATGTCGAGTGCGCTCGGCGTGTTGTGCATCCAGAACGAGGCTTCGCGCGGCCCGCTGCCGTCGGCGGGATAGGGATAGAACAGCATCCCGCCGTCGTCGGGCAGTTCGGTGCGATACATCAGCCCGCGTTCCTGCTCGTGCGGCGTCCGTGCCAGTTCGACGCGGAATGCGCGGGGTCCGCCGCGCGTCTCGATCGTCAACGCCACGCGGCGCGCGCGCTCGGCGGGCGTTGCCGTCGCGGCACCGCCCGCATCCGCCGCGGCCTGGCCCGGCCCGCGCACCGCTGCGCTGGCTGCAAGCATCGGCACCGTCGCGACCGACATCGCCATCGCGACAACGGCGATGCCGCGCGCCGCCCGCATCGCCTCGATTCGCTGCCTGGGGGCCGCACGATCGGTCTGCATCCCGGGGTGGCGCCGCGCCATGGCCGTTTCCTTCCGCTTCACTCGGTGCGCGGTCGCGTCAGTCGCCGCGCTCCACCAATACCGCCAACAGCCCCTTTTCGCCATCGACGATCCGCGCGCGCAGCGTGTCGCCGGGCTCGACTTCCTGGATGTCGGCGCGGCGCAGCGTCTCCATATGGACGAAAACGTCCGCCGGATCGCTCGCGCGCACCAGGAAGCCGTAACCCTTCAGCCGGTTGAACCACTTCACCGTTACCGGCTCGAACGGTCCCGCCGACGCGACCAGGTTCAGCCGGTCGGGGCGGTCGTTCGCGCGCTTCGGCGCCTCGATCGCCTGGCTCAGGTCGATCGAGACGATCTCGCGCGCCTGCATCCCGCGCTCGCGCCGCACCGCATAGCATTCGACCCGTGCCCCTTCGGGCAGGCTGCGCCGGCCATGCTCCTGCAGGACGGTGAAATGGATCAGGATATCGCCCACCCCCGGCTCGTCGGCGACCAGAAAGCCGAAGCCCCGCGTCACGTCGAACCATTTGACGATACCGCGGTGAAGCTCCCCCTGCTCCTCGCTCGTCACGCGTTGCTGCTCCCGCACCTCGCTATCCGCCTCCGCCGGCGGGGCGGCAGGGACGGCGCACAGCGGAGAGTCGAGCGGCGCCTCGGGCGTCGCGTCGGAAGGAAGGTCTGTAATGCTGCCATCCGACGAAGCGACCGCGAAGTCGTTGGCAGCAAGCCGTTTTTGAGCGCGCATTGCTATTCCCCCAACCCGAATGGATAGCATAGACCAAAGGCGGATTGAATCGCTTTATACACTGCAAAAGCGACACTTAACGGGACAGTTCCCCCTCCCCTTCCCCCGGAAACATCTTGACTATTTTGCGCGCGATGTTCGGCGCGTGTCCGGCCCGCAGCATCGCGGCAAACTGGCGGCGTTGCGCGTCGGGATCGGCGGGCGCGCTCGCGAACGGGCCGATGCGGCGGCGGCGGGCAAAGACCAGCGCACTGTCCATCGCCGCCGCCTCGGGATCGTCGTCGGGCGGCGGCGCGGCGGCATCGTCGACGCCGGCATGGCGCAGCGCCTCGGCAACCCGACGCGCGCCCAGTCCGCGGCGCGCCATCGACCGTGCCTTCGCCGCGGCATAGGCGGCATCGTCGACATAGCCGCGCGCCACCATCCGGTCGGCCAGCGCATCGGGATCGGCGGGGGTATCGCCGTCCCAGCCGCGCTCGCGCAGCTTGCGGCGCAGATAATCGGCCAGCTTGGCCCTTGTAGTTGCGAAGCGTTCGACGTAGCGGAGCGCGATCCGCTCCAGATCGGCGCTGTCGAGGGGCGGAAGCGGGCGGTGGGTGCGGGCCATGCGCCTTGTTTGTGCCACACTGGCAACCGATTTTGAACCATAGTGCGTAGCAGACGCGGGCGGATGGGCTGCGTCGGGGGAGCACGAACTGCTACCTCACAGGGGCACGGGACATAGAATGATTTTGGAAGACACGGGATCGCAACAACAAGCCGCGGAGACGACGACGGTCGCTCCCACCCCCACCGACGATACGCTGCCGCGCCGCCTGGCCGACTTCGCCACCTTGGGCGAGGCGCTGGACTATGCCGCGCGCGGCCGTCGGGGGATGAATTTCCATGACCCGCGCGGCACGCTGGTGCGCCCCTATCCCTTTTCCGAACTGCGCACCGACGCGCTGCGTCAGGCGCATCGCCTGATCGCCGCGGGCGTCCGGCCGCAGGATCGCGTCGCGCTGATCGCGGAGACCGGGGCGGAGTTCGCCGCGCTGTTCTTCGGCGTCGTCTATGCCGGCGCGTGGCCGGTGCCGCTGCCGCTGCCGACCAGCTTCGGCGGGGCGCAGTCCTATATCGACCAGCTTCGCGTCCAGCTCGACAGCTGCGATCCGACGATGCTGCTCTTCCCGCCCGAACTCGGCGCGATGTGCGCCGAGGCGGCACGGCTTGCGGGGACGCAGGGGATCGCCTGGGACGAATTCGACACGCGCCCCGCGCCCGAGGCCCCGCTGCCGCAGGCGAAGAGCGACGACATCGCCTATCTGCAATATTCCAGCGGTTCGACGCGCTTTCCGCATGGCGTGGCGATCACGCACCACGCGCTGCTCAACAACCTCGCCGCACATTCGCACGGGATGCAGCTTCTCGAGACCGACCGCTGCGTCTCGTGGCTGCCCTGGTATCATGACATGGGGCTGGTCGGCTGCTTCCTGTCGATCGTGGCCAACCAGGTCTCGACCGACTATCTCAAGACCGAGGATTTCGCGCGGCGTCCGCTCGCCTGGCTCGACATGGTCAGCCGCAATCCGGGCACCAGCATCTCCTATTCGCCGACCTTCGGCTACGACATCTGCGCGCGCCGCATCTCGACCCAGACGCGCGCGAGCGAGCGGTTCGACCTGTCGCGCTGGCGCATCGCGGGCAACGGCGCCGACATGATCCGGCCCGACGTGATGCAGTCGTTCGTCGACGCTTTCGCCGATGCGGGCTTCAACGCCTCGGCCTTCCTGCCCAGTTACGGCCTTGCCGAGGCGACGCTCGCGGTGTCGCTGATGCCGCCGGGCGAAGGGATCGTGGTCGAGCTGGTCGAGGAAACGCAGCTTTCGGGCAGCCCCCAGGGCAGCGGCCGGCCGCAGCGTTTCCGCGCGATCGTCAATTGCGGCAAGCCGGTGAAGGACATGCAGGTCGAGGTGCGCGAGGAAGACGGCACGCCGCTTCCCGAACGCGCGATCGGCAAGGTGTGGTGCAAGGGGCCGTCGCTGATGGTCGGCTATTTCCGCGACCAGGAATCGACCGACGCCTGCATGAAGGACGGCTGGCTCGACACCGGTGACATGGGCTATATGTCCGACGGTTATATCTACATTGTCGGCCGGGCGAAGGACATGATCATCGTCAACGGCCGCAATCACTGGCCGCAGGACATCGAATGGGCGGTCGAGCAGCTTCCCGGCTTCAAGCAGGGCGATATCGCCGCCTTCGCGATCACCACGCCCGGCGGCGAGGAGACGCCGGCGGTGCTCGTCCAGTGCCGCACCTCGGACGATCGCGAACGCGCGCGGCTGCGCGACGAGATTCGCGAGCGCGTCCGCGCGGTCACCGGCATGAACTGCGTGATCGAACTGGTGCCGCCGCGCACGCTGCCGCGCACCAGCTCGGGCAAGCTCAGCCGCGCCAAGGCGCGCAATCTCTACCTCGCGGGCGCGATCAAGCCCTACGACATCGCCGCCTGACCGGCCGCCGCGCCGGCGGCCGATGACGACCGGGCCGGATGCGCCGGCGGGCTCGCCCGCGGCGCATCCCCCGTCCCGGCTTTTTCCAAAACCTGCCGCCGCCGCAACCAGTCGCTAACCAGCGCGGCTGTATGTTCGGCGGGTGACCAGCCAGACCAATTCGCAATTCGCGTCGCCGCGGATCAACGCCTGGGCGCTGCTCGGGCTCTATGACCCTGCCGATTCGACCGATTGGGGACCGATCCGCGCGGCCCAGCTGCGCGCCGGCGGCCGCTATGCGCTCGCCCTGTTCGCCGCCAATCTGGTCGGTGCGGGGCTGCTGGTGATGGCGCTCGCCGGGCGCGAGCCGCTGTGGCAGCTCGTCGGCTGGGGCGGCGTCACCGCGATGATCGCGTGCGCGGTCGCGCTGCGCCGCCTGCGCCATCGGTCGAGCGACCGGACCACCGCCAGCCTCGAGGAAGTCCGCGAGACCGCGCTCGAGGGGCTGGCGCTCGGCGCGATCTGGGCGGTGCCGCCGCTCGCCTTCGGCCGCGCGGCCGATGCGCCGACCTATGCCGCGCTGCTGCTCGTGCTGTCGATCCTGATGACCGCCGCCGCCGTCACGGCCGCGGCGCTGCCGCTGTCGACGCTGCTCTTCGTCACCGTCGCGGGCGGCGCGCTTGCCGTCCAGCTCGCGCTGCAGGGCTTTTCGGTGCTTGCCGCCGCCGCGGGGCTGTTCATGCTTCTCCTCATCGTCGCGACGATCGAGCGCGGCCGCGCGCTCGTCGTGATCCGCGCCGCCGAGATCGCGATCGCCGAGCGCGACGAGACCGTCAGCCTGTTGCTGCGCGAGTTCGAGGATGCCGGCTCCGACTGGCTGTGGGAAATCGACGCCCAGCGCCGCGTCGTCCGCGCCAATCCGCGTTTCGCGCTGTCGATCGGCGCCGATCCCGCGACGATCAACGGCACCCCCTTCCTCCAGCTTCTCGCCGGTCCAAGCTGGGACACCGGCGATTTCGCGCCCGAGCTGCGCCAGCTCGCCGACAAGCTCAAGCAGCGCGAGGCATTCCGCGACCTGCTCCTCCCCGTGCTCGTCGACGGCCAGCAGCGCTGGTGGGAGATGTCGGCCAGCCCGCGCTTCGACGATCGCGGCGCCTTTGTCGGCTTTCGCGGCGTCGGCTCCGACGTCACCGAACAGCGGCGCTCGGCGGACAAGATCAACCGCATGGCGCGCTTCGACACGCTCACCGGGCTGCCCAACCGCCGTCACGTCAACGAAGCGCTCGTCCGCGCGGTCGCCGATGCCGAGCGATGGGGCGCGCGCTGCGCCTTCATGATGATCGACCTCGATCGCTTCAAGGCGGTCAACGACACGCTCGGCCATCCGGTCGGCGACCGACTGCTCGGCCGCGTGTCCGAGCGGCTTCAGCAGATGATGACCGACAACGAGATCATCGGCCGTCTCGGCGGCGACGAATTTGCCGTCGTCGTCCGCGATGCCAACGACAGCGCGCGCGTCGAACGGCTCGCGCGGACGATCATCGAGGTGCTGTCGCGGCCCTATGAGGTCGACAACCACACGCTCTATATCGGCGCCTCGGTCGGCCTCGCGATCGGCCCGCGCGACGGCCGCACCGCCGAGATGCTGATCCGCTCGGCCGACCTCGCGCTCTATCGCTCGAAGGACCAGGGCGGCGGCGTCTTCCACGCCTATGAGCCCCAGCTCCACGTCGCCGCCGAGGAACGCCGCGTGCTCGAGATCGCGCTGCGCAGTGCGGTCGAGAACGGCCAGCTCCACCTCGCCTATCAGCCGGTGGTCAGCGCCGCGACGGGACAGCTCAACGGGTTCGAGGCGCTGGTGCGCTGGACGCATCCGGAACATGGCGCGATCCCGCCGTCCAAGTTCATCCCGCTCGCCGAGGATGCGCGGCTGATCGTGCCGATCGGCGAATGGGTGCTGCGTACCGCCTGCCAGGAGGCCGCGCGCTGGCACGTCCCGGCGCGCATCGCGGTCAATGTCAGCCCCGAACAGCTCCACAACCCCGCCTTTGCCAGCGTCGTCGCCCAGGCGCTCGCCCAGTCGGGGCTGCCGGCCGAACGGCTCGAACTCGAAGTCACCGAAAGCGTGTTCATGCGCGAAGGCACCGCCGCGACGCAGGTGCTCGAAAAGGTGCTCGACCTCGGCGTGCGGCTCAGCCTCGACGATTTCGGCACCGGCTATTCGTCGCTCGGCTATCTGGCGCACACACGCTTCAGCTCGATCAAGATCGACCGCAGCTTCATCCAGGCCGCGGCGCGCGGCGGCAAGGAGGCGGTCGCGATCATCCGCGCCGTCGTCGCGCTCGCCGAAAGCCTCGGCATGGCCACCACCGCCGAGGGGGTGGAGACCGAGGAGGAGCATCTGATGGTCCAGCGGTTCGGCTGCACCAAGGTCCAAGGCTATTATTTCGGCCGTCCCCTCCCGGTCGAGGAGGCGCGCCAGCTCACGATGCACGATCCGGACAGCATCGCCGCCGCCTGACCGGGGCGACGTCCGCGCCCCGGCGGCCGCATCGTCCCGGCCGCGCGATTTGCGGCGCACGATTTCTCGCCCGTGCGGTGCGTCTCCCCCCTTGCGGCGGGGCGCGGACCCCGCTAGATGCCGCCGAACCAACCCGCCCCGGCACGCACGCCGCGCCAGGGCCGGTGGGATTAGGGGCGTAGCTCAGCTGGTTAGAGCGTCGGTCTCCAAAACCGAAGGCCCTCGGTTCGAATCCGAGCGCCCCTGCCATTTCCCGACAGCGCGAATCATCCCGCCGCCGCATCCGTGCGCCGCGCGCGCGTCCGCCGCGACACCGCTTCGATTGCACCGCAGCGCGGAACCTGCAAAGGCGGGGCAAACGTCCCTAGGAAACCGGATACGCATGTTTCGCCCGATGTATGACTGGGTGCTGCGCATGGCGCATCACCGCCACGCGCTGCGCAGCCTCGCGATCGTCGCTTTTGCGGAAAGCAGCTTCTTTCCCATCCCCCCCGACGCGATGGTCGTGCCGATGGTGCTCGCGCGCCGCGACCGCGCCTATACGATCGCGGCGGTGTGCACGATCGCCTCGGTGCTCGGCGCGATGCTCGGCTATGCGATCGGCTATTACCTGCTCGAAAGCGTCGGCCAGTGGCTGATCCAGCTCTATCACATGCAGGAAAAGATCGGGCAGTTTCAGCATATGTACGGCGAATACGGCGCCGCGATCATCCTGCTGAAGGGGCTCACCCCCATTCCGTTCAAGCTGGTGACGATCGCCAGCGGCATCGCGCACTTCAACTTCCCGCTGTTCGTGTTGCTGTGCGCGATCACGCGCGGCGCGCGCTTCTTCCTGATCGCCGCGCTGCTCCGCCGCTTCGGCCAGCCGGTGCAGACCTTCATCGAGGAACGGCTCAACCTCTTCGCCTGGGGTTTCCTGATCCTGCTCGTCGGGGGTTTCGTCGCGGTCGCCTATCTCTGATGCGCGGCGGCGGCGCTTCGCCATGGCAGACCTTGCGCCGCCGTGGCGAAGCGTCTAGATAGAGGGCTCAATCCGACAGCGCGGAAGGAAAAGCGCCGGTCCCTCGCAAGGGCCGGGCAGCGGACCCATGCCCCGCAACCGGAACAAGTTTTAGCGAGGGTGGCCCAGGTGGCAAAGACCAGTCCCGTCGAATTCATGAACCAGGTGAAGGCCGAGGCAAAGAAGGTCGTCTGGCCGACGCGCAAGGAAACGATCATGACCGGCGTCATGGTGTTGATCATGACGTCGCTTCTCGGCATGTTCTTCCTTGGCGTGGACGCGTTCTTCGACGCGGTCGTCCGCTTCCTGCTCAGCCTCGCTCAGTAAAGGGACGCCGATGTCGCGCTGGTACATCATCCACGCCTATTCCGGATTCGAGGGCAAGGTTCGCGATCAGATCCTTGCCGACGCCACCCGTCTCGGGCTCGAACGCTTCGTCGACGCGGTCGAGGTGCCGACCGAAACCGTCACCGAGGTTCGCCGCGGCAAGAAGATCCAGGCCGAACGCAAGTTCTTCCCGGGCTATGTCCTTGCCAAGCTCGACATGAACGATGACGTCTATCACCTGGTGAAGAACACGCCGAAGGTGACGGGCTTCCTCGGCGCCAGCGGCAAGCCCCAGCCGATCACCGAGAACGAGGCTGCGCGCATCCTCAACACCAAGGAAGAGGCCGCCGCTGCGGCGCCCAAGACCAAGGTCAAGGTCGATTACGACATCGGCGACACGGTCAAGGTCGTCTCGGGCAACTTCGCGACCTTCTCGGGCGTGGTCGAGGAACTCGATTACGACAAGAACCGGGTCAAGGTCTCGATCTCGATCTTCGGCCGCGCGACCCCGCTCGAACTCGGTTTCGAGGACGTCGAACGCGCCAAGTAACGCGCCCCGCCCGGCCGCCACGGCGGCACGGGTCCGGGCAACGACCAGCAAGAAGCCGGGGCGCAAGCTCCGGCTTTTTTGCTGCCGGGCCGCTGCCGCTCGTCGTGGCCGCTGAAATCCGCTTGCCCTCCCCTGCCGGCTGCCGCCAAGAAACACGCCGCCCGGCGCCGGGGCGCCGCATCGGGGGGATCTGCCATGTCGAACACCACACCGGCCCAGACGCGCGCGCGGATTGCGCTTGCGGCGGCGATCGCGGTCGCGGCGCTGTGGATCGGTGCGGCGTTCGTGCCGTCGGTGCTGTGGGCGGGCGTGCTCGCCATCGCGGTCGAGCCGCTGCGGACGCGACTGCTCGACCGCTGGCCGGGGCGGGAGACGGTGGTGGCGGCGCTGCTCACGCTCGCCGTGGTGCTGATCGTCCTCGTCCCGCTCGTGCTCGCCGCGTCGCAGGCGGTGGTCGAGGCGCAGGCGGCGTTCGGCTGGATCGCCCAGGCGCGCGCGCACGGCGTTCCCGTTCCCGACTGGGTCGCACGGCTGCCCTGGGGTTCGGCCGAGCTCACCGCCTGGTGGACCACGCACCTCGCCACCCCCGCCGCGGCGACGGCGGAGATCGGGCGGCTCGACCATAGCCTGTGGCTCAGCCGCTCGGGTGCGCTCACGCACGGGATCGTCCGCCGCGCGGTGGTTTTCGGCTTCACGATCGTCGTGCTGTTCTTTCTGTTGCGCGATCGCGATTCGATCGTGCGCCAGCTCGAACGCGGCGCGACGCGCGCCTTCGGCAACGCCGGCGAGCGGCTGGGACGCCAGATCTTCGCCGCGGTGCGCGGTGCGGTCGACGGGCTCGTCCTGCTCGGCTTCGCGCAGGGCATCCTGATGGCGATCCTCTACTTCTCCGGCGGCGTGCCGCACCCGCTCCTGCTCGGGCTGTTCTCGGGGCTCGCCTCGATGGTGCCGTTCGGCCTCGTCGCGGTGCTCGCGGTCGCGGTGCTGCTGCTGGTCGCGCAGGGCAGCGTCGTCGCCGCGATCGTCGTCGGCGCGATCGGCTTCGCGCTCAACTTCGTCATCGACCATTTCCTGCGCCCGGGGCTGATCGGCGGGACGACGCGCCTGCCCTTCGTGTGGGTGCTGATCGGCATCGTCGGCGGCGTCGAGACGATCGGGCTGCTCGGGCTGTTCGTCGGGCCGGCGGTGATGGCGGCGCTGGTGCTGATCTGGCGCGAATGGGTCGCCGACGGCGATATCGGCGGCCCCGACCTGCCGGGCACCCCGCCCGCGCACCCCTGACCGCCGCCGCCCGGGGCAACCCCTTGACAAATGGGCGAAAGTTCGCCATATGTTCCGGTGCTCGCCGCCTGCTTCACACGATGAACGAGCCTAAACTTCCTAAACTTCGCCCGCCGCGACGGGGGCGGATCGCACCGCGAGGCATTGCATCGCCGCGCCACATCGGCTAAGGGCGCGCGCTTCCAGCGCATTCGTGGTGGAACCATGCGGGAGGCGGCCATGCGGCCGTCGCTTGACCGCTCGACTTGAAAGAGAGTGACATGGCAAAGAAAATTACCGGCTATATCAAGCTGCAGGTGCCGGCCGGCGCCGCCAACCCCTCGCCCCCGATCGGCCCGGCGCTGGGTCAGCGCGGCGTGAACATCATGGAATTCTGCAAGGCGTTCAACGCCCAGACCGGCGATGTCGAAAAGGGCACGCCGCTGCCCACGATCATCACCGTCTATGCGGACCGTTCGTTCTCGTTCGAGACCAAGACGCCGCCCGCCACCTATCTTCTGAAGAAGGCCGTCAACCTCAAGTCGGGCTCGAAGGAGCCGGGCAAGGTCGTCGCCGGCAAGATCACGCGCGCCAAGCTCGCCGAGATCGCCGAGATGAAGATGAAGGACCTGAACGCGAACGACATCGAGGCCGCGACCCGCATCATCGAGGGCTCCGCCCGTGCGATGGGCCTCCAGGTGGTGGAGGGCTGAGACCATGGCAAAGCTGACCAAGAAGCAGAAGAGCTGGACCGTCGACAGCCAGAAGCTGCACGGCGTCGATGAGGCGATCGCGATCGTCAAGGCGAATGCGACCGCGAAGTTCGACGAGACCGTCGAGGTCGCGCTCAACCTGGGCGTCGACCCGCGCCACGCCGACCAGATGGTCCGCGGCGTCGTCACCCTGCCCGCGGGCACCGGCAAGACCGTGCGCGTCGGCGTGTTCGCCCGTGGCGCCAAGGCCGATGAAGCCAAGGCCGCCGGTGCGGACGTCGTCGGTGCCGAGGATCTGATGGAAGCCATCCAGGGCGGCAAGATCGACTTCGATCGCTGCATCGCGACCCCGGACATGATGGGCCTCGTCGGCCGTCTCGGTAAGGTGCTGGGTCCGAAGGGCCTGATGCCGAACCCGAAGCTCGGCACCGTGACGATGAACGTCGCCGAAGCCGTCAAGGCGGCCAAGGGCGGCCAGGTCGAATACCGCGTCGAAAAGGCCGGCATCATCCATTCGGGCATCGGCAAGGCGAGCTTCTCGGCCGAGGATCTGCGCAAGAACTTCGACGCGCTGGTCGATGCGGTCGTCAAGGCCAAGCCGTCGGGCGCCAAGGGCAAGTATCTGAAGAAGGCGGCGCTGTCGTCCTCGATGGGCCCGGGCGTGCGCCTCGACGTGACCGAGATCGCGACGGCCTGATCGCCGCCATCGGTTTCGAAATCAGGAAAGGGCCGGGAGCGATCCCGGCCCTTTTCGCGTGAACGGGGGAGGAAGAAGGGCGGCTCAGCCCTCGCCGTACAGGTCGGGCCGCCAGTTGCGTGTCACCGTCACCCGGTCGCCCAGCCGAACGACGCGGAACAGCAGTGCCGCGAACTCGTCGGGCACGCCGATGCAGCCATGGGTGGCATAGCGATTCTCGACCACGTCGCCGCTGCCGTGGATCGAAATGCCGTCCCAGGTCAGCCGCATCATGTACGGCATCGGGGCGCCATAGAGGTTGGAGACATGATGCCGATCCTTCTGGAGCACCGTGAAGCTGCCGAGCGGGGTCGGCATCTCGTCGGCGCCATAGATCAGGATCGTGCGCCCGATCTCCACTCCGCCGCGATAGACGTACATCCGGTCGCGTGCGACATCGGCGACGATCTCGATCCGCCCGGTCCGCGGGGCATGCGTCGTCTCCCACAGATATTCGCCGGGCTCGAGCGGCGAATCGACGTCCAGAACGCCGCGCACCGCCGGTCCCCGCTGGACGGTTCCGGCCGGGGCGGCGACGGCAGGCGCCGCTGCGGGAACCAGCGCGGCACCGGCCAGCATCAGCGCCAGCGCGCGAATCACGGCGCCGGAGGCGCGCTTCGGGGCATGGTTTCGGCTCATGCCACCCTCTATTCCCCGCCCGGGCGGCGCTGGCCAGTCCCCGAAATCCCGCTGTGCCGCCGGGGGACGGCATCCGGCGACGTTAACCGCCGCGATGACCCGCGCCGTCCTGGCTTGCGGCCGATTGACTTTTCGCCCGCAGCCGCTATGTGCGCAGCCTCGTGCATGGGCTTGGCCCCTGCGCGTGCCGTCCGAGACAGCGAGCGACCGGGATCTGCCGGTCTTAATCTCTCGCCAAGACGGGGACAGATTTTTTCGGATCTTCCGCCCTGCCCTGGTTGCAGCGCGGCGTTCCGGGTCATGCCGGGGAAACCTCTGGCCGCTGACGATCGTGCCCCTCGGACATCGATGTAACCGGTCCTCGCTTCCGGCGGGGATCATAACGAGGAGACCGGCATGGATCGTTCCCAGAAGACCGAAGCCGTTGCCGAGCTGAACCGTACCTTCAACGAGGTCGGCGTGGTGGTCGTCACCCGCAACCTCGGCATGTCCGTCAAGCAGTCGACGGACCTGCGCAACAAGGTGCGCGACGCCGGCGCGAGCTACAAGGTCGCGAAGAACCGCCTTGCCAAGATTGCCGCTCAGGACACCGATTACTCGGTGATCGCGGACCTGCTTACGGGTCCGACGGCGCTCGCCACCTCGGTCGACCCCGTGGCTGCGGCCAAGGTTGTCGTCGAGTTCGCGAAGACCACCGACAAGATCGAGATCGTCGGTGGCGCGATGGGCGCCCAGCTGCTCGACGCCGAAGGCGTGAAGGCGCTTGCCTCGCTGCCGTCGCTCGACGAGCTGCGCGGCAAGATCGTCGGCCTGCTTCAGGCGCCGGCGAGCAAGCTTGCGGCGGTCACGCAGGCGCCGGCCAGCCAGCTGGCCCGCGTCTTCAAGGCATATGCGGAAAAGGACGCCGCGTAAGCGGCATCCCCCCTGCGACTTATTCCCGAAACCATCTGAATTTGATTGGAGTTTACCATGGCTGACCTGAACGCGCTCGTTGACCAGCTTTCGGAACTGACCGTCCTCGAAGCCGCCGAGCTGTCGAAGATGCTCGAAGACAAGTGGGGCGTCACCGCCGCTGCTCCGGTTGCGGTTGCGGCCGTTGCCGGCGGCGGCGCTGCGGCTCCGGCTGCTGAAGAGAAGACCGAGTTCGACGTGATCCTCACCGGCGACGGTGGCAAGAAGATCAACGTCATCAAGGAAGTCCGCGCGATCACCTCGCTCGGCCTGACCGAAGCCAAGGCGCTCGTCGAAGGCGCGCCGAAGCCGGTCAAGGAAGGCGTGTCGAAGGACGAGGCCGAGAAGATCAAGAAGCAGCTGGAAGAAGCCGGCGCGACTGTCGAGATCAAGTAAGCCTCGGCTGCACTTCGCAGCAGAGTTCGGGAAGGGCGGTGCCGCAAGGCGCCGCCCTTTTCGCATGCCCCGAAACCGCCGCCCGCCCCTGCCCCGTCGCCCTGCACAAAAAACCCCCGGCAACCGTCGGGCTGCCGGGGGATCAGGGCGATCCGATGGCGCCGGGCCGGCCGGCGCCAGTGCGATCAAGTTCAGAAGCGGCCGCTCAGTTCCACGCCATAGAAACGCGGCTCGCCCGGAATATAGGTGGGGTCGCCAAAGGCACCGCCGGTGTTGCCGGCGTCGAGCAGATACTTCTCGTTGGTGATGTTGCGCATCCACCCCGCCACTTCGTAGCGGCCGTTGGCAAAGCTCACCCCGGCGCGGGCGTTGAACAGCGTCGTCGCCTTCTGCGAGATCGCCTCCTTGTTCGGCAGCTCGAAATAGATCTTGCTGCGATAGGTGACGCTGGGCGTCGCGAAGAAGCGGATGCCGTCGCCCAGCGGCGCGTCGATCGTGAAGCCGGCCGCCGCCTGGGTCCCGGGCTGCAGACGGAACTTGTTGCCGCGGAACTGGCCGTTGGCGGCGTTGTCGTCGATCCCGCCGTCGATATAGCCGATATTGCCGAAAACGTTGAGCCACTTCGCCGGCTTCAGGTTCAGCTCGGCCTCGACGCCCAGATTGCCGGCGCTGCCCGCGCTCTGCGTCACGCTCTTGCCGCTGCTGTCGGTCACGCTCACCTGGAAGTTGTCGTACTTCTGGTAATAGACGCCCAGCGAGCCCGACAGCATGCCCAGCTTGCCCTTGATGCCGCCTTCATAGTTCCAGACGGTTTCCTCGGGCACCGGCGTCAGGCGCTGCGCCAGCACGCCGTTCACCTTCTGCGCGTCGAGCTGGACGACCGGCGAGCGGCGCCCCTTCGACACGGTGGCATAGAGGTTGATGTCGGCGTTCAGCCGGAACAGCGCGTTGAAGCGCGGCAGCACCGCCTGGAAGCTGTCGTGCGCCCACAGCGTCGTGCCGCCGGTATCGACCTGGCCGGGGATCAGCGCGCCCTTGGTCAGCACCGAATTGGGAACGATCGCATAATAGCCCGACTTGCGCCGTTCGGCGAGCACGCGCACGCCCGCGGTGAGTTCCAGCCGATCGACCGGCTTCCAGGCGACGTCGGCGAACACCGACCAGCTGTCGTTGACGCCCAGATTGGCGAAGGTCGAGCTGTAGGGCAGCACGGTCGCCAGCCCCTTGGTCAACAAGGCCGTCGCCTGGCTCGCCGTCACCGTGCCGTTCGGCGCGACGCAGCCAAGGCCCTGGATCACATTCTGCGCGCACTGGGCAAAGGTGCCTTCCTCGGTCGAGAAGGGCACGACCTGACGGTTGTTTTCGTGGAAGAAGTTCCACCCCGCCGAAACGCGCAGTCCGTCGCCGGTATAGGTGAAGCGCGATTCATGGTTCACCTGCCAGCCCTTGGCGTTCTCGGCGAACTCCAGATACCAGGCGGCCGAGCCGTCGGCGTCGAACACCTCGCGCGAATCGAAGTCGCGATAGCCGTTGACGGTGGTGAAGTTCCAGTGATCGGCAAAGTCATAGGACAGCGTCAGGTTGCCGTCATAGACGTTGCGGCGCAGCCCGAGATGGTCATAGCCGAGCGTCGCCTTGGACACCGGCGAGCCCGAAAGATTGGCGTCGCCGAACGGATTGCCCGGCCCGCTCGCGGTCGGATAGAGCTTCGACACGAACGGCGTGCCGCTGTTGCGCTGGCGGTCGAAGGTGCCGATCAGGTCGACGGTCAGCTTGTCGTTGGGCGTGAAGCGCAGCGATCCGCGCAGGCCGAACTGGTTCTGGGCGTACAGGTCGTCCTGCGTCGCCGACAGATTGTGCACGTAACCGTCGTGCTTCTTGTATTCGAACGCGATGCGGCCCGCGATCACCTCGTTGCCCAGGTTGACCATGCCGCGCAGCACCCGCGAATCATAATTGCCGATGCCGCCGGTAAGCGCGCTTTCATAGCCGGCCTTGGGACGGGCCGAGATCATGCTGATCGCGCCCACCGCCGCGGCGGTGCCGAACAGCGTCGCCTGCGGCCCCTTCACCACCTCGATCCGCTCGAGATCGTAGACGGCCTGATAGACGCCGCGCGACCGCGAAATGTCGACGCCGTTGTAATAGACGGTGACGCGCGGGGCCTGCTGCGCCGAGCCGCTGTCGGAGGTGATGCCGCGGATCACGATGCCCGGATTGTTCGCGCTCTGCTCCTGGATGTTGAGCCCGGGGATATAGGCCGCGACCTCGTCCAGATCCGAAACGCCCAGCGCCTCCATCCGCGCGGCCGACACCGCCGAGATGGTGATCGGCACGTCATTGGCGCGCTGTTCGACCTTCTGGGCGGTGACGATGATGTCGGTGTCGCTGGCGGCGCCCGCCTGCTGCGCCTGGGCGTCGGCCGATGCCGGTGCCGCCGTCTGCGCCTGCGCTGCGAATCCGGAAACGCTGCAAAGCAACGCTGCGACCGTACCAATCTGCTTGTGCATTTTGCCCTCCCTGTGGAAGCCGGTCCCCTGTCGGGTGGGCGTTTCATTACCAAGACAGATCGATTGCGATTCCATGGCGCACAATGCTTTTGTTGGGCGGCGCAGCGTAAACGCACGAAGATGCGCGTGAAACGCAAGCCGCCGCCGCCCTGCCCCGGCATGG
>JAFABD010000028.1 GCA_023426225.1 Pseudomonadota bacterium | reverse complement strand
GGTGTCAACCGGCGCCACGGGCGCTGCGGGTGCAGGCGCTTCCACCGGCTGCGGCTTTGCCGCCTCGCTCTCGCTGCGAGCACGCTCTTCGGCACGGCGACGCTCTTCCTCGACGGCCTCGTGACGCTCACGCTCTTCGCGACGGCGCGCCTCTTCCAGGGCGTTCATCCGCGCCTCTTCGGCCTCACGCAACAACTTGGCCTGAAGTTCCTGCCGCGACAACAGGCTGGCGCCTGCGGCGGGGCGCGGCGCAGGCGGCGGCGTTACCGGACGTTGGGGCGGCGTCGGCGCCTTGGCTTGCGGTGCAGGAGAAGGCGAATCAGCCGGCGCGGGCGTCGGCGCAGCAGCTTCATCCTGGGCGTGACCATGCGGCCCGATCACGCGCCGGCGCTTGACCTCAACGACCACGGTGTTCGAACGACCATGGCTGAAGCTCTGCTTCACCTTGCCCGTTTCAACCGTGCGCTTCAGCCCCAGCGGCGCGCGCATGCCCAGTTTCGGCTTATCGTTGTCCGTATCGCTCATGCGGCTCTTCAGTTTCCTTGCGAGTGTTCTTCGTGTTCGTTCAAATGCTGCGCGTCCGGCCGAAATGCCGATGTACCCTGCGAGCCGGTTTCGCAAGGCTTGGGGCAATGATCGGGTCCGATAAAGTGCAGCCAGCGGTCGAGCGCCTCGCTCACCCGCTTCGCCGCCCGGGCGTCGGTCAGTCCGGCGTGTACCACATTTTCGCGGCCTAGCGCCAAGGACAATATGGTACGCGAGACGGGCAATGTTAAGCCCTTGAGCGCCGATCCTTCACGATCGGTGCCGACGCGCCACGCCTGGGCGAGCCGGCGGGCGCCGTCCTCGCCCGCATCGGCGGCGTGAAGCAGCAGGTGCAACCGCCCCGACCGCGCTGCAGTTTCGATCTTCTCGCCACCGGTCAGCAGATAGCCCGCGCGCGACTCGAGGCCGAGCCGGTCGAGCGCCGCCCGCTGGAGCGCTGCCGCGATCTGGGCACCCAGATCGTCGGGAACGCGAATCTCGCCCGAGCGGAAGGCCCGCGACAACGCGGCCTTGAGCCGCCCCTTGGCCTGGGCGGCGTCGAGCTCTGCACGGCTCACGCCGATCCAGGCGCCGCGCCCCGGCGCCTTGGCGCGGACATCGGGAAGCACCGCGCCGTCGGGCGCGAGCGCGAGGCGAATCAGCCCGTCACGCGGCGCATCCTCGCGTGACAGGACACAGGTACGAACCGCACCGACTTCCGCCCCGTCTGGGGCCGAAGCACGGCGGCTGGCCTTTACGCGTGCCGTCTCATTGTTCGGAGTCCGCAACAGCGTCCTCCTCGGCGGCGTCCGCGGGCGCTTCATCGGCGAACCAATGCGCGCGCGCGGCCATGATAATTTCGTTACCCTGCTCTTCGCTCAGGCCATATTCGGCCAGGATGCCGCCCTTGTCCTCGGCGCGCGAGGACGATTGCGTCTCGGCACCGCGACGGCGCGGCTCGGAGCGCTTCTTTGCCACGAGTTCGTCGGTCGCAAGGTCGGCGAGATCGTCAAGGGTCTTGATGCCCGCCTTGCCAAGCGTGACGAGCATCGCCTCGGTCATATACGGGATCGTCACCAGATCGTCCGAGACGCCCAGCCCGCGGCGCTCCTCGCGCGCGGCCTCTTCACGACGATCGAGCGCTTCCTGCGCGCGGCTCTGCAGCTCCTGCGCCAGATCCTCGTCAAAGCCCTCGATCGCGGCGAGCTCGTCAAGGTCGACATAGGCGACCTCCTCGAGCGCGCCGAAACCTTCGGCGACGAGCAACTGCGCAAGCGTCTCGTCGACATCCAGCTCGTTCTGGAACATCTCGGAGTTCTGGATGAACTCCTTCTGCCGCTTCTCGCTCGCATCGGCTTCGGTCAGGATGTCGATGGCCTTGCCGGTCAACTGGCTCGCCAGGCGAACATTCTGGCCGCGGCGACCGATCGCCAGGCTCAGCTGATCGTCCGGAACCACCACCTCGATGCGGTCATCCTCTTCGTCGATGACGACGCGGCTGACGTTGGCCGGCTGAAGCGCGTTCACCACGAAGGTCGCCGTGTCGGGCGACCACGGGATGATGTCGATCTTCTCGCCCTGCATTTCCTGCACGACGGCCTGAACGCGGCTGCCCTTCATGCCGACGCAGGCGCCGACCGGGTCGATCGAGCTGTCGTGGCTGATCACGCCGATCTTGGCACGGCTGCCCGGGTCACGCGCCGCCGCCTTTATCTCGATGATGCCGTCATAGATTTCGGGCACTTCCTGCGCGAACAGCTTCTTCATGAAGTCCGGATGCGCACGGCTCAGGAAGATCTGCGGCCCGCGATTCTCGCGGCGGACGTTCAGGATGATCGAGCGGACGCGGTCGCCGACACGAACTACTTCGCGCGGGATCTGCTGGTCACGACGGATCACGCCCTCGGCGCGACCGAGATCGACGACGACATGGCCGAATTCGACGCGCTTGACGACGCCCGTGATGATCTCGCCGATCCGGTCCTTGAACTCGGCGAACTGCCGGTCGCGCTCGGCGTCGCGGACCTTCTGGAAAATGATCTGCTTCGAGGCCTGCGCCTGAATGCGGCCGAACTCGATGGGAGGCAACGGATCGACGATAAAGTCGCCGACGGCGGCACCCTTTTGGAGCTTCTGCGCGTCCTTGACCGACACCTGCTTGAAGAAGTCGTCGACCTGCTCGACCACCTCGACCACACGCCACAGCCGGAGGTCGCCGGTGTTGGGATCGAGCTTGGCGCGAATGTCGTTCTCGACGCCATAGCGGTTCTTGGCGGCGCGCTGGATGGCGTCCTCCATCGCCTCGATGACGATGGCACGGTCGATCAGCTTCTCCCGCGCGACCGAATCGGCGATCGCGAGCAGCTCGGCCTTGTTGGCGGAAATGGCAGTGGCCATCCTCTTACCCTTCTACTTCGATGATGTCGTCGGCGCCGTCGGAAGAAAGCGGCGCCGTGGCGGCGATAAGCGCGTCGGTCATCAACAGCTTGGCATCGGCGATCTGGCCGAAGGGCAGCTGGACCGACTTGTATTTGCGGACGTCGATGCCGACCAGGTCGCCTTCGACGCCAAGAAGAATCCCCGTCAGCTGCTTGCGACCATCGGCATTCGGCTCGGCAAGGTTCAGCCGCGCCTCGTGTCCCTTCCAGTCGGCATAGTCCTGAAGGCGGGTAAGCGGGCGGTCGATGCCCGGCGAGCTGACCTCAAGCCGATAGGCATGGTCGATGGGATCGCGCCCTTCCGCTTCCAGCGCGTCGAATTTTTCCGAAAGGCGGCGCGACAGCGCGGCACAATCGTCGATCGTCAGCTGGCGCGTGTCGGGCCGCTCGGCCATCACCTGCAGCGTGGGATCCGACTGGCCGCCGAACATCTTGACGCGCACGAGCGCGAACCCGAGCGCAGCCGCTTCGGGTTCGATCAGCCTGGTCAGTTCGGCGATGTCCGCCACGCATTCCTCCGGATAGTCGATAAGCGCCTTCGGCGCCGGAGCCCCGGGGGCCCCGACCTCGGCATGTTTGACGATGTCGAGAAAGCATCGGCGATATACGCGTTCCGAGTCGGTTCGGCAAGGGCCCACACTGGCGGGTTAAAGGTTCCTGGCCCCGGTGGTAGAACGGCCCCCCGTGGCACCGCGCGCGGCATCGTGCGTTGCGCAATCGCCGGCGGACATATGGATCACCGGTGCCGCGCCCTGCCGCCGAATAGGCGAAACGGATGCACGGATGAAAGGACCATGGCTGTGACGACACGAACCCGGCTCATCTGTCGCCTTGTTCCTTTGTTGACGCTCGTTGCGGCGTGCGAACCTTCGCAGGACGCACCCAAGGTCGACGGAATGACAAGCGCCCCGACACCCCCCGCCCCCTCGCCCACGAGCGATTCGGCAACGACGGCGCCGTTCACCGTCACTCCGGTGGCAACCTTCGATTCGCCTTGGGCGATGACGTTCCTCCCCGACGGGCGGATGTTGGTCACCGAAAAGGCGGGCAGGCTCCAACTCGTCACTGCCGACGGCAAGGGGCGCACGCAGGTCACGGGCGTGCCGACGGTATCCAGCGCCGGACAGGGCGCGCTGATGGATGTGGTTCCGCATCCCGATTTCGTGCGCAATCACCTGATCTATTTCAGCTTTTCTCAAGCAGACGAGGCCGGCGGCAAGGGCGTCGTCCTCGCGCGCGCACGGCTGGATGAACAACGCGGAGGCACCGGCGCATCGCTCGCCGATGTCGAGATGCTGTTCCGCGCTACCCCCTATGTGACCGGCGACGGGCATTTTTCGGGCCGTATCGCCTTTTCACCGGACGGGCTCCACCTGTTCTTCACCAATGGCGAGCGGCAGAAGTTCGATCCGGCCCAGGATCCCAAGTCGACGCTCGGCAAGGTGCTGCGGCTCACGCTGGATGGCCGGCCGGCAGGTGACCCGGGGTTGACCGCGCGCGGTTTCCACCCTGCGGTCTGGTCCTATGGTCACCGCAACCTGCTCGGCCTTGCCTTTGATGGCGACGGCAACCTTTGGGAGCAGGAAATGGGCCCAAAGGGCGGGGACGAAGTCAATCTGATCCTTCCTGGCCGCAATTATGGCTGGCCGCGGGCATCGAACGGCGACCATTATGACGGAACGCCCATTCCCGACCATCGGCCGGGCGACGGCTATGAGCCCCCCAAGGTCTGGTGGAACCCGGTGATCTCGCCGGGGGGGCTGATCGTCTATTCGGGCAACCTCTTTCCGCAATGGAAAGGCGATCTGTTCATCGGCGGTCTGTCGAGCCGATCGCTGGTCCGCGTTCATCGCAGTGGCACCGCGGCCAGCAAGGGCGATCAATGGCCGATGGGCGCGCGCATCCGCGAGGTCGAGCAAGGCCCCGACGGCGCGATCTGGTTGCTAGAGGACGGCCCGGGCGGACGGCTGCTGCGCCTCAGCCCGCGGTGAAAGCGGCAGCGCGCGCCGCCCGTCAGTCGCGGCGAACGATCAGATAGTTCATCCGCGCCGCCGCAATCGGGCGCTCGCGCTCGTCCTGCCAGGCGATCGCCTCGATATTGGCGACGCGCGTACCCAGCCGGGTGACGATGCCCTGGGCGCGCGTCGTCTTGTCGCGCCCGCCGCGCATGAAATCGATCGTCAGGCTGACCGGCTTTATTCGCGGAACTGCAATCTCGCCCTCGGTCGTCCCGCGCCCTTCGAGCGCCAGCGCGTGACGCAGCGCGCCCGCCGCCGCCATCTCGAGCAGTCCGCTGATCGCTCCGCCGTGCAGGAAGCCCGGCCGACCGACGACGTCGGGGCCAAAGGGCATGCAGAAAACGGGACCGTTCGCATCGCTTTCCACCGTCAGGTGGAGCACGCCGGCATAAGGGATCGTCACCAATAGCCCTCCACCGCCATGAACGTCCCCGCCACATGCGCGATCGGGTCGGCCGGATCGCCGTCGTGCGCCTGGCCGCGAACGAACGCGATCGACCGCGTAATCCGATAGCATTCGCCGTGACCGATCACGGTCTTGCCGGGGGTCGCCGGGCGCAGATAGTCGATCCGCAGGTCGAGCGTCGCGTGGTTGCGCCACCGCCCGAGGCGGCACCACACGGCAAAGCTGTTGGCTTCGTCCATCATCGTCAGGATCGGGCCGGAGGCGAGCACGCCGCTTTCAGGATCGCCTACCAGTGCGGGACGATAGGGCAGCGCCAGTTCGGTCCAGTCCGCGCCATGGGCGTGGTAGCGAATTCCCATTCGCCGACCATGGCCGTCGACAGCGGCATAGATGATGCTGGGATCGAAGCTGTCGCTCATGCGGCGCGTGGACTTCCCATGATTTAGTTCGGCGGAACTGCCCGCGACCGGCGGTTGCCGGGCACGTAAACCGCGACCCTAAGCGAGCCGGGCGCGCACCGCAACGCCCCGCCCGCAGGCATTTGCGCGGCTTGGCGCCGGCGGGAAGCAGCGGCTATCGTCGCCCCACAAACCTCGACGCCGCGAGCCGATGCGCCGCCGAAAGGTGAAATGACAGAGGAGCCTGCCGATGACTGAAGCCCGTGTCGCAATCACTATCGAACAGGGTGTCGCCGATGTCCGGATGACGCGGGGCGAAAAAATGAATGCGCTGGACCCCGCGATGTTCGCCGCCCTGATCGACGCGATCGCGCGCCTGGAAAAAGAGGACGGGCTGCGCGCGGTGGTGTTGTCGGGCGAGGGCCGGGCTTTTTGCGCGGGCCTCGACATGGCGAGCATGGCGGGAGGGGCGCCGATCGACCTCGACGCACGCACGCACGGTGCGGCGAACGACTTTCAACAGGTCGCGTGGGGATGGCGGATGCTTCCCGTCCCGGTGATCGCCGCAGTGCACGGCGTCGCCTTTGGCGGCGGGCTCCAGATTGCGAGCGGTGCCGATGTGCGGATCGTCGCACCCGACATCCGGCTGTCGGTGATGGAAATGAAATGGGGCATTGTCCCCGACATGGCAGGCTATGCCTTGTGGCGCGGCATCGTCCGCGACGACGTGCTCCGCGAACTCATCTACACGGCACGCGAGGTAACGGCGGATGAGGCCGTGACGCTGGGCCTCGCGACGCGAGTCGCCGCCGATCCCCACGCGGAGGCGATGGCTTTGGCCAGGGCGATCGCCGGACGCAATCCGCACGCGATCCGCGCCGCGAAGCGGCTGGCCAACCTTGAGGGCGACGCCGCCTGCCTGCTTCGCGCCGAAAGCACCGAGCAGGCAAAGCTGCTCCGTTCGCCGAACCAGATCGAGGCCGTGATGGCCAATATGCAGCGGCGCGCGCCGACCTTTGCCGACTGAGGGTTGCAAATACAACCCGCATCCCTAGACAGATCTCCATACCAGAACTTCGAAAACGGAGTCACGGATGCGAGAGGCTGCAATTGTTGCAACCGCCCGGACGGGCATCGGCAAGGCACATCGGGGCTATTTCAACGCCACCGAGGCGCCCGTTCTTGCCGCGCATGTTATCCGCGTGGTGATCGACAGGGCGGGGATCGATCCCGCGCGGATCGACGACGTCATGTATGGCATGGGCAATCCCTGGGGAACGCAGGGCGGCAACATGGCCCGGCTGGCGCTGTTTGCAGCGGGCGTGCCCAACAACGTTCCGGCGTTCAGCCTCGACCGCAAATGCGGGTCCGGGCTGACTGCAGTTGCGCTCGCCGCCCGCTCGATCATGACCGGTGAAATCGATATCGCGCTCGCGGGCGGGATGGAATCGATCAGCCTGACCGCGCCGGTCGCGCCCCGCCACGTCAACCAGTCGGTCGTCGCCCGCGAACCCGCCGCCTATATCCCGATGATCGAGACGGCGGAAATCGTCGCCGAACGCTATGGCATCGCTCGCACCGCGCAGGATGCCTTCGCGGCCGAGAGCCAGCGCCGCGCCGCCGCAGCGCTCGCCGCGGGCACCTTTGCCGACGAAATCGTGCCGATCACCGTCGAGAAATCGGTCGTCGATCGCCAGGGTGCGGTGCTGGGGCGGGAACGCGTGACCGTAACGCAGGACGAGGGCATCCGCCCCGACACCACAACCGCAGGGCTCGCCGCACTGCGCCCGGTGTGGAAGGATGGCGCCTTTGTCCGCGAGGGGCGCCATGTCACCGCAGGCAATGCCAGCCAGCTTTCGGACGGCGCCTCGGCACAATTGTTGATGGACCGTGCCACCGCGGAGGCGGAAGGGTTGCCGGTGCTCGGCGTCTATCGCGGTTTCCAGGTCGCCGGCTGCGACCCCGACGAGATGGGCATCGGCCCGGTCTTCGCGATCCCCAAGCTGCTCGATCGCGCCGGCCTCGACGTGGCCGATATCGGTCTTTGGGAAATCAACGAGGCCTTTGCCAGCCAGTGCCTCTATTGCCGCGATCGGTTGGGGATCGATCCCGAACGCATGAATATCGACGGCGGCGCGATCGCGATCGGCCACCCTTTTGGCATGACGGGCAGCCGGCTCGTCGGCCATGCACTCCTTGCCGGTCGGCGGCGGGGCGTGCGCTGGGTAGTCGTATCGATGTGCACCGCCGGCGGAATGGGCGCGGCGGGGCTGTTCGAGATCGTCTGATCGCCCGCACCGTCGTCGGCAGGCTTCAATCGGGACGCATCACGCTCGCCGCCCGCGCAGCACGCACCGTGTCGGCCGCGTAGAGCGCACAGCCGGTCCAGATCAGCCCGAACGTCAGATAATGAATCGGGCGCACGGCCTCGCCAAAGAACACCGCCGAAGCGAACTGGAGCGTCGGCGCGATGAACTGGAGCAGTCCCAGCGTCGCATAGGGCATCCGCTTGGCTGCGGCGGCGAACATCAGCAGCGGAACCGTCGTCACGATTCCGGCGATCAGAAGCAGCGTGTCCTGGTCACGATGGACGCCGAACGCGAGCGTCCCGGATCGCGCCGCCAGCCCCAGCGCGACGAGTGCAAACGGCAGGAGGATCAACGTCTCGATCGTCAGACCGCCGAGCGAATCGATATGCGCGATTTTGCGGACCAGTCCATAGAGCGCGAAGCTGAACGCAAGGACGAGCGAAATCCACAGCGCGCCGCCGCCGCTGGCCGCCAGCACGAGCACCCCGGCGGCAGCCACGCCGATCGCACCGGCCTGGACGGGACGCAGCCGCTCGCCCAGCACCGCGACGCCAAGTGCGACGTTGACCAGCGGGTTGATGAAATAGCCCAGGCTGCCTTCGAGCACATGATGGTTCTGGACCGCCCAGATATAGACGAGCCAGTTCACCGCGATCAGCGCCGCACTGGCCACCAGATAGATCAGCGTCCGCCCTCGCGCCGCGGCCAGAAGTGCACGTCCACGCCGCAGGAACAGCACGATCGCCACCAGCAACAGCACCGACCAGACGATGCGATGCGCCAGCACCTGCAGCGCCGGCACATCGGTCAGCAGGTGGAAATAGAGCGGCAGCACACCCCATAGGGCATAGGCGCCGGCGCCAAGCGCCAGCCCGCCTGCGGACGGATGGGTCGATTTGTTCACGCCACTCGATAGCCGAGCGACGGCTCGGCACACAACCGCCGTCATGCTGCAACGCACAGCAGCCCCATGCCGCCTTCCCTGCCGCTGCACACCGCCGCGCCCGCCACGGAAGCGCAGCGGCAAGGCCGCCGGCCGCTTGCTCAGTCGGCGAAGAGCAGCACCGGCGTTTCGAGCAGCTTCTTGACCGCCTGGACAAAACTCGCCGCGTCCCAGCCGTCGACGACGCGGTGGTCGCAACTGATCGACAGGTTCATCAACTTTGCGCGGACGATGTCGTCTCCCTGGAACACCGGTCGCTCGACGATCTTGTTCGGGCCGATGATCGCGACTTCAGGGCGATTGATTACCGGCGTCGTCGCGATGCCGCCCAGCGGCCCCAACGAGGTGACGGTGAGCGTGGAGCCGCTCAGTTCCTCCGACTTGGCCTTGCCCGTCCGTGCTGCCTCGGCCAGCCGCGCAATTTCCGCAGCAAGTTGCCAGACATTCTTGTCCTGCGCGTCCCGGATCACCGGCACCATCAGCCCCGCATCGGTCTGCGTCGCCATCCCCAGATGGACACGGCCGTGGCGCGTAACCACGCCCGCTTCGTCATCGTAACGCGCGTTGAGCATCGGGAAATCGGGCAACGTCCGGCACAGCGCGACGATCAGCAACGGCAGCATCGTCAGCTTGGGGCGCTGGCCGCGGTTGGCGTTCAGGTCGCCACGCATGGCCTCGAGCGCGGTGACGTCGATTTCGTCGACATACGTGAAGTGCGGAATGTGCCGCTTCGACGCGGCCATGTTCTCGGCAATGCGCCGGCGCATGCCGATCACCTTGACCGACTGGTCCTCACGGGCACGGCTGGCATGCGGCGCATGATAGCCCTGCCCGCTGCTGTAACGAAGAAAGGCGTCCAGATCCGCATGGCGGATGCGATCACCGTCCGCCGCCTTTACCTGCGCCAGATCGATGCCCAGATCGGCCGCGCGCGCGCGAACCGCCGGAGAGGCCAGCACCTTGGTCGCAACCTGCGGTTTTCCGGCGTCGGAAGCCGGAATCGCAGCCGCGATCCGATCGTCGACCTTGAGCGCCGCAGCCGGCGACGTGGTGGGCGACGCCGCTTCCTCGGGGGCTGCGGCTTCTTCGACGCCAGAATTTTCCGCCTCGACCCGCTGCGCGACGGGCGCCTCGGTCTCGTCTTCACCTTCGACTTCGAAGACGACGAGCGCGGATCCGATCGCGACCTGGTCGCCAACCTCGCCGGCGAGTTCGACCACGACGCCGGAGACGGGCGATTCCATCTCCACCGTCGCCTTGTCGGTCATCATGTCGGCGATCTGCTGGTCTTCCTCGACCCGGTCGCCGACCTTGATGTGCCACGCGACGATTTCGGCCTCGGCAATGCCTTCGCCGATATCGGGAAGGCGAAACGTGAAGCGTGCCATGACGGTCAGTCCTTCAGGATTTTCTTGAGCGCCTCACCGATCCGGACCGGACCGGGGAAATAGGCCCATTCGAGGCTGTGGGGATAGGGCGTGTCGAAACCGGTGACGCGT
Source organism: Pseudomonadota bacterium (assembly GCA_023426225.1). Taxonomy (GTDB): domain Bacteria; phylum Pseudomonadota; class Alphaproteobacteria; order Sphingomonadales; family Sphingomonadaceae; genus Sphingomonas. The sequence goes on along the minus strand of JAFABD010000028.1, from coordinate 35,429 downwards.
TCGATCGGGGCTTCGAGATGGTAGAAGCAGCGTTCCTGGACGAGCGCGGAAAGCTCCGCGCCGAAGCCCGACGTCCGCGTCGCTTCGTGAACGATCATGCAGCGACCGGTCTTCTCGACCGATTCCTCGATCGTCGCCAGGTCGAGCGGAACGAGCGTCCGCAGGTCGATGATTTCGGCATCGACCCCCATTTCGGCCACGGTGTTGGCCACGACATGGACCATGGTACCATAGCACAGGATCGTGACCGCCTCGCCGGGGCGCACCACCGCGGCCTTGCCCAGCGGGATACGGTAATAGCCTTGGGGCACTTCGCTCGCGGGATGGCTCGTCCAGTTCTTGGCCGGACGATTGTAATAGCCGTCGAACGGGCCGTTATAGATCCGCTTGGGCTCGAAGAAGAGGACCGGATCATTGTCCTCGATCGCCGCGATCAGCAGCCCCTTGGCGTCATAGGGCGTTGACGGGATCACCGTTTTCAGCCCGGCGACATGGGTAAAGATGCCCTCCGGACTCTGGCTGTGCGTCTGGCCGCCAAAGATGCCGCCGCCGAACGGCGAGCGCACCGTGATCGGCGCGATGAAGTCGCCGTTCGACCGATACCGCAGACGGGCGGCTTCCGACACCAGCTGGTCGAGCGCCGGATAGATATAGTCGGCGAACTGGATCTCGGGCACCGGCCGCAGGCCATAGGCGCCCATGCCAATCGCCACGCCGATGATGCCGATTTCGGTAATCGGCGTATCGAACGCGCGCGTCTTGCCATATTTGGCCTGCAGCCCGGCCGTCGCACGGAACACGCCGCCGAAATAGCCGACATCCTCGCCCATCACGACGACGTTGGGATCGCGCGCCATCATCACGTCCATGGCGGAGTTGATCGCCTGGATCATGTTCATCCGGCTGGTCGCGGGGACGGCGCCCTCGGCCTCGTCGTGCATCGCGGCAGGCTCGTTCTGGTTCTCGGTGTTGCTCACAGTCCGGCGGCCTTTCGCTCGTCGAGCATCTGCTGGGACTGCTCGCGCAGGTGCCAGGGCATTTCCTCGTAAACGTCCTCGAACATCGTCTCGAAGGGCTGGTGCATGCCGTGACCGAGCACGCCGTTCTTTTCGGCGGCCTTCTGCGCAGCCTTCACCTGTTCGGCACACTCAAGGTCCATCGCCTCGTGCCGCGCGTCGTCCCATTCGCCGATCGCGACCAGATGCTGCTTCAGGCGGACGATCGGATCGCCGAGCGGCCAGGCGCCATATTCCTGCGCCGAGCGATAGGCGCTGGGATCGTCAGAGGTCGAATGGCCTTCGGCGCGATAGGTGAAATGCTCGATCAGCGTCGGTCCCTGATTGGTCCGCGCGCGCTCGGCCGCCCACTGCATCGCGGCATAGACCGCCAGCACGTCGTTGCCGTCGACCCGCAGTCCGGCGATGCCATAGCCGATCGCACGCGCGGCGAACGTCGTCGATTCGGCGCCCGCAAATCCCGAAAAGCTCGAGATTGCCCATTGGTTGTTGACGACGTTGAGAATAACCGGCGCGCGATAAACGCTGGCGAAGGTGCAGGCCGAATGAAAGTCGCCTTCCGCGGTCGATCCCTCGCCGCACCAAGTGGCGGCGATGCGGGTGTCGCCGCGCGCAGCACTCGCCATCGCCCATCCCACCGCCTGCGGATATTGGGTGGTCAGATTGCCCGAGATCGAAAAGAAGCCATGGTCGCGCGCCGAATACATGATCGGGAGCTGCCTTCCCTTCAGCGGATCGGCACGGTTCGAATAGATCTGGTTCATCATCATCTCGAGCGGGTAGCCGCGCGTGATGAGAATCCCCTGTTGGCGGTATGACGGAAAACACATGTCGTCCGCGGCAAGCGCAAGCGCGGCACCGATCGAAACCGCCTCCTCGCCCGTCGACTTCATGTAGAAGCTGGTCTTGCCCTGTCGCTGTGCACGGAACATCCGTTCGTCAAATGCCCGGGTCAGTGCCATGCTGCGCAGCATCCGACGCAACACATCCGGCGAAAGCCGGGGATTCCACGGCCCGACAGCCTGTCCGCTTTCATCCAGAACGCGGATCAATCCGTAAGCCAGTTCGTGGAAACCGGAGGCCTTATCCGCGGTATCCGGTCGACGCGACGCACCGGCAGGGGGAATGTCGAGATCGCTGAAGTCGGCGACGTCGCCCGGCCGGAATCGCGGCTCGGGGACGTGGAGCGAAAGCGGGGGCAGATTGGCGCGCGAAGCGTCCATAGTCTCTCCGAAGGCCGATCCGCGTCGTCGGGAGCAACGCGCGGACTTGATTTTTGGCATTGTTATAAAGTTTCAAATCGCTTGTCGAGTAAGTCAGTAGGGCTGACCTTTTTGATTAGAAACCGGCCCCGAATCGTAACTTCGTTATTTCAGTCCAGCAATCTTCGGCCAGTTTATTGCGGCATCCTAGATCGAGCTTGCGCCGAACGCATCCGCGCGAATCGTATCGCGCAATCAGGTGACCACCTTTGGGCGCGGCTCCCGGCGACGTGCCGATTGACTTCGGCTTAAAATGGAACAAAAAACGAACAACGAGTTCTGATCCACACAAGACGGAAAGCCATGGCCGATCCCGCGATCCCAGCCTCTTTGCGCGAGCAGTTGCGGGCGGCAGAGACCAGCAGCTTCCGTCGTCGCCTGGTTCTTCCATTCGGAATCGAAGCGATCGATTCGCGGTTGACCGATGGCGGCTTCCGCCTCGACTCGCTCCACGAAATTGCGGGCGCTGGGGCGCATGAGGATGACGAATGTGCCGCAACGCTGTTCGCCGCGGGTCTGGCAGGCCGCGCATGGGGCCCGATATTGTGGGTCGTGCGGCGGCGCGACCTGTTCGCGCCCCGCGTCGCACAGGCAGGCCTCGATCCCAAACGCATCATCTATGCCGAAGCGAGCGACGATACTGAATTGCTCGCAATCATGGAGGAGGGCCTACGTCATCAAGGCCTCGGGGCAGTGATCGGTGAGGTGCAGCGCATCAGCACGAATGCGACACGGCAACTGCAGCGGGCGGCTGAGGGGGGACGCACGATTGCCCTGCTGCTCAAGCGCCACGGACGCGGCGGTAGCGCCCCGCTGAGAGCGCCTTCTGCCGCGGTGACGCGATGGCAGGTCGGCCGCGTCCCTTCGGAATCGACACCCCTCGCCGCGCGCTCCCGCGCGCGCTGGCAACTCACCCTTGTCCATCAACGCGAGGGAGAGTCTTTCGAAATCGTGGTGGAAGCATGCGATGCGTCAGGGCGTTGCGCCCTTCCCGCACCGACATCCCGGCCCGGCCACCGCACGCAATTCCCCCGCGCAGCCGCCTGAGCGCCCTTACCGATCCCGGCGAGCATGGCCCAAACGGACTCGAGGCCCCGATAAACTGGCATTTGGCGATTAGGAAAAGGCTGGCGCACCCGACAGGATTCGAACCTGTGGCCTCTGCCTTCGGAGGGCAGCGCTCTATCCAGCTGAGCTACGGGTGCGTGGGGAAGCCGCCTAGCAAAGCAATTGCCGCGACGCCAGCGCCTTTTCGCTATTTCGACGCCTTGGCAGGCTTGGCGATCGTCACCGGCTCAAACTGGCCCAGACCGCATGTCGCACCGCGCGTCAGTCCAGGCCCCTGCAGTACCGTGATCGTATCGACAGAACAGAGTTGCCCGACGCTGGTTTTGTAAAGGAACCGTTCCTCGAACCCCAGGCCTGGACAGGCCCCGCCGGACAGGCGATTGCGGTACACCTTGCCGCCGCGCATGTAGAAATCGATCGTCGAATCATCGCGAACGCGGGTCTGCTGGATATCGATGGTGCGGACGCAATCGACCGGCTTGCCCGCCGGGGTCGCCACAGGGATCGTTGCATGCTGGTCACCATGCGCGGCATGGCTCTCCTGCGCCGGCAGCGAGGGAGCCGCCGTGGCCAGGGCAAGGGTGGCGAGAAGCAGACGCATCGCAATCCTCCTCAATCGGGCCCGACAACCTGCTTGTGCCGGGCCGGCGCAAGCGTCTTTGGCCTGAATGCACACAGGTCGGCGACCGGGCAGCGCCAGCATTCGGGCGTGCGAGCCTTGCAGATATATCGGCCGTGCAAGATTAACCAGTGATGAGCGTGCAGCCGGAACGGCTGCGGCACCACCTTTTCGAGCCCCTTTTCAACCGCAAGCGGCGTCTTTCCCGGGGCCAGGCCGGTACGATTCGCCACGCGAAAGATGTGCGTGTCGACGGCAAATGTTTCTGCCCCAAACGCCACATTCATCACGACATTGGCCGTCTTGCGCCCGACCCCGGGGAGCTTCTCTAGCGCTTCGCGATCGGCGGGGACATGGCCGCCATGGTCGCGGATCAACGCTTCGGAAAGCGCGATCACGTTCTTGGCCTTGGTGTTGAACAATCCGATCGTCTTGATGTGCGCCTTCAGGCCTTCCTCGCCAAGCGCCACCATTTTTTCGGGCGTGTCGACCTCGGCAAACAACCGGCGTGTCGCGCGATTGACGCCGGCGTCGGTCGCCTGTGCGGACAGCACGACCGCGACGAGCAACGTGAAGTCGTTGACCGATTCGAGTTCGGTTTCGGGATGTGGATTGTCCTCTGCCAGCCGTGCGAAGAACGCGAAGACATCCGCCTTTTTCAAATGCCCAGCACCTGATCCATGGTGTAGCGTCCCGGCGCCTGACGGACGAGCCACAGCGCCGCCTGAACCGCGCCGCGCGCAAAGATCGCCCGATCATCGGCGCGGTGGGTCAGCTCGATCCGCTCGCCGGTCGTCGCAAAGATGACGCTATGGTCACCGACGACCGACCCGCCGCGCAACGAAGCCATGCCGATCGTCCCGCTCGCACGGGGGCCGGTCAGGCCGGCGCGTCCTTCCACTGCGGCGTCAGCCAGCGTCGTACCCATTCCGGCAGCAGCCGCCTCACCCAGCATCAGCGCGGTTCCGGAGGGAGCATCAGCCTTGTTGCGATGGTGCATTTCCACAATCTCGATGTCCCAATCGGACCCGAGGCGCTGCGCCGCCTCGCGCACGAGCCGTGCGAGCAGATTGACGCCCACCGAGGTATTGCCGGTCTGGAGCACCGCAATCTCCCGCGCAGCAGCATCGATCAGCGCATGATGATGCCCGCTGAGACCGGTGGTGCCGATCACGATCGGGGTACGCGCCGCCCGCGCGGCCGCAAGGTGCGCCTCGATCGCGGCGGGCGCCGAGAAATCGACAAGCACATCGGCGGCCCGGGCCAGTTCGGCGGGATCGTCGCCCAGATCGGCGCCCCCGGCGATACGCGCGCCCAGCTCCGGCGCGACGGTCGCGATTGCCACGCCCATCCGCCCCAACTTGCCATAGATGCCGATGCTCGTCATGCCGCTCCCTTGGCACAGATCACGCGCCCACGTCAGGGGCAAAATGGAAAGGGCTTCCCCGTCCATTTGCGCTGTCGCCGAATGCTTTCCTCGACGCTACCCATTACCCGCGCATGACAGCGAGCCCGGCCGTGGCGCCGCAGCCGTTCGCCCGTTAGGTTGAGAGCCATGCCCACCGTAGCCCCGAATCTCGTGATCCTCACCGGCGCCGGCATTTCAGCCGAAAGCGGCGTTCCCACCTTTCGCGGACCGGGCGGGCTGTGGGAAGGACATCGGATCGAGGACGTCTGCACGCCGGACGCGCTCGCTGCCGATCCTGCGCTCGTCCATCGCTTCTACGACCTGCGCCGCGCGCAGCTTGCCAGCGTTCAACCGAACGCGGCGCACATCGCGCTTGCGGAACTCGACGCCGCGTGGCCCGGTGAACTGCTGATCGTCACCCAGAATGTCGACGACCTTCACGAACGGGCCGGCACCCGACGCCTGTGCCACATGCATGGAGCGCTGCGCTCAGCCTTGTGCGCGGCATGCGGGCGCCGCACCCCATGGAATGCCGACCTGCCGCCACACACGTCCTGCCCAGCCTGCGGCGCGCCGGCGCTACGCCCCGACATCGTGTTCTTCGGCGAAATGCCCTATCATATGGAGACAATCGAACAGGCGCTTGCGCAAGCAGAACTGTTCGTTTCGATCGGCACCTCGGGCGCCGTTTACCCGGCTGCCGGTTTTGTCCGGACCGCAAGGCACTATGGCGCCGAAACGCTCGAACTCAACCTCGAGCCCTCCGCCGGCAGCCACTGGTTTGCGGAAAGCCGAGTCGGCCCGGCCTCGGTGCTGGTGCCGCAATGGATCGACCAGCTGCGCGCGCCAATGGGCTGATCCATCAACATCAGCCGCGCGGACGGTAACGCAGGGGCACCTCGAACCGCCGCTCGCCCTCCTCCAGCCCCGCAGGGGGGCGGGGAAACGGCGCCGCCGCTGCAACCTGCGCCAGTGCAAGACGGTCGAGCAACGCCATCCCGCTGCCCCGGACCAGCGTCAGTTCGCGCACGCGCCCCAGCGCGTCGATGCGGAAGCGGACGCACACCACACCGCCGTCGCCCCGTGCGGCAAGCTCTGCCGGATAGGCCTTGTGCCGTTCGAGCCATGCCGCGATCAGGGCCGCGTAGCGATCGCGTACCCCGCGCGCCGCCCCCTGAGCGCCCGCATCGATCGGTCGCGACACAGCGAGTTGATGACCGGGCTGGGTCGTTTCGCCGCTGGTAGGCCCGCCCATGCCCGACATACCGGACGCTTCCGCTGTTCCCGCCACGGCCGGCACCGCACCGGCCTCGCCCATCACCGGCATCGACGGCGCTGGCGCCGGCGAAACGGCCGCGGATGCCGTTGCCGGCTGCGTCGACGCCGGTAGTGGCGAGACGGAAGCCGCGGCCTCGACCTTCCTCGACGGCGGCTCCGGCGCCGGCTTCGCTTCCGCCGCTTCCGGGGCTGCGATCGAATAGAGCGACAGCGTCTGGGTCCGCGCGCCGCCCCCCTGCGGCTCGACCATCGCCAGCAGCGCAAACTGCGCCAGCAAAAGCGTCTGCACGCTCAATGCGCAACCGGTGGCTAGAAAACGATGAGTCGGCACGCACGCCCTTATGCGCTATTGCAAGTTATTTGCAAGAGCTTGCAATGCCCCCTCGACCGGCTTGCTCCGCGCCCGAGCGGAGCGTAGCCCGTCCCGATGACCGATCTCACTGCCATTCTCTCGCAGGTCGACGCAACGCTCGACCAGAGCCTCGACCGCCTTTTCGCGCTCCTGCGCGTGCCGTCGATCTCCACCGATCCGGCCTTTGCCGATTCGTGCCTTGCCGCGGCCGAACTGCTCGCTGGCGAACTCGCCGAACTGGGGTTCGACGCGCGTGTTGCGCCCACGCCCGGACACCCGATGGTCGTCGCACACCATGCGGGCAAGGGACCGCACGTCCTCTTCTATGGTCATTACGACGTCCAGCCGGTCGATCCCGTCTCGCTCTGGCGCCGTGATCCGTTCGACCCGGCGATCGAGACGTTGGCCGATGGCCGCGAAGTGATCGTTGCCCGCGGGGCCTCCGACGACAAGGGCCAGTTGCGCACCTTTATCGAGGCCTGCCGGGCGTGGAAGCAACAGACGGGCACGCTGCCGTGTCGCGTCACGATCCTGTTGGAGGGTGAGGAAGAATCGGGCTCTTCGAGCCTCGAACCGTTCCTGCACGCGCATACCGACGAACTGCGCGCCGATGTCGCGCTCATCTGCGACACCTCGATGTGGGATCCAGCCACGCCCGGGATTACCATCGGACTTCGTGGGATGGCCGGCGGGCAAGTGACCGTGCACGGGCCCTCGCGCGATCTCCACTCGGGGCTGTACGGCGGCCCGGCCCGCAACCCGATCCAGGTGCTGACCGGGATTCTTGCCGATCTCAAGGATTCAAGCGGCCGCGTGACGTTGCCCGGCTTCTATGACGGGGTCGAGCCGATCAGTCCGGCAGTCAAGGCCAACTGGGAAGCGCTGGGCTTCGACGGCGACGCCTTCCTGGGCGAAGTCGGCCTGGCTGCTCCCGCGGGCGAGCAAGGCTTCAGCGTGCTCGAGCAGTGCTGGGCGCGGCCGACCGCGGAGATCAACGGGATCTGGGGCGGCTATACCGGCGAAGGCTTCAAGACGGTGATCCCGGCCGAGGCGCACGCCAAGGTTTCTTTCCGCCTTGTCGGACGGCAGGATCCCGATCAGGTCTGGGCCGCATTCCAGCAGCATGTCCGGGATCGCCTGCCCGCCGATTGCCGCGCCAGCTTCATCGCCCGCGGCGGATCGCGCGCAATCAGCCTTGCCGACGACAGCCCCATGCTCGTCGCCGCCCAGCGCGCGCTCGACGATGAATGGGGGCGCTCGGCGCTGCTCGGCTGCGGCGGATCGATCCCGGTCGTCAATTCGATCCAGTCGATCCTCGGGATGGACAGCGTGATGGTGGGCTTCGCGCTCAACGACGACAACATCCATTCGCCGAACGAGAAATATGATCGGATCAGCTTTCACAAGGGCATCCGCTCATGGGTGCGCATTCTGGGCGCGCTCGGCCGCGATTGACGGCGGTCCCCGATCGCGGGATAGAAACTGGCATGGTTCCCTTTTCGTTCGCCGGCCATGAACTCCGCGCCCTTTCCGAGGGCGCGCTGTTCTGGCCGGCGCGTCAGGCGCTGCTGGTTGCAGACCTGCATCTCGAAAAGGCAAGCTGGTTCGCTGCGCGCGGACAGATGCTGCCGCCCTATGACTCGCAGGCGACGCTTGCGGCACTCGCAACGTTGATCGAACGCACCAAGGCGCGCGAACTCTGGTGCCTGGGGGACAGCTTCCACGACGATCGGGGCCAATACCGCCTGCCCACCGCCGCTGCCACCCGGCTCCGCACGCTGACGACGAGGCTGGAATGGTTCTGGATCACGGGCAACCATGACACGGGTCTCGCCGAACCGCTCGGCGGTCAGGTCCGTCACGAAGCGACCGTCGATGGGCTGGTTCTCCGCCACGAGGCCGACCCTGCCGATCCGCGCCCCGAGCTTTCAGGCCATTTCCATCCCAAGTTGCGGATCAACAGCCGCGGTCGTCACGTCGCCCGCCGCTGCTTCGTCGCGAGTGCGACCAAGCTGATCCTGCCTGCATTCGGCGCGCTCACCGGCGGCCTTGATCCGAGCCATCCCGAAATCCATCGCGCGTTGGGAGGCGCGGCTGAGGCGCTCGTCCCCGTCGACGGACGCATGCTACGTTTCCCGCTTGCCGCCTGACCGGTATCACTAATCACGCCGTCCGCCGGGACCGTCGCAACGGACCGGCCCCGGTCCGCTGATCCGGCATTCGGGAGTTCCGAGAACCTCGATAATGCCGGCGCCGCCGGCGAGAATCTGCGCGCGATAACGAACCGTTGCGCGGATGCCGCCGCGATCCTGCGTCGCCAGCCGCGCTTCACCTGTCGCCAGTGCACCCGCATCGATCGTTCCGCTTCCGGCGTTGGTAACGCGCGCATGCATCGCGCGTCCGGCCAAAGCGATCGTTCCTCCACCACTCAGCGTCGCCGCGATCGTCTCGACGGCAATGTCGCCAATGGCGACGCGGCCGTCGCCCGCCAGCGAGACGGACGTGTCGGCTCCCTCCAGTCCCGTCACGCGCACCACAGCGTCGCCTGCAACCCGGACGGCGCGCAATGCGGGCGTCGCCAGTCGCACGTGGACCTTGGCACCGCCTCCTTTCGCCGCGTGACGCGCATCCCAGCTCGGCACGCCGCCGCTGACGATCAGCGTTCCCGCATCGACACGAACCACCAGCCGATCGAGCGCCGCAACGTCTCCCTCGGCTTCGGCGCGCGGCGCGCCCGCAACCAGTTCGACGGTATATGGGCCTTCGACGCGCAGCCGTTCGAACGCCGCCACGACATAGTGCCGTACCCGCTCCGGCGGCGCGGCCGCAGGGTTTGCCGCCGCTGCAGGCGCCATCGGCAACAGGACTCCCAACAACAGGGCAATTGCACGCGAGCTCATGCAACGGAACGTCGCACCCCGGACCGATTGGTGCAAGCGAGACGCCCCTGGCCTAGCTACAGCGGGCCTCGCCCGACCCGGCACGGCTCACTTGGCAACGCGCGCCGCCCGTCAGAACGACATCGCCAGACCCGACGATCGAAACCTGCGCATCGCCGGCGACCACAGCATTGACGCCGCCCGATCCTGCGACCGAGATATTGGCGCCGCGCGCACGAAGCTGCTTCGCATCGACATCGCCCGATCCGCCGATCGCCACCTTCAGCATGCCGACGTTCCCGGCGGCAGTGAGCCGTCCCGACCCGCCGATCGCGAATTCGGCCGATGGGCCGTTGACGCTCCCCAGATCGAGCGCGCCCGACCCGCCGATTGCGGCCTTCACCGGGCCGTTGACGCGATCGACGCGCAATTGCCCGGAGCCGCCGACGCTTGCCTGCGACAAATGCGGCATGACGACGTGCACCCGCACGCCCCGGCTCGAGGGCGTCGACCACATGCCTCTCTTGCGGTCGACGCGCAGCACGCCGTCGACGACCCGGATCGCCAACGCATCGAGATCGCGCGGCGCGCCTTCCGCCCGGACGGAGAATTCGCCGCCGGTGCGAACGTCCACCGAATCCGAACTGCGCAATTCCACGCCGGTGAAGCCACGCGCGGCATAGCTCCGCACCGGGCCGTCACCCGGGCTCGCGACAGAGTCTGCAGCATTTGCGCCGCATGCCGCGAGTGGCAGGGCAAGAGCGAACGGCATCAGCATCAAGCGCATGACCTTCTCCGTAATCGTGTATTGTTTATGCAATACACCCGATGTCGGCAAAGGAAAAGGGGCGCACCCGCTTCCGGGGCGCCCCTTTCAAAACCGGCCTGTGGAAGGGCCCGTTCGGGATTCAGGCTTCGGCCTTGTCCTTGTTGTGGATCGCCGCGGCCTTGCGCAAAATGTCGAGAATCTTCTCGAGCGCGGCAGGCTCGTCGGTCTCTTCCATCGCCGCCAGTTCGCGCGCAAGGCGGCTCGCGGCCCCTTCAAAGATCTGGCGCTCCGAATAGCTCTGCTCGGGCTGGTCATCGGCACGGAATAGGTCACGGACCACCTCGGCGATCGAAACCAGATCGCCCGAGTTGATCTTCGCCTCATATTCCTGGGCACGACGCGACCACATGGTGCGCTTGACCTTGGGCTTGCCCTTCAGCGTCTCAAGCGCTTCCTTCAGCGTCTTGTCGCTCGAAAGCTTGCGCATACCCACGCTTTCGGCCTTGTTGGTCGGCACGCGAAGGGTCATTTTCTCCTTCTCGAAGCGCAGGACATAAAGCTCGAGCTGCATACCCGCGATCTCCTGCTTCTGGAGTTCGACCACACGGCCCACGCCGTGCTTGGGGTAAACGACATAATCGCCGACATCGAAGGACAGCGCCTTGGCAGCCATGTGCGAGAAACCTTTCGTGAATGACCCGGCCCCGATGGACTGGGCGTCAGCCCACAGGCGGCTACGCGCTGCGGACGGGCGACATCGGGGCAACTTTGCTTGCTTCTCCGGGCGGAGGCGATTCTTCGCCGCCGTCTCCCCCATTTAACACGCTCGTAATAAAATTACCAGTCGTGCGGCTACGGTGCAGTGCGAAAAGTTGCACATGCCAGCAAGTTTTTGCGATTGGTTCGCATTTTCGATGGCGCCGGCCCAGCCGGCGCGCGGATCAGCTTCCGCTGCCGGGGTTGGGCGAGAAGAACTGCTCGAGCTTGTCCTTCACGTCCTTCATCGCATCGGCGTCGGCGGGCGGCTCACCCTTCTGGGTGATGTTGGGCCACTGCTCCGAATAGGACCGGTTGAGCTCCAGCCACTTCTCCAGACCATTTTCGGTGTCCGGGAAGATCGCCTCGGCCGGGCATTCGGGTTCGCACACGCCGCAATCGATGCATTCGTTGGGGTTGATGACGAGCATGTTCTCGCCCTCATAGAAGCAGTCGACCGGACACACCTCGACGCAATCCATGTACTTGCACCGGATGCAGTTGTCGGTGACGACATAGGTCATTTGAACACTGGCTCCCCTGAGCGGATTCGCGGGCGAAAAGTGGCGCCCCTGCTATGCGTCGGGGGTCCGCTCGTCAACGCCCTTGGCCGTTCCGATTTCCAATGGCGTGTACAGGGTCGCCGCCTCCGCCGGCGGTCCGCGACGCTGGGGCAGCGCCTCGACGCGCAGCGCTCGCACCTGACCGTAAAGCGGAAACACGATAATCGAACCGACACGGACAGCCGCCGATGAGCGCTCGATGCGCCGTCCGTCGAGGCGCAACGTCCCCTTTTCGGCAATCGCCTGCGCCGCACTGCGCGTCTTGGCGAGCCGCGCAAACCACAGAAAGCGGTCGATCCGCATCGTCCCCGTCGGCTCAGCCATCCCGCAGCCCCGCGAGCACGGCAAAAGGGCTGCCCGGCGCCGGCGCGGCGACGGGAGGCGGGGGCGTCAGCCCCTGCCAGATCCAGCGCGGCGGCTCGCCCTTCGGCGCCCGCGCCGTGCGGAACCCCAGTTGCGCCATCAGCCGCGCCAGCGTCTCCGGGCGAATTCCCATCGAAGTCGCCAATGCCGGATCGGGCGCAAAGGGCGCGCGCCCCTTGCGGCTGTCATGCGCCGCCCGCGCGATGCGTTCGACAAGGTCTACGCGCACCGCCTGCGCACCGAGCGGGCGAAAGCCATGCGCCAGATCGGCACCCGGCGCGCCGCGCGGCAACACGGTCGCACCGTCGCGCGGCGCGACCTCCAGCCCCATCAACTCGCGTCGCCAACGCGCGGCCGCTGGCTTGAGAAGCGTCGGCGCGAACAGGTCCAGCGTACCGATCGTCACGCCGATCTGGCGCAGCCGCCGCCGCGCCGCCGGATCGAGCGCCTCGACCATTGCCGCCGCCGCCCGCCGGGGCAGCAGCCCGCCGGCTTCGACCAATGCGTGCGCAATCGCCCGCAATGCGCCCCCCGCGTCCGCATCGCGGGTCAGTGCGTCGAGCCGGGCAAGTACGCCCAGATGCCGCGCCACCTGCTCGACGAACCATCGCTCCAGCCGGCTCTGGCACGCCGTGCGCTGCGCAGGATCGAGAATGTCGAGCGCGCGGTCGACTTCGACGCGGGGGCGCACCGGATTGGCCCCACGGTGCAGCGTCGCCACGGCATGGCCGCGCCACCCGATCGCCGGCTGCCCGTCATCGAGCGGTGTCAGCGCCAGTTCCCCATCGGCCGCGACGGCCAACGCCTCGCCGCGACGCCGCAATTCGCCCGCCAGCCGCTTTTCCGCCGCGGCGAGCAGCATCCGCTTGTCGGCCGCGCGCGCGTCGGGCGTGACGACAAACCGGAAACCCTCCAGCCGCCCCAACGGGTGTTCCTCAACGCTGACTTCCCCTTCCGGACCAATCGTCACCGGCAGATTCGAGGCGTCGGCACCAATCTGGCGCAGCAACACCGTCGTGCGCCGGTCGACGAAGCGCTGCGTCAGGCTGGCATGGAGCGCGTCCGAAAGCTTCTCCTCGATCGCACGCGTCCGTTCGGCCCAATGGGCGGGCTCGGCAAGCCAGTCGGCGCGGTGGGCGATATAGGCCCAGCTCCGCGCCGCGGCGATCCGCCCGGCCAGCGTTTCGACATCGCCGGCCATATTGTCCAGCCGCTGGATCTCATCGGCAAACCACTGATGCGGGACATGCCCACGCCCCTCCGACAGATGGCCGAAGATGCGCCCCACGAAGCGCGCATGCGCATCCGCGCCCAGCTTGCGGAAATCGGGCAGACCGCAGGCGGCCCATAACCGCGCGACCATCTGCGGGTGGCGCACCCGGGCACGCACCCAGTCTTCGCCCGCCAACCGCTTGAGCACCGCAAGGTCGACCGCCTCGGGGGCGGCGCGAAGCTGCGGCACCTGCGGCCGCGCCTCAAGGCTGTCGATCAGCGCGTCGATGCTCGAAAGATCGGGAGCCCCCTCGCGCCAGTAAAGATGCTCGAGCGGCGGCAGATTGTGCGCTTCGATCGCGAGCACCTCCTCGGGAGCGAAGGCGCCCGGTCCCTGCTCGTGCAGTGCGCCGAAGGTGCCGTCGCGCTGGTGTCGCCCGGCACGTCCCGCGATCTGCGCCATTTCGGCAAGCGTCAGGCGTCGCTGGCGGCGCCCGTCGAACTTGTGAAGCGACGCAAAGGCGACATGCGCGACATCCATGTTGAGCCCCATGCCGATCGCGTCGGTCGCGACCAGATAATCGACCTCGCCCGCCTGGAACATCGCCACCTGCGCATTCCGCGTTCGCGGACTGAGCGCGCCCATCACAACCGCCGCGCCGCCGCGCAGGCGCCGCAGCGCCTCTGCCACGGCATAGACTTCCTCGGCGGAAAAGGCGACGATCGCCGAGCGCCGCGGCAACCGCGACAGTTTCTTTGCCCCTGCATAGCTCAGCGTGGAAAAGCGCGGTCGACCGATCACCTCGGCATCGGGGACCAGCGCCTTGAGCATCGGTCGGAGCGCGTCCGAACCCAGCAGCATCGTTTCCTCGCGTCCGCGCGCGCGCAGGATCCGATCGGTGAACACATGGCCCCGTTCGGGATCGGCCCCCAGTTGCGCCTCATCGAGCGCGACGAAGGCGAAATCGCGCTCCATCGGCATCGATTCGGCGGTGCACAGGAACCAGCGCGCGCCCGGCGGCACGATCTTCTCCTCGCCGGTAATCAGCGCGACCTCCTCCGGCCGCTTGATCTTGAGCACGCGGTCATAGACCTCGCGCGCCAGCAGTCGCAGCGGGAAGCCGATCATCCCGCTCGAATGGCCGCACAGCCGCTCGATGGCGAGGTGGGTCTTGCCGGTGTTGGTCGGGCCGAGCACCGCGACCACCGGAGAACGGGCAAATTGACTCATTATGCGCCCAAGATCGTTCCGCGACGCCCCTTAAGCAACACCCCCTGCTTGCCCGAACGGCTCGCACCCACCAGTTTTACACCGGTTCCGAAGGGCGATTTCCCTTCGTCCTGCGGCACGCACGATCCGCCGCAGCCACGCGTGGGGCACAGGCTGCTTAATTTGACTTTAAACCCTCTCTTGCACAACGATTCGGGCAGGGCCGTTGCGATCGGCCCCGCGCGCAAAAGGTGTTTCGAGAGGCCGTCCGCCTTGTTCTTGCCCGTCGAGCCAGGTCATCAATCCGGGGGGGGCGCCACGCCGGCGTCGCCGTCCCCCGCGCCCGCGCCGACTCCCGCAGTCCGCAGACATTGGCTGGATCAGTTCGAACTGGCGCCAGACCTTGGCGCCGCGATCGGTTCGGCCACATGGTTTCGCGGCCTGGCGACCTGTCTCGGACTATGCACGCTGACGGTGATGCTGGCGCCTGGCCTGGAGACACCGATCTACGGCACCGTGCCTACCCCGCTTGCCGGCGCCGACCTCGATGCGCAGCGCGCCCAGGCGATCCGTCCGCTGGCGATGGGTGCCACCACCGGCACCCGTCTCGCCGCCACCCGACTTGTTGCGCCGCTGACCGATACGCCCGAACGCCCCGTCATCTCGCTGGACGCGCGGCTGGCCTCGGGCGACGCGCTGCTCGGCGTCCTCCAGCGCTCAGGAGTCGGTCACGCCGATGCGACACAGGTCGGCGCCCTCGTCACTCGCGCCATCGCGCTGGGATCGATTCAACCGGGCACGACGCTCGACCTGACGCTCGGCCGCCGCAACAGCAAGGATCAGCCCCGCCCGCTCGAAAAGCTTGCGTTCCGCGCGCGCTTCGACCTCAAGCTCGAGGTCGCGCGCCAGGGCAATGCACTGGCGCTGCGCCAGATCCCGATTGCGATCGATCATACCCCGCTGCGTGTCCAGGGCACGATCGGCGCCAGTCTCTATCGCTCGGCACGCGCCGCCGGCGCGCCGCCCAAGGCGGTCGAAGCGTTCATCAAGACGCTGGCCAGCCGCGTTCCCGTATCGCACCTCGGCGCCAATTGCCGCTTCGACCTGATCGTTTCGCAGGCGCGTGCGGAAACCGGTGAAGTCCAGCTCGGCAACCTGCTTTATGCCGGCGTCAACGACTGCGGCACCCGCCTGCAATTGTTGCCATGGCAAAGCAACGGCCGCACCGAATGGTTCGACGGGCTGGGCCGCGGCAGCAGCACCGGCGCGATGGCGATGCCCGCTGCGGGGCGAATTTCGTCCAGCTTCGGCATGCGCCGCCACCCGCTGCTCGGCTTCACGCGAATGCACAAGGGCATCGACATCGCCGCGCCTTGGGGGGCGCCGGTCTATGCCGCGAGCGACGGCGTCGTCCAGTTCGCCGGGCGCAGCTCGGGATATGGCAATTTCATCCGGCTCGGCCACGGTGCCTTCGGGACCGGCTATGGCCATCTCAGCCGGATCATCGTTCGCGGTGGCCAGCATGTTCGCAAGGGACAACAGATCGGCGCCGTCGGCAGCTCGGGTCTTTCGACCGGTCCGCACCTTCACTACGAGCTTTACAAGAACGGCGTCGCAGTCAACCCGCGCTCGGTGTCGTTCACCACGATGCGCCAGCTCACCGGCAACGACCTGGGCGCCTTCCGCGCGAAGCTGCGCGCGATGCAGGCGGTTCCGGTCGGCCACGGGGTCGATCCGGACGCCGAATAGGCCTGGGTCGAGCAGGCACTCCGTCTCCGCGCCGCCGCCTCCAAAAAGGATCCGGGTAAAGCCGCAGGCGGATCAGCGACCTTGCGCGCGCCAGCGGCGGATCGTCCGCTCGAGCATCTGCTCCTCGCCGCCTGCGTGCCGCCACAGTTCCGAAAAGACCGGATCGCCCGATGCGGGACGACGATTCTCCTCAAGGGCGTCGAACAGCAGCCGGATCGGCGTCGCCACGCCCTCGCCCACCGCGATGCACTCGCGATTGCGCAGCGCCGGGATCGAATCGAGAAAACCCCGCGCGCCTTCGGGCATCGCTGCGCGCACGAACGCCTGGTCGCGCTCGTTGTTGAGCCGCATCGACAGGATCGTGCCGCATTGCGAGAGAACGCCTTCGGCCAGGTCCGAAGGCCGCTGCGTGATCAGCCCCAGCGAAACGCCGTATTTGCGCCCTTCCTTCGCAATTCGGCTCAGGATCCGCGCCACCGACGACCCATCGGCATTTCGCTCGCTGGGCACATAACGGTGCGCTTCCTCGCAGACCAGCAGCACGGGGTGCCGCGTCTCGCCGCGCGACCAGATCGCGAAGTCGAACACCATGCGGCTGAGCACAGCGACCACCACCGAGGTGATCTCGCTCGGCACACCCGACACGTCGATGATCGAGATCGGCTTGCCCTCAGCCGGAAGGCGAAACACGCGCGCCAGAAACGATGCCATCGTGTCGGCGACGAGCATCCCCGAGAACATGAACGCATAGCGCGGATCGGACTTGATCTCGTCGATCTTGCTCCGCAGCCGCAGATAGGGGGCAGTATCGGTCGCCTTGTCCATCTTGCCCATCTCCAGCTGAAGGATCTGGGTCAGGTCGGACAGCAGATAGGGGATCGGGGCATCGACGGTGATCTTGCCATACTCGGCCGCCAGGCGGTTCTTCCCCTTGGCCTGGAGCAGGCACTTGGCCAGGATGTCGGCGTCGACCTGCCGCGCCGACCCCTCGCTCGTCAGGAACACCTCGCAGGTTTCCTGGAAATTCATCAGCCAATAGGGCATCTGCAAGTTCGACACGTCATACAACGCCCCGATCCCGCGAAAGGCGCTGCCATATTCGCCGTGCGGATCGATCATCACCACATGCCCATGCGGCGCGCGTTCGCAAATGCGGTGCAGGATCAACGCGGCGGCCGTCGATTTGCCGGTGCCGGTCGACCCCAGCAGCGCGAAATGCTTGCCGAGCAGCGCATCGACATACAGTGCGGCGCGGATGTCGCGCGTCGGATAGACGGTGCCGATCTCGATATGCGCGCGCTCGTCGGCAGCATAGATCTGGCGCAGATCGGCCGTCGAAAGCGGAAAGACGGGGCATCCCGGCGATGGATAGCGCGTGACGCCGCGCCGGAACTTGTAGAGCTTACCCGTCAGCCGTTCCTCGTCACCCTCGCCGATGAAGTCGATGTCGGCGACGATCCGCTCGCCGGTCGAATCAAGCCGCAACGCCCGGATGCTCGCGATCAGCCAGGTACTGCCGACGCGCATCTTGAGCTGGCTGCCCACCTGTCCGGCGCTCGCCATCGTCGGGTCGGCGTGGTTGGCAAAGGCATCGGCGGCAGCGATCTCGATCACCACCTGGCTGGCACTGCCGTTGACGGCGAACACGGCGCCGACCGGGCGCAGGCTGGCCCGAGCCGGCATTTCGCCGGCGGGCGCGCCGGCTGCGGTGCCGTGCATGGGCGATACGCCGCTATGGCTGTGCATTCGAAACTCCGCTGATCCCCTGCGGCGATCCTGTCGGACAATATGTAAAAAATGCGTGAGTTTGCGGGGCGTTCGTCGCGTTTGCGCCTGGAACGGCGATCGACCGGTGCGACCGCGTCAGAATCGACGCCAGATCGCGCCTGCCCCCCACCCGAATGCCACCGACAGCAAGACTGCCAGAATGCCATAAGCGACCGAGTCGTGCTGCGCCGCCTGGGCGACGAAGCGCTCGAAACCCGATTTACGGATGTTGATCGGCCGTACCGCAGCCGCGAGAACGCGGCCGTTCTGGATCAGGAACGTCTCGGCGGTAAAGCGTCCGACGGGCACACGTGCCGGGATCTGCAGGCGCGCGCGATAGAGAACGCCGTCGGTGATCTCCACCGCCCGCGGCGCCTCGACATAAAGCCCGGCGCGGCGGCGCAAATCGACGAGCCCGGCGTCGAACCGCGCCTGAACCGTGGGGGCGGCCCCCGATGCGGGCGACAACTGAAGACTGTCAACTCCCAATTCGTAAATGGCGCGCGTGCGGGCATCGACCAGCCTGTCCACCGGGCGCGACGACGCCAGCGCATAAAAGCTCGGCGCGGATCGATAGCGCATCCGCTCGGCGTTGATCCAGATGCCGGCGATCTTCCGCTTCTCGCGAACCACGATCGACTGCGTCGGGCCCTTGACGACCACGACGATGTCGAGCGGCCCGTCGCGCGGATCGGGCGCCCGCCCGCCGGGATAGAGAATGGCGCCGAACAGCAGCAGTTCGGCGCCGGTGAACGAATAGACGATCTCGATATCGCGCTGCGATACGTCCGGGACGAGCACCGGCTTGGCCTGTCCCATCACCAGCGGCGCCGCGAGCGCAAGAAGCAGCCGCCGTGCCCGTCTCACGACAGCGCGACCGAATAGATCTCGTCAGGGCGCCAGGCGAGCCCCAGCCCCATCCGCAGCGCCACCATCAACACCATCAATGCCAATGCCAGCCGCAAGTATTCGGGCTTCATTCGCTGGGCGAACCGGGCCCCCAGTTGCGCGCCGGTCACCGATCCAAGCAGCAGCAGCACCGCCAGCACGATGTCGACGGCCTTGGTCGTCGTCGCATGCACCATCGTCGCGGCAGCGGTCACGAACAGGATCTGGAACAGCGAGGTGCCGACCACCACCTGCGTCCCCATGCCGAGCAGATACAACATTGCCGGCACCAGGATGAAGCCGCCGCCGACACCCAGCAGCACCGTCAGGATGCCGGTAAAAAAGCCGAGCAACAGCGGCGCCAACGGCGAGATATAGAGCCCGGAGCGATAGAATCGCCAGCGCAATGGCAGCATCGCCACCAGCGGATGGTGCCGGCGGCGACGCACTGGGGCCGGCCGGCTCCCCCGCGCGACCCGCACCGCCCCGATCGATTCGTGCAGCATCAGTCCGCCGATCGTGCCGAGGAGCAGCACGTAAAGGATCCCGATCACCGTGTCGATCTGGCCGCTCGACTGGAGCAGCGCGAACAGCCATGCCCCCGCGATACTGCCGATCACGCCGCCGGCTACAAGAACCAGCCCCATCGGCACGTCGACGCCGCCGCGACGGAAATGCGCGAACACCCCCGAAACGCTCGCTCCCGTCACCTGGCTTGCGGCAGATGCAGCCGCGACCGTCGGCGGGATGCCGTAAAAGATCAGCAGCGGCGTCGTCAGGAACCCGCCGCCCACACCGAACATGCCCGAAAGCAGCCCGACGCCGAGCCCCAGCGCGACGATGACCAACGCGTTGACCGACAGGTTCGCGATCGGGAGGTACAGATCCATGCCCCCCACGGCATAACCTGCTTTACCGCGTGAACAAAGGCCGGCCGCCGCCTGTCGTCGCGGCGCGCTCTAGCGGTTGAGCCGCTGCAGCAACATCGCGCGCAGCCGCCGCGCAGTAGCGGCGTCGATGGGCCCCAGCGGTCCCCGCGCGGCTTCGGGCAGATGCGCGCCCGCGCGCTCGGCCGCGCCGAACACATAATAATCGAACAGCGCCTGCCACGCGCGCTTCTCGGGCTCGGGCCGATCGCGCAGGCTCAACAGCGCGTGGAGCAGCGTCAGCTGCGGCGTGTCGAGCCAGTCGGGGCTGGTATTCCACCAATAATTGACCAGCACATTGAAGGGCGCCAGCGCCTCGACGTGATGCCACCACATGGCCGGGTAGAAGAGCAGGTCGCCCGGCTCGAGTTCGGCCACCTGCGCGGTCGCAATGGCCGCGCGAAAGCCGGGATAGCGCTCGAAATCCGGGGTCGCGAAATCGACCATGCTCACCACCTGCCCGCCCGGCGTCGGTTCAAGCGGGCCGGGATAGAGGTTGGCGACCTGATCGGGTGGAAACAGGGTGAAGCGTCGCCGGCCGACCGCGCACACCGCCAGATTGTGCGACATGTCGTAATGGCACGTCGCGATGGTGCGGTTGCCGATCCAGATGCTTGCAAGCGGCGGATGCGCAGCAAACATCGGATGGTTGAGCGCCAGGTCGTTTTCGGCCCGAAAGCCGGGAAGATAATCGTCCAGATCGGTCGACCCGACATAGAAGCTGGGCGCATCCGTATCGCCGATCCGCGGACCAACCGCATCGAGCAGCGTGCACAACGGCTCTCGCCGCCCGGTGAAATTGAGCCCCGTCACCGTTTCGTCGTAAAAGAAGCGTCCGCCGATCTCCGGGGCACCGGTGAAAGTGACGACGGGCCGGCCGCCGTCGAATCGCTTGAGGACCGCCATCGCGGCGTCCGCCGATTCGATCCCGGCCCGCACGAGCGGCCAGCCGGCGGCGATGCCCTTCAGGATCACCGGCTGCTGGCCCGCCATCAGCGCGTCATAGGGAATCGCATCGGGCGCGACACCCGTCATTGCCGGCACCGGCCGCGCCGTCTTCGCCACAATGTTCATCGACTGCGCTGCCCGATTCCCGGCCGTGCCACCGTTGCGATCATCCCTCTCCACATGTCCGCGCGCCGTAGCCTCTCGGTTCAAGCGAACACGTCGGCCAACGACTCAACCTGCGGGCCTTCCTTCCAGTCGCGCAGCGCAACGAACAGGCTGGTCTGCACCGCCCCGCCGATTGCGCTGGTAAGGGTCGTGACGACCGCCGAGGCAATCAGGAAGATCGGGCTTATCGCGAACAACGATTCCGGATCACCCTGTGCCATCTGGGCGCCGGTGAGTACCGCCAGGATGCCCAGCGGAATGCTCAGCAACCAGAACAACACCATCACGACCAGCCCAAGGCCCAGGATACGCCAGCGCGCACCGCTGGTCAGGAAGCTGCTGCGTCCCAGCGCTTCGGTAATCCCATGATCCTCATCCACCAGGGCCGGAACCGCCACCGACCACATGATCGCCAGGATCACACCCGGAACGATCAGCAAAAGGAAACCGAAGCCGATGCCCAGCGCCATCAGGATCGACAACAGCAGCAACGGCAACGCCTTGCCGACGCCCGCCGACAAGGTCTCGCCCAGCGACGCCCGTTCGCCGCGGGCATAGGCGGCGGTCGCGCGCACCAGAGCGCCCTGCACCAGGAAGCTGCAGAAGATCGCGATCAGTCCGGCCAAGATCGATGTGAACGCGGTTGCCACGGCAGCACCGGGAACCGCCAGCATCGGAAACACCACACCGCGGAGCACCAGTTGCGGCAGCGCGCCGAACAGAAATGCGATCCCGAAAGTCGCCACCGGATTGTCCTGCACGACGCCGAACGCCATGCTCAAGACGCTGCTGATTGAAAAGGCGCGATCCTCGCCGCGCTCCGCTGCACTCGCCATGTTAAAGATCCCCCTCTGCAAATAGCCCGGAATGGATTGCGCAATTCGTATCGATTGTCATCCATCCGCTTGCGGTGCCCCGTAAAATATTTAGGTTGGGGACCGGACGTGGGGGAAGCAATTCGGTGGCAGGGCAAGAGGGGAGCGCGGACGCACGGCTCGCCGCGGCGCATCGCGCGCTGCGGTCGAACGGCGATATCCAGTTCGACCTGCCGAACGCCGCACCGCCCAAGCCGCCCCAGATGCCCGAATGGCTCCAGGCCATCGGGCGCTGGATCGCCGACGCGCTGCGGCCGCTTGCCCGGCTGATCCGCTGGATTTCGGGGCATCTGCTCCAACCGCAACTGGTCGAGGCCCTGCTGTGGGGCATGATCGCGCTGCTCGCGCTCTTTGCCCTGTGGATGGCGTTCGTCCGCCTGCGCGAAGGCGAATGGCGGCTGCCCCGTCTGCGCCACCGCAACGTGGCATCACCCGCTTCGATCGATGCGCCCGATCCGGATGCCGACTGGACGCCTGACGCTGCGCCCGCGCGCGAATGGCTGCGCGAGGCCGATGCGCTCGCCGAACGCGGCCAATATGGCGAGGCGGTGCACCACCTGTTGCTCCGCAGCGTCGAGGACATCGCCGAGCGCCGCCCGCATCTCGTCCGCCCTGCGCTCACCAGCCGGGATCTCGCCCGCGCCACCGCGATTCCCGAACGTCCACGGCACCTGTTCGCCACGCTGGCGGCCGTCGTCGAGCGCAGCCTGTTCGGTGGGCGCGCTGTCGATGGCGAAACCTGGACGCGCTGCCGGGCCGCCTATGCCGATTTCGTTCAGGTGCGGAGCTGGCAACGATGAGCGACGTCGCGATCGGTCGCCAACCCGCCGCGGCGGGCCTGATGCGCCCCATCACCTTTGCGCTGCTGCTCGCCATCGGCCTGCTGGCCTTTGCCGGGATGCTGGTGCTGGGTGCCTTCGCGCCCGATCTGCAGTCGGGGCGAAACGGCGGCGCGCACGCGTTGTCGAACGGTGCGACCGGCTTTGCGGCGCTCGTCGAGCTGGCGCAGGCGGGCGGACGGAACGTCCGGATCGTCCGGGATCCCCGCCAGTTCGATACGGAAAGCCTGCTGGTCATCACGCCCGAACGGGCCTCGACCGAGATTTCGGAGGCGACAAGGCGCGAGGCCAAGCCGACGCTGGTCATCCTGCCGAAATGGCAGACGGTCGCCGACCGAAAACACCGTGGCTGGGTGAAGGCGCAAGGGCTGCTTCCCGCATTCGAGCCAGAAGGCGTCTTCGCGCCCGGCGTTCAACTCAAGATCGCGCGCCGACGCACTGCAGGCAAACTGCTCAACGGAGCCGACCTGTCCCCCGGCGTGAAGCTGTACGAGCCGCGCGTCGCGCAGGTCATCACCGGTCTGGCACCGCAGGCACCCGTTCAGCCGCCGCGCTTCCGCCCTGTGCAGGCCCGGGCAGCAGCGCCGGACCATGATGCCGAGAATGATGCGGGTAATCGCACAGAGCCGGACCGGGCTGATCCCGGTGCCCCGACGGTCCCCGGCGTGCCCGCACCGGCGACAGCCCCCGCGCGGCCAACCACACCCCGCCTCACTCCGCTTCTCAGCGATGCGCAGGGCGGTATCCTGCTGGCGCAGATCGGGGACGGGCCGCTCTACGTGCTCGCCGACCCGGACCTGCTCAACAATCAGGGTATGAAATCACTCGATCAGGCGCGCGCCGCGCTCGCGCTGCTCGACTCGCTCAACAGCACGCCGCCCGACACGATCGTGTTCGACGTCAGCCTCAACGGCTTCGGCCACTCGAAAAGCCCGTTGCGGTTGATGTTCGAGCCGCCTTTTCTCGCGGTGACGCTTACGATCCTCGCGGCGCTGGTGCTCGCCGGGATTCAAGCCTTTGCGCGGTTCGGCCCGCCGGCGCCGCGCGGCCGCGCGATCGCGTTCGGCAAGACGGTGCTGGTCGACAACAGCGCGGCGCTGGTCCGCAAGGCGCGACGCGAGGCGGCGATGGGGCCGCGCTATGTCGCGGTGATCCGCGAGCGTGCCGCGCGGGTGTTCGGCGCGCCCGCACGGCTGCGCGACGCAGCGCTCGACGATTATCTCGACGCGCTCAGCGGCCCGCGCCGCTTTACCGAGTGCGCCGCCGCGGTCGAGGCCGCACGCAACGCCGAGGAACTGCGGGAGGCGGCACGCGCGCTCCACGCATGGCTGGGGGACAGAATGGAGAAAGGCAAGTGACGGTTGAGCAAGTCCAGGCGCTCGCGGCGCGTATCCGGGGTGAGGTCGCCCGCGCGGTCGTCGGCCAGGAAAGCACGGTCGAGCTGATGCTGATCGCGCTGTTCTCGGGCGGGCACATCCTGCTCGAAGGACCGCCCGGCACGGCCAAGACGCTGCTCGCGTCAAGCTTCGCGCGGGCGCTGGGGCTCGATTTCGGTCGCATCCAGTTCACGCCCGACCTGATGCCGGGCGACATCATCGGTGCGAACCTGTTCAACTTCCAGACGAGCAGCTTCACACTGACGCGCGGCCCGATCTTCACCGAACTGCTGCTCGCCGACGAAATCAACCGCACCCCGCCCAAGACACAGGCGGCACTGCTCGAGGCGATGCAGGAACGCACCGTGACGATCGACGGTGAGACGATGCCGCTCTCCGACCGCTTCACCGTGGTCGCGACGCAGAACCCGATCGAGCAGCAGGGGGTCTATCCGCTCCCCGAGGCCCAGCTCGATCGCTTCCTGTTCAAGCAGATCGTCGACTATCCCAGCGCGGAGGAAGAGCGGAAGATCATCGCGCTTCACGGTACGCGCACCGCAACCACCGGGCCGGGCGACTGGGGGGTCACCCCCGTCGCCGATGCCGCCACCATCGCCGCAGCGGTTGCAACCGTCGGCACGGTGCTGCTCGCCGGCAACGTCGTCGACTATATCCTCGCGCTGATCCGCGGCACACGCGACGTGGCCGATCTCGAATCGGGGGCATCGCCCCGCGCCGGAGCGATGCTCGCCGGCGCCGCCCGCGCGCGCGCCGCGATCGACGGGCGCGACTTTGTCATCCCCGACGACGTCAAGGCGCTTGCGCCCGCGTTGCTTCGTCACCGGCTCATCCTCTCGCCCGCCGCCGAAATCGACGGGCGCGCGATCGAGGACGTCGTCCACACGATCATCGAATCGATCGAGGCGCCGCGCTGAGCCGGTCGATGCTCTATCCCACGCGCCTTGCCGTGCTGCTGATCGTGCTGGGGCTGCCGGTGACGCTGGCGGTGGCGATCGCCGTGCCCGATCGCTGGTATGCCGCGCTCGCGCTGCCGCTGGCGGTGGTCGTCGCGGCGCTTGCCGACGCCTTGTCGGGCGCCGGACCGCGCGCGGTCACAGCAAACCTCGTGCTGCCGCCGCAGGCGAGCGTCGGCGCGACGGTCGAGGCCGCACTGGGCGTGACGATCACCGGCGCAGCACCACGTCGCGTCGCGTTTGCGCTCGACGATGATCCGTTGCTTGCACCCGCAACGGCCTCCGGTCCCGACAGCGGCGATGCGGCACCGGACTATGGCGGCTGGCTCGCGCTCGACGGCGGGCGCGGCACCGCTGCGATCCCTCTGGTCGCGCATCGCCGCGGCACTGCCCGGATCGAACGGCTGTGGTTGCGCTGGAGCGGACCGCTGGGGCTGATCTGGAAGCAGCGCGTGCTCACCATCGGCGCGACGATGGCGATCCACCCCGATACGCGCCCCGTCCGCGCCCGCGGTGCCGAGCTGTTCCGCCGACGGACGATTGAGGGGCTGATGGCGCAGATCGAACGCGGCGACGGCGCCGATTTCGACACGCTGGTCGAGTTCCGCGCCGGGATGGACCGCCGCACGATCGACTGGAAGCAGTCGGCGCGCCATGTGAAGCTTCACGCCAAGGAATACCGGACCGAACGCAACAACCAGCTCGTTTTCGCCGTCGATTGCGGTCGGCAGATGTGCGAGCCGATCGGCGGCCTCAGCCGTCTCGACCGTGTCGTTTCCGCGATGCTGCTGACAGGCTGGGTGGCGCTCAAGGTCGGCGACCGCGTCGCGCTCAACGCGTTCGATTCGCGGCCCCGCGTCGCCAGCGGCCTCATCTCCGGCACCGCCGCTTTCGGCGAGCTTCAGCGACTGGCCGCACGGATCGATTATAGCGGGGACGAGACCAACTACACGCTTGCGCTCACCACGCTCGCGGCCCGCCTCGTCCGGCGGTCGATGATCGTGCTGTTCACCGAATTCACCGATCTCACCTCGGCCGACTTCATGGTCCGCGCCGCCCAGCGGCTGATGGACACGCACCTGGTGCTCGTCGTCGTGCTCGAGGATGTCGAATTGGAAACGATCGTCGATCGCGGACCGCAGAGCGCCGCCGACGTCACCCGCGCGGTCACCGCCGCGGCGCTGCTGCGCGATCGGCGAATGGTGCTGCTTCGCCTGCGCCACCTCGGCGCGCATATCGTCGAAAGCCCCTATGATCAGGTCGCCGACCGGCTGGTCGAGGCCTATGTCGATCTCAAGCGGAGGAACCTGCTGTGAACGCGCTTGTCGATCGCGACGCCGTGCCGGTGGCTGCGGGCGGCGCCCCGCTCGTCAACGCCACGCGCTTCCGCACGGCACATGAGGCAGAATGGCGGCGGCTCGACGCGCTGCTGACCCGGATCGAGAAGCGGTCGGTACGCGTGCTCGACGCCGACGACCTGCTCGCGCTGCCGCTGCTCTACCGTACCGCGCTCTCGTCGCTGGCGGTGGTTCGTGAGACTTCGCTCGACCGGGCGCTCGCAACCTATCTCGAGCAATTGTGCACGCGCGCCTATTTCCAGCTTTATGGCGTGCCGACCAGCTTTGCCGATCAGTTGCGCCACTATCTGTTCCGCGGCTGGCCGGCAGCCGTCGCGGCGCTGTGGCGCGAAACACTGTTCGCATTCGCGCTGCTCATTGTCGGGATGCTCGCCGGCTATCTGCTCGTGCGCGGCGATCCGAGCTGGTATTATGCGATCCTGCCCGACGGCCTCGCCGGCGGCCGCACGCCCGACGCGAGCGCAGAGGCACTGCGGGCGACGATCTATGCCCCGCGCGGGCGCAGCGACCACGACGGCCTCGCCGTCTTCGCCGCCTTCCTGTTCACGCACAACAGCCAGGTGTCGATCTTCGCCTTCGCGCTCGGCTTCGTCTTTGCAGTGCCCACCGTGCTGCTTCTGCTTTACAACGGGCTCACGCTCGGAGCGATGCTCGCCGTTTTCGTGCCCAAGGGGCTGGGCGTCGGCTTTTGCGGGTGGCTCGCCGTCCACGGCACCACCGAATTGTTTGCGATCACGCTCGCGGGGGCGGCGGGGACGCGGATCGGCACCGCACTGGCATTTCCCGGCCGTCACGCTCGCCTCGACGCGATGGTCGCGGCCGGTCGCGCCGTCGCGCCGGTGATGTGCGGCGTGGTCGTCATGCTGCTTGTCGCCGGGATACTCGAGGGTATCGGGCGTCAGACGATCCAGGACGATTCGACGCGCTACGCGATCGGGCTGGCGATGCTCGGCGGCTGGCTCGCCTATTTCTATCTGCCCCGCCGCCGGGAGACGCGCGATGCGCTGGCCGATCCGCTTTAGGCGCGGGGCCCGGCGCCGCGAAGCCGCGTCGCTCCAGCGCCATTTCATCACGCCCGAGGGCGTCGACCTGCGGCTCCGGCTGGGGGGCGGGGGTGCGCGCGCGGCCGCTTTCCTGCTCGACTGGTTGCTGATCCTGCTCATCATGATCGCGCTGACGTTGATCCTCGCCTTTCTGGTAAAGGCGCAGACCAAGTCCGAGCTCGCATTGATCCTGTGGTTCATCGGACTGTTCGTCTTGCGCAACGGCTGGTTCATCCTGTTCGAAGCAGGATCGCGCGGCGCGACGCCCGGCAAGCGCGTGATGGGGCTGCGCGTCGTCGCGCGCGACGGCGGACGGCTCAGCGGCGGCGCCGTCGTCGTTCGCAATGCCATGCGCGAGCTCGAGGCATTCCTCCCGCTCTCCTTCCTGGTCGCACAGGTTTCGCAAAATCTTGCCGACGCCTTTCTCGTCGTGTTCGCCCTGCTCTGGTCGGGCATCTTTCTGCTGTTTCCACTGTTCAACCGCGACCGGCTGCGGATCGGCGATCTGCTGGCGGGGACCTGGGTCGTCGAAACGGTCCGCGGAAAGCTCGCCGACGACCTCGCTGCCGAGGCCGAGCGCCCCCGGCGCGTGTTCAGCGATGCCGCGCTCGACCTTTATGGCATCTACGAATTGCAAACGCTCGAAACGGTGCTGCGCAAGGGGCGTGAGGACGCGCTCGCAACCGTCGCCGCGACGATCCGTCACAAGGCCGGATTGCCCGACGACGGCGACGACCTGGGTTTCCTGTCCGACTATTACGCGGCGCTCTGTGCGCGGCTCGAACGCTCGATGATGCTGGGCAACCGCCGCGACGACAAGTTCGGCACGCGCCGCGCCGGCTAGCGACTGTCTGCCGCAGCGGCGGCGGCGCGCAGGTCGGCAACGAATGCGGCCATCTCGGCGGCGCGCGCCGCGCGGTCGGGCTGCCGCAGCAGAAAGCTGGGATGGACGGTAACCCAGCCGAGCCCGCCATCGGGTGACAACACCCATGGCCGTCCGCGTGCAGCGCCGATCGTCACGCTGCGTCCCAGCATCTGCCGCGCCGCCGTCGCGCCCAGCGCGATCGTCATTGCCGGCCGCACGAGCGTCCGCTCCTGCGCATACCACCATCGGCATGCCTCGATCTCGCCGGCATCGGGACGCGCATGAATCCGGCGGCGCCCATGGCGCACGAACTTGAAATGCTTGACCGCGTTGGTGACATAGACGCGACCGCGCGCGATCCCCGCCGTGCTCAGCGCCTTGTCGAGCAACTGCCCCGCTGGGCCCACAAAGGGATGGCCGGCAAGATCCTCATGATCGCCGGGCTGCTCGCCCATCAGCATCAATGCGGCGTCGCGCGGCCCTTCGCCGAACACCGTCTGGGTCGCGCCACGATAAAGCGGGCAACGCGTACAGGCGGCGGCTGCGTCGCGCAGCGACTCCCAATCGATCGCCCCGTCGTCGCCGGCCGCGGTCGAGGAATCGGTCAAAGGGCGGTGGCCGCCCTTCCGCTCATTCGCGGTCGTCACCCGGCACATGCTCCTCCGCGCGGGCCCGCTCCTCGGGCTTGCGCGCTTCGAAACGCCGCGCGAGGTCGGCGGCCTCGGCCTTGTCGATCCGTTTCGCCGCGGCGGGGAACATCTCCTGCTCCTCCTCGTCGATATGGTGCATATAACGGTGGCGCAGCTCGCCGAAACGTTCCGCCCACTCCGGCGATCCGAAATCGGCCTCGATCAACGCCCCCAGCAGGTCATCGACCTCCTTGTGCTCGGCAACCGAATGCCGGGCATCCTCGCGCAGCTCGGGATCGGCGAGCATCGCAGCGTAGAGCGACTCTTCCTCGGCGGCGGCATGCGCCTGCAGTTCCAGCCGCAGCGCCTCGAACGTCGCACGGCGCTCGCCGCTGTCGCCGCTGCCATCGCCCAGCCGCGCGAACAGGGTGCGCTGGCGATCATGATCGGCTTTCAGGTCGGCAAAGATGCGGGCGTCGGCCATGCTCGTCTCCTGCGATTGTGATGGTTCAACCCGCAGGGCCCTCGGTTGGTTGCCGTACGCGTCGGCTGCGCCGATACGGCGCTAATGCACTGCTGCACCGGGACCGTCGATCGCATCGGCGATCGTCGCCAGCACCCCGGCCATGGATTGGGTGAACACGCCCCCTTTCGCGCGCCGCCATTCGGCGATGCCCTCGTCGGGCGAGAGAAACCGCAGCGTCGCGGCGATGCGCGGATCGGGCTGTGCGCGCACGCTTTGCACCAGCGTCGCCTCGGAAACAGGCAAATGGGCGATGTCGACCGGCGCGCCGTTGGGCGTGCGATAACCGACGACGCCGATGTGATAGATTAGGTGCCCGGCCGCATCGGGCTCGATCCGGTGGATGCGCAGCATCGCCTCGGGCTCGCGGGGACGAACCAGAAAGGTCCAGGTCTGCCCCACGGCGAAACGTCCTGTCGCCGGCGCGGGGCTTTGCCCCAGCATCGCCGCGAACAACCCTGCAAGCGCGACCAGCCATCCCATGAGGATCAGGCTAACACGAAGTAGGGTAACGCCAAATAGGATCGCGCCGCGAACGAGGGCTCGCGCTCGATGGACGCGGCCTCGCCCCCGCGATAGGGCTTGCGATCATGAACGCGCCGCGCTTCACCCTCCCCCGAACCGCCACCGGCGCGGCGCCGGTTTCGGTCGCACTCGGCGCGGCGATGTTCGCCACCTGCTTCGCGGGGTGGCTATTCAAAAGCCATTGTCTCGCCGGCGGCTGGACGGGTGCCGAACAATACACCACCGGCTGCTACAGCGATGTCGTCCCCTTCTGGCTGGGACGCGGCGTCGCGGCGGGTCA
This sequence comes from Pseudomonadota bacterium, assembly GCA_023426225.1. Classification (GTDB taxonomy): domain Bacteria; phylum Pseudomonadota; class Alphaproteobacteria; order Sphingomonadales; family Sphingomonadaceae; genus Sphingomonas. Next base: position 4,944 of record JAFABD010000028.1, on the reverse strand, counting down.
GGTTCCCTATTTCCAGGTGCCGATCGAATATCCGGTGCTCACCGGGCTCCAGATCGGACTGGAGGGGCTGATCGCGCGGCTGATCGGCGGGGCGCATGCGAACGACGCATATTTCCTGGGCGTGGTCGCCTTCGTCAACGCCGCGATCGCGTGGGAAATGCTGTGGATGTTCGCGATGGCGGGCGTCGATCGCCGGCGGCTCTGGGCCTGGGCCGTCGCGCCGCCGCTCATTCTCTATCTGGGGCACAACTGGGATATGGCGGCGGTCGGGCTTGCCGCTGCGGCGATGCTGCGCGCGCGCCGCGGACATCTCGCCCATGCGGCGGCGCTGGCGGGCCTGGGCGCGGCGGCGAAGCTGTTTCCGGCGCTGCTGCTTCCCGTGTTCGGGCTCGCCGCGCTGGTCGAGCCCGGCCAGACGCTTCAGCGGCGCATCGCCCGTGCCGGCGCCGCGGCCGCTGCGGCAATCGCGGCGTGGGGGCTCGTGAACCTGCCCGTCGCGCTCCTGGCTTTCGACAATTGGAGCATGTTCTACCGCTTCTCACAGTCACGGCCGGGCACTGCCGCGTCGCTGTGGGAAATCGCCGCCCATTATCGCGGCTGGTTCGCGGCGATCGACGCGCGCAATCTTGCGGCAAGCATTGTCTTTCTCGGCGGCGCGCTTGCGATCCTCGGCATCGGCGGCTGGCGCCATCGCGACCGGCTCTGGGTACTCGGCACTCCGCTGATCGCGTGGTTTCTCCTTACCAACAAGGTCTATTCGCCGCAGTTCGACCTGTGGCTCTATCCGCTGCTGCTGCTCACCGCACCGAGGCTCGTGCCGGTGGCACTTTTCGCACTGGCCGATCTGGCGGCCTATTTCGCCGAGTTCTGGTGGTTCGCCGGCATGGAACATGCCAGCCCCGCGGGCAGCTATGACATGATCGCGGTCGCGGCGGGTCTGCGCGCGCTGGTGTTGCTCTGGCTGATCGCCGACGCGCTGTTGCGCGCGCCGCCCGAATGGGTGCGGCGCCGCGGCGACTGAACCAGGCGCTGCGCCGCTTCAGGGCAGCGGCAGCGTCGATTCTTCCTTCTTGCGTTCCTTCTGCTCGGCCTTCCAGCGATTGGCCTGGCCGACGAAACAGCCGGATGCGCCGTTGAGGCCGACGGTCGAGCAACTGCCGACGCCGGTCGCCCCGGCCTGGAGCGCATCCTGCGAACGCACGGCCCAGCTCTGGTTCGCCTGCGGCCGACCCGGCTGCTCGCGCAGCGTTTTGGGGATGCGGAATCGCTCTGCCTCGTCCAGCCGCTGGCAGACGACGATCTCGTCGCCGTTGCTGTTCGTCGGGCACTTGTCGTTGCCATAGATGACCAGCACGCCGCCCTGGGGGGCATTCTGCGCCGTCGCAGGCGCCGCGACGAACAGGGGGGCCGCAGCCAGCGCCGCGCCGATCACGATCCGCTTCAGCATCACAACGTCTCCCAATCCGCGTCGGTCACGTCCCACCGCTCTCATATCCGTTTCGACAAGGCAATGGCTGCCCGGCAACCCAGGCGGATCAGCCCGCTCAGCACCGGATAGCCCGGAGCCATCTCGGCACCCTCGGCGATCGCGGTATCGTGGTGCTCCATCTCCTCGGCGCGGAAGCGCTCCACCGTCTCCGCCAGTTCGGGATCGTCGTCGCCGATCAGGTCGAGCTGGTGGCGGTAATGCCGGTCGATCTCGGTCTCGATCGCCGCGGTACACGCCATCGCCGCCGCCGGTCCCATCGCCGCCGTCGCGGCGCCCAGCGCAAAGCCGGCGACGCTCCAGATCGGCTGCAGCGCCGTGGGGCGGACGCCGCGCCGCGCCATCGCCGCGTCGAACCAGGCGCGGTGATGCGCCTCCTGGTTCGCCATGCCGGCGATCTTTCGCGCGGCGGGCGTGCGGTCGCCCATCACCGCCAGTTGCCCGGCATAGATGCGCACCGCACCATATTCGCCCGCCTGGTCGACGCGGACCATCGTCGGGATCGTCTCGCGCGGGTCGCCGGGCTTCCACCCGCCCCGTTTCGTCGCCATCATCGTGCATGCCTCCGGCCGAGCGCGAGCCACAGGATCACTGCGGCGCCGCTCAACGAGAAGATGGCGTTGAATCCCGCAAGCGAAATGCCGAACAGCGTCCATTGCGGCGAATCGCACCGGATCAGCGGCTTGCGCAGCGCCTGATTCAGGATGTCCATCGGGTCGCCGCCCTGCAGGCTGGTGGTGCAGGCAGTCACCCCCTGCCACCAATGATATTCGACGCCGGCATGGAAAACGCCGATCGCGCCGCTCACCGCGACGAGCAATCCCGCGAGCACCGCCGCGCCCCGGCGCAGCCCCGCGCCCGGCAGCACCAGCCCGATCGCCGCGACGACCACTGCGGCGTAATGCGGCCAGCGCTGCCACCAGCACATCTCGCACGGGACCAGCCCGAACAGCTCGGAAAAATGCGCGCCGCCCACCAGCGCGGCGGGAAGCAACAGCGCCAGCCATCCGGCCAGCTTGGTACGGTCAGCCAGCATTGCTCAACGTTCCTTCGGTGCGACCAGCGGTTTGCCGTTCAGCCGCGCCAGCGTCTGCACCGCATAATGAAGCTGGAAATCGTCGATGCCCTGCTTCTTCAGCTGTTCGGGCGTCGCCGCAAAGCGCGGATCAGGCCGCGTGTCCTCTTCCAGCAGGCCGTTGTCGACCTTTTCCGAATTGATCAGGTGACGGCGCAGATCGGCCTCGCGCAGCACCGGCCGCTCCTTGTAATCGGGGTCGGAAATCTGCGGCACGCCGATGTCGGGCTTGATGCCGCCCTCCTGCACCGAATGGCCCGAGGGCGTGTAATAGCGCGCGGTCGTGAGGCGCAGCGCGGCGCGCGGCCCCATCGGCAGGATCGTCTGCACCGATCCCTTGCCAAAGCTGCGCACGCCCATCACCAGCGCGCGGTGATGGTCCTGGAGCGCGCCCGCGACGATCTCCGACGCCGACGCCGTGCCCGCATCGACCAGCACGATCACCGGCAACCCGCGCGCCAGGTCGCCCGGCACCATCGATTCGGCATAATAGCGCTCGATGTCGGCCTTCTCGCGCCCGCGCTGCGACACGATCTCGCCATGGCTCAGGAACACGTCCGAAACCGCGATCGCCTCGGTCAGGAGGCCGCCGCCATTCTCGCGCAGGTCGACGACATAGCCCAGCGGCTTGTGCCCAAGCTGGCGGTCGATCGCCTGGATCGCCTTCACCGTGTCGGCCCCGGTCTGCGCGGTAAAGGTGTTGATGTTGATGATGCCGACGCCGTCCTTCACCTCCCACTTCACCGGCTTCTGCACGATCACCTCGCGCGTCAGGGTGAACTGCAGCGGCTTTTCGGCGCCCGGTCGCACGATCGTCAGGCTGATCTTGGTGCCCGGCTTGCCGCGCATCTGCTGGATCGCCTCGTCCAGGCTGCCGCCGACAATGAACTTGCCGTCGAGGTGGGTGATGTAATCGCCGGCCTTGATCCCGGCGCGGGCCGCGGGCGTGTCCTCGGTCGGCGCGATCACCTTCACCGCGCCGTTCTCCTGCGTCACCGTCAGGCCCAGCCCGCCATAATTGCCGTCGGTCTGGATCTTCAGATTGTCGAACTCGAGCCCGTCGGCATAGCTGCTGTGCGGGTCGAGCGCGGCGAGCATCCCGTCGATCGCGCCCTTCACCAACGTCTTGTCGTCGACCTTGTCGACGTAATTGGCCTTCACGGTGTTATACACTTCCATGAAGGTATCGAGCTGCCGATAGCTTTCGGTGTCGACCGCGGCCAGGGCGCCGGAAGCGATGGGAACGATGGCAAGCGCGCCGACGGCGGCAGAAACCTGAAGGATCGAACGGAGCATTCAACGACTTTCCGACGGCCGATGCGGCCTTGTTGGAAGGGGACGATAGCGGCTTTTGCGCTGCGGGGATAGCACGCCGCGCGCGTCGCTCAACCGAGCATCTGGGTCAGGTCCATGGGCACGCCGCGTCGCCGCAGCTCGACGGTGATCCGCCCGCCCTCGCCCACGCCGCCGCGGGCCTCGCCAAGCGTCGCCCCCGCCGCGACCCGTGCGCCCGCCTTCACCGCCAACGGCCCCAGCCCCGCGATCAGCGTCGTCCACCCGCCGCCATGGTCGAGAATCACCACGCTGCCATAGCCGCGGAACGGCCCTGCATAGGCAACCGTCCCGCCCGCTGGCGCCACCACGCCGCTGCCCGCTGCGCAGGCAAGCGTAAGGCCGCGCGCCCGCACGCCCGAATCGGCGATCTCGCCGAAGCCGGTGACGAGCGCGCCGCGCACCGGCAGGCGATAGGCGCCGCGCGCTGGCAATCGCGGCAGCACGCCCGGCGCATCGGGACGCAGCAGCGGCCCGGGCAACGTTGCGAGCGCGCGGCCCACTGCCCGGGCATCGTCGCCGGCCTGCATCTGGTCGACGATGTCGCGCGCGCGCTCGCCCGCCGCGATCGCACGATCGGATTCGATGAGCGCAGTACGCCCCAGCGATTCGGCACGCAGCCGGTGCGCCGCCTCCAGCCGCACGAGTGCGATCCGCTCGGCCTCGATCCGGGCGCGCCCCTCGGCAAGTCCCGCCAGCGCCTGCGCCGCGCCGCGTCGATATTGCGCCGCACGGCCGATCTCCTCGCGCACCGTCCGGGTCCGCGCCGCGACCTGGGGAATGGCGGTCGCGAGCACCGCGCGCGCATGCACCACGTCACGCAGCGATCCCGGCTGTACCAGCCCCAGCGCCGCCGGCCGGCGCGCCATCGACTGGAGCGCGGCGACCAGCCGGACGATCGGCGCCTGCGCCGCCGCCAGCCGCTGTCGCTGCACCGCCTGCAGCCGGTCGAAGATCGCGATCCGCGCGGTCGCTGCATCGATCGCCGCCTGCGCCGCCCGGATCCGTTCGCCCGCAGCCGCCTCGCGCGCACGCGCCGCCTGTGCCGCGT
>JAFABD010000026.1 GCA_023426225.1 Pseudomonadota bacterium | reverse complement strand
GCCCATGCCAGCGCGAACAGCCCGCCCGCGGCGAGCAGCAACAGCCCACGCAGCAGCGCGCGCCATCCCCTAGAGCCCATATTTCGCCATCCGCCGATAGAGCGCCGCGCGCGTCAGCCCCAGCTCGGCCGCCGCGCGGCTGACATTGAACGCGTGCCGTTTCAGCGCCGCCGCGACCAGCGCCGCCTCGCTGCGGTTGAGGTTCAGGTCGGCCCGGATCGCGCTCGGCTCGCCCGGCTCGTCGGCAAGCGCAAGCCCCAGCGCGGCGACGTCGATCGCCTCGCCGCCGCCCAGCAGCACCGCGCGCTCGATCGCGAGGCGCAGCCCATGCACCCCGTCGGGCCACGAATCGGCCGCGACCGCCCGCGCCGCCTCGTCGGTCAGCGGGCGCAGCGGCTGGCCATATCGGCCCGCGAACAGCGCCAGGAAATGGCGGGCGAGCAGCAATGCGTCGTCGCCCCGCCCCGCCAGCGCCGGCAGCGCGATCTCCACCGTGTTCAGCCGAAAGCGCAGGTCGTCGTTCAGCGCCGCCCGCGTTCCCGCCCGGTCGCGGCGGCTCGTCGCCAGCACGCGCACGCTTCCCAGCCGCCGCGCCAGCTCGGGCTGCAATGCGGGCGCCAACTGGTCGACCGCCTCGATCAGCAGCGTGGCCCCCTCGGCGGCCTCGGTCCGCGCGGCGACGGTCGCAAGGTCGGCCACCGCGGCGTCGAGCGTCACCAGCGGGCGCTCGGCGCGCGGGGAGGCTCGGTGGAGCATCTGCGCCACCAGCGTCTTGCCGCTCCCCGCCGGGCCGGTAATCAGCACCGCCGCATCGGTCGGGCCGACACGGGCGACGACCCCGCGCGCCGCCTCGATCGCCGGCGCCTCGCCCAGCAGCAGCAATGCCTCTTCGCCCGCCGCCGGCGGCGCCGCGGCCAGTTTCGCCCGGCGCAGCGCGACCGCGCGCTCGACCGTGGCGAGCAGCCGCTCGTTGCTCCACGGCTTGATCACAAAGTCGCTCGCCCCTCCGCGCATCGCCTGCACCGCGACCGCGATGCCGCTATGCCCGGTCACAACCACCACCACGGCGTTGCGGTCGGCGGCGATCAGCCGGTCGAGCATCCGGAAGCCTTCCTCGCCGCTCGTCCGCCCGCGCGCGAAGTTGAGGTCGAGCAGGATGACGTCGGCCGGGGCCTCGGCCAGCCGCACCCATGCCGCGTCGGGGTCGGTGGCGCCGGTCACGCGCATGCCCTGCCGTTCGAGCAGCAGCGTCGCCGCGCGGACGATGTCGGGATCGTCGTCGATGACCAGGATGGCGGGCGATTCGGCGGACACGATGTTGACGGCCTCGGGTTAGTGTTCGAAATCGGACACTAGCTTGGCGACTGTCCGCCCGGCACGCCAGCACTTTCTCGATAATCCTTTATTTGCAGTGGTTTCGCCCTGTTCGCTCGCCTCCTGTACGCTGGCGGACATGGAAGCCTCCTCTCTCCCGACCAGCGGCGCCGCGATGGACCGGCGGATCGAGCGCCCGCATGCCCGCCGTCGCCGGGCCGCGATCCGCGCGGCGATCGGCCTCGCCGTCGTCCTCGCGGCGGCGATCGGCTGGTGGTTCATGCCGGGTTCGCAATCGCTCGCGGTCGATGCGACGACGATCCGCATCGCGCCGGTCACGCGCGCCGCCTTCGCCGATTATGTCCCGCTGCGGGCGCAGGTCGCGCCGCTTCAGACCGTGTACGTCACCGCGGTCAGCGGCGGCCAGGTCGAGGCGCTGCTCGCCAGCGACGGCCAGTCGGTCGCCGCCGGGGCGCCGCTCGCGCGGCTGGCCAACCCCTCGCTCGCGCTCGATGTCGCCAGCCGATCGGCCAACATCGCGGGACAGCTCAGTTCGATCAGCGGCCAGCGCCTGTCGATCCAGCAGAGCCGCGAACAGACCGAACGCGACATCGCCGCCGCGCGCAACGATCTCGCCAAGGCCGAGGCGCTGCTGCGTCAGAAGCAGATCCTGTTCGACAAGACGATCGTCACCGCCGCCGCGCTCGCGCCGGTGCGCGACGAGGTCGTCTATCAGCGCGCGCGCCTCGCCGCGCTCACCCGCGCCGCGCAGGAAGCGCGCAGGATGCTCGCCGAACAGGCGTCGGGGGTCGACGCGACCGCGGGCGAGCTGCGCGAAAGCCTTGCGATGACGCGGGCGGGCCTTGCCGCGCTCGTCGTTCGCGCGCCGGTGGCGGGGCGGCTCACCGCCTTCACGCTGCAACCGGGACAGATGGTCAAGCCCGGCGACGCGGTCGGCCAGGTCGATTCCGAACATGCGTGGAAACTCACTGCCGACGTCGATCAATTCTATCTCGGCCGCGTCCGCACCGGGCTTGCCGCCGTCGCCGATCTCGACGGGCACAGCCTGCCGCTCACCGTGCTCAAGGTGCTGCCGCAGGTCACCGACGGCCGCTTCCGCGTCGAACTCGGCTTCAGGACGGCGCCGCCGGCGGGGCTCAACCGCGGCCAGACGCTCGACGTGCGCCTCACGCTCGGCGCTGATCGCCCCGCGGTCGTCGCGCCGTCGGGCGGCTGGCTCGATGCCGGCGGCACCACCGCCTTCGTCCTCACCAGCGATTCGCGTGCCGTGCGCCGGGCGATCACCACCGGCCGCCGCAATCCCGACCAGGTCGAAGTGACCGGCGGCCTCGCGCCCGGCGACCGCATCATCACCTCGCCGCTTTCCACCTACGCCCCCTACCAGACCCTGCTCATCCGATAGGAACCCGCCATGATCCAGCTCACCGCCATCCACCGCGCCTACCGGTCCGACGAGGTCGAAACGACCGCGCTTGCCGAAATCGACCTGACCGTCGAGCCGGGCGAATTCCTCGCGATCATGGGGCCGTCGGGCTGCGGCAAGTCGACGCTGCTCAACATCCTCGGCACGATCGACCGGCCGACCAGCGGCGCCTATCTGTTCGAGGGCGAGGACATCGCGAAGGCGCCCGAAGCACAGCTCGCCCGGCTGCGCCGCGACCGGCTGGGCTTCGTGTTCCAGAGCTTCAACCTGATCGACGAGCTGACCATCGCCGAAAACGTCGCGCTGGCGCTCGCCTATCGGTCGATGCCCGCGCGCGAGAAGCGCGAGCGTGTCGATGCCGCGATGGACCGCGTCGGCATCGCGCATCGCCGCAACCACCATCCGCACCAGCTTTCCGGCGGCCAGCAGCAGCGCGCCGCCATCGCCCGCGCGATCGTCGGCGAGCCCAGGCTGATCCTGGCGGACGAACCCACCGGCAACCTCGACACCGAAAACGGCGCGCAGGTGATGGACATCCTCACCCGGCTGAACGCCGACGGCGCGACGATCGTGATGGTCACCCACTCGCCCGCCCATGCCGATATCGCCAAGCGCACCGTGCACATGCTCGACGGGCGCATCCTGTCCGCGGTCCGGCGGGCGGCATGAAGCTCGACCGCGCGCTGACGGTGCTGGTGCTGCTGCTCCTCGCCGTCGCCCTGCTCCGCCACCTGTCCCAGACCCGCGATCCGGGAGTGACGCCATGACCTCCGCGCTGACCAGCTTCTACCGCTCGCTCACCCGCCACCGCCTCTTCGCCGCGCTCAACATCGGCGGGCTCGCGCTCGGCATCGCGGTGTTCCTGCTGCTGTTCCTCTATGTAAGGTTCGAAACCGGCTATGACCGCGTGCTGCCGGGCTGGGACAAGCTCTACCTGATCCACGAGCAATATCTGCGCCCCGGCGACCCGAGCGATCCCAACCCCAACACGATGGGCGGCGAACTCGACCTGCTGCGCGCCGACTTCCCCGACCTCGCGGCCACGCGCATCAATCCGTCGGGCGTGACGGTGCTCCAGGGCGGCAACGTCACCGGCGAGAAGGTGATGATCGTCGATCCCGGCTTTTTCGACCTGCTCCCCTTCCCCGTCCTCGCCGGCGATCCCGAACGGACGTTGCGCCGGCCCGACGGGCTGATCGTCACCGAAACCGCCGCGCGCAAATATTTCGGCACGCTCGCCGCGGTGGGGCGCACGCTCACGCTGGTGGTCGGCACGACGCAATATCAGTATCGCGTCGGCGCGGTGCTGCGCGATCCGCCGCAGAACGTCACCTTCAAGTCGGACGTCTATCTGCCGATGGTCCGCACGCGGTTCGCCGACAGTTTCTTCGACCATTGGGGAAGCACCGCGGTGTTCACCGTGGTCCGCCTGCCCGATGCGGCCGCCGCGCGCGATTTCGACCGGCGGCTGGCCGGTTTTCTCGATCGCCACGCCTTCCGCACCGGCAACATCCCCAAGGACCAGTATCGCCAGTTCGTGCGCCCCCTGTCCGCGCTGCACCTCGCCGATCCGGCCGACCGCGCGATCGTGACGACGCTGGGGCTGGTCGGGCTGCTCACGCTGCTGATCGCAATCGTCAACTATGTGAACCTGTCGACCGCGCGGGCGGGGCTGCGTGCCCGCGAAGTCGCGGTGCGCAAGGTGCTCGGCGGCTCGCGCCGGGCGCTGACGGGGCAGTTCCTCACCGAAGCGATCGCCACCGTCGCGCTTGCCGGGCTGATCGGGCTCGCGCTCGCCGAACTCGCGCTGCCCGTGGTCAATACGCTCGGCGGCACGTCGCTCACCATCGACTATCTCGGCTGGGACGGCATCCTGCTGCCGCTGGTCGGGCTCGTGCTTGTCGTCGGGGCGCTGGCGGGGCTTTATCCGGCGCTGCTCCTTTCGGGATTTCGCCCGGCGGCGGTCCTTGCCTCGTCGCGCACGCCCGGCGGCGGTCGCGCGGGATCGCGGCTGCGCAGCGGCCTCGTGGTCGGCCAGTTCGCCATCGCCATCGCCTTCGCGATCGCCACGGTCGTGATGCTCGTCCAGACCGCGCACGTCGCCAGCGCCGATATCGGCTTTCGCCGTGCGGGGCTGATCGTCGTGCGCTCGACGGCGGACAGCGCGATCACCCCGGCACAGCGCGCGCAGTTGCTCGACGCGCTGCGCCGCACGCCGGGCGTCACGCGCGCGGCGATCGGCCTCAACGCGCCGGGGCTTCAGGCCACCACCAACACCGACAGTCTCCACCGCAACGAGGATCCGACGCGCAAGTCGATGATCTCGATCGTCGACACCGGCGAAGGCTATTTCGAAACCGTCGGCGCGCGCCTGCTCGCCGGGCGGCTGTTCGACCGCAGCCGCGGCGAGGACAACAGCGACTGGCGCTATGCCCCCGGCCGCTCGGGCGACGACCGGGTGTCCAACGTCGTGCTCAACGCCAGCGCGGCCCGCAAGCTCGGCTATGCCAGCCCCGCCGCCGCGGTCGGCCACATGATCGAGGGGATGGGCCCCGCGCGCGTGATCGGCGTGATCGCCGACATGCGTTTCGAATCGCCGCGCGAGCCGCGCCGCCCGACGCTCTATCTGTGGGCCGATCAGGCGAGCTGGCCGATGAGCGCGATCGCGCGCTACGCCGGCGACGATCCGCGCCCCACGCTCGCCGCGATCGAGGCGACGTGGAAACGCGCCGCCCCCACCGTGCCGTTCGATGCCGTCAGCGCCGAGACGAGCCTGTACGAACGCTACTACAAGGCCGACTCCCAGCGCGCCCGGCTGTTCACGCTCGGCGCCGGGCTGGCGGTGCTGATCGGCTGCCTCGGGCTCTACGGCCTCGCCTCGTTCGACACGACCCGCCGGATCAAGGAGATCGGCATCCGCAAGGCGCTCGGCGCCTCGACGGCCGACGTGCTCCGCCTGCTCGTCGCGCGGTTCCTGCGCCCGGTGCTGATCGCCAACCTCATCGCCTGGCCGCTCGCCTGGGCGGCGATGCAGCGCTGGCTCGCGGGCTTCGACGACCGCATCGCGCTGTCGCCGCTCTATTTCCTGCTCGCCTCCGGCCTCGCCGCGCTCATCGCCGTCGCCACGGTGATCGGCCAGTCGTGGCGCGTCGCCCGCGCCGAACCCGCCCGCGCGCTGCGCTACGAATAGCCGTCGCGCAGACCCTTGACCCGGCGGCGTCCGCTATGGGCCCGCCGGGACGGGATCAAACGTCATGCGCGACCGTTGGCGCCTGTACGGTGGATCGCCGCCCGCCCGCCCGCGCGCCCGAAACAGCCCGAGGAGAATCGCATGCCCCCGTCCAGCGACGGCAAACCGCCGCAACGACCCATGCCGCCCGGCAACGCCGCCCCCGCCGCGATCGAGGACGACGATATCCCTTTCACCGGCGAGGAAGATCCGCTGGCCGAGGTGAGTACCGGCGCGTTCGCGGAAGTCGTCGCCGAATTCTCCCGATCGGAGCAGCGCGCCAAGGCAGCGAAATGACGCCGCCGCGCGGGGGCCGGACGCGTCGGCCAGGAACCGCCCGGCCTTACGCCCGAAAACGATAGCTCCCCCTCATGCCGCCCCCGCCTCGCCGGCCAGCCGCGCCAGGATCGGGCAGTCGGGGCGCGCGTCGCCGTGGCAGCGGTCGGCGAGGTCGAGCAGCGTCGCGCGCATCGCCTCCAGCGCGCGCGCCTTGCGGCCCAGTTCCTCGGCGCGCGCGGTCGCCAGCGCCTTGACGTCGGCACTCGATCGCGCCCGGTCCTGCCACAGCCCCAGCAGCGCGCGGATCTCCTCGACCGGAAAACCCAGGTCACGGGCGTGCGCGACGAAGCGCAGCCGCTCGACATCGGCGGTCGAATAGTCGCGATAGCCGCTCTCGCGCCGCGCGGGCGCCGGGATCAGCCCGATCTTCTCGTAATGGCGGATCATCCGCTGCGACACGCCGCTCGCGGTCGCCGCCTCGCCGATGTTCATGCGCCCGCCTCCCCGCCGTCGAGCCGCACCGCGTTCAGCCGCAGCGCGTTGGTCACCACCGCGAACGACGACAGCGCCATCGCCGCGCCCGCGATCATCGGCGACAGCAACAGCCCGGTCAGCGGATAGAGCACGCCCGCCGCCACCGGCACGCCGATGCCGTTGAACGCGAACGAGAACCACAGATTCTGCCGGATGTTGCGCATCGTCGCGCGCGCCAGCCGCCGCGCGCGCACGATCCCGTCCAGCTCGCCGCGCGTCAGCGTCAGCCCCGCGCTCTCGATCGCCACGTCGGTGCCCGTCCCCATCGCGATGCCGACATCGGCGGCGGCAAGCGCGGGCGCGTCGTTGATCCCGTCGCCCGCCATCGCCACGCGCGCGCCGCCCGCCTTCAGCTCGCCGACGATCGCGGCCTTGTCCTCGGGCAACAGTCCGGCATGCACCGCGTCGATGCCGCCGATCGCCCGCGCCACCGCGTTCGCCGCCGGCGCGGCGTCGCCGGTCAGCATCACGATGCGCAGCCCCTCGGCCTTCAGCGCGGCGACCGCCGCCGATGCCTCGCGCTTGATCGGGTCGGCGATCACCAGCCGTCCCGCCGCGTGCCCGTCGACCGCGACATGGATCACTGTCCCCGCCGCCGCCTCGGGATCGTGCCCCGCCGCCGCCGACGGCTGCTCCCCGGTCGCGACGCCCAGCCCGGCCATCATCGCGGCATTGCCC
>JAFABD010000018.1 GCA_023426225.1 Pseudomonadota bacterium | reverse complement strand
GCGCCAGCCGCAGCGCGGGCAGGTGCAGCCCGCCCTCGGGCATCCGCACGCCCAGGCTGCGCCACCACAGCACCAGTCCGGCGAGTGCGAACACCAGCCCCAGCCCGCGCTCGGTCCAGAAGACGATATCGGCATCGCCGATCAGCGCGGTGCCCCAGCGGAAGACCGCGGTGATCGCCCATCCGACCACGCCGCCCCAGCCGCCGACGAGCCACAGCACCGCGTCGCTCGAGAAAAAGGCGAGCGCGGTCGACATCAGCACCACGCCGCCCAGCACGCCCGCAAGCATCCGGCCCCACCGGCCGACGGGGCGATCGCGCATCAGCCGCGCGGCGATCACGAATCCCGCCGGTGCGATCAGCCCCACGGGCAGCCCCAGCAGCGCGAGCAGCAGGTCGGCGATCCACGCCCCCGGCGTGCCCAGCAGATTGTGCGCAGGGCCGCCCGACGCAGTGTTCAGCGACGGGTCCTGCGGGTGATAGGTCAGCAGCGCGAGCAGCAGCGCAAAGGTCGCGGCAAAGATCAGCGCGCCGCCGATCAGCGTCCCGCTGCGGCGGGCGCCAGCCTTCATCGTGTCGCGGAACAGCGACGGTTGTGCGCGGGACGCCATGTCGTCCGGCCTCCGGATTGTCAGGAACAGGCGGCAAAGCATCGTCGCTGGCGAGTCCCGCGTCAAGATGGACCTGTTTTGTACCGGATTCGCCGTGCCGGTGCCGCGCATGGGCTGGTGCGCGCCGCCGACTGTGCTACGGACGGCACCATGGAACGCGCGGATGTCCTCATTCTGGGCGGCGGGCTGGTCGGCAGCGCGCTTGCGGTGGCGCTCGATGCGCATGGTCTCTCGTCGATCGTCGTCGATCCTGCCGATCCCGAACGGATCCTGGCTGCCGAATTCGACGGGCGCGCCTCGGCCATTGCCGCCGCGCCGCTGCGCATGTTCGAGGCGATCGGCGTCGCGCCGCGGCTCGCCGGGCTTGGCTGCCCGATCGAAAGCATCCGCGTCAGCGACGGGCTGGCGCCCGGCAAGCTCGATTTCGAACCCGATGCCGACGAGACGGCGCTCGGCGTGATGTTCGAGAACCGCGTGCTGCGCACCGCGCTGTTCCAGGCGGCACAGGCGGCGCCGCGCGCCGATGTGCGGATGCAGACGCGCGCCGTCGCGGTCGAACGCGGACCGACCGGTGTCACCGCCACGCTCGATTCGGGTGCGGTCGTCCATGCGCAGCTGCTCATCGCCGCCGAAGGGCGCAATTCGCCGACGCGCGAGGCTGCGGGGCTCAAGGTCGCGCGCTGGACCTACGACCATGCCGCGATGATCGCCACGGTCGGCCATGCGCGCAGCCACGAAAACACCGCGTTCGAGATTTTCTATCCCGAAGGGCCGTTCGCGATCCTGCCGCTTCCCGACGATGCGCACGGCCATCGCTCGGCGGTGGTGTGGACGGTCAAGGGCCGCGATGCCGATGCGCTCAAGCGCATCTCGCCGCGTGCCTATATGGCCGAAATGGAAAAGCGCATGGGCGGCTTCCTCGGCACGCTCGGCCCGCTTTCGGCGCGGTCGAGCTATCCGCTCGGCTTCCACCACGCCGCATGGATCACCGCCGATCGGCTCGCGCTCGTCGGCGACGCCGCGCACGGCATCCATCCGATCGCGGGGCAGGGGGTCAATGTCGGCTTCCGCGATGTCGCCACGCTGGTCGAGGTGCTCGTCGACGGCAAGCGGCTGGGGCTCGATCTCGGCGATCCGCAACTGCTCGCGCGCTATCAGCGCTGGCGGGGGCTCGACACCTTCATGGTTGCGCTGGCGACCGACGGACTGACGCATCTGTTCGGCGTGCCCGGGCGTGCCGCCTCGCTCGTCCGCCGGATCGGGCTGTCGGCGGTCGACCGGCTGCCGCCGCTCAAGCAGTTCTTCATGGCCGAGGCGCGGGGCGAAAGCGGCGACGTGCCCAAGCTGCTTCAGGGCATCGCCGCCTGATCGCACCCGGTCACGGCATGGCGTAACGCCGGCCCCTTGCCGGCGCGCCCGTGCCGCAATGGAAGAAGTTCGACCGGCGGGGTTCAGTCGGCGGCGGTGCCGGTGCCGTTCAGGCCGTCCAGCGGAATCGCCGCCTCGACCAGCAGCACGGGAACGCCGTCGCGGATCGGATAGGCGACGCCCGCCGCGTCGGACACCAGCCGGCCGCGCTCGGCGTCGTGGCGCAGCGGCGTGCGCGTCGCGGGGCAGACGAGCTTGGCGAGCAACCAGGGATCGATCGTGTCGGTCATTGCAGCGTGATTCCGTCCTCTTCGCCGCGCCGCCCGAAAAACTGCATCAGCTGGATCACCAGTTCGGCGCGCGTGTCGAGGTCGGGTGCCTCGAGCAGCGCCTGCTTGGCGGCGACGTCGAACGGCGCGATCTGGGCGATGCCGTTGACCAGCGATTCGTCGTCGAGCCGTGCCACCGCAGTCCAGTCGACCGCATAGCCCAGCGCATCGGCAAAGCGCCGCGATTCGCGCTCCAGCGCCGCGCGCGCACCCAGCGACAGCAGCTCGCTCTCGCCGATCGGCTCCAGCGCCGCCTCGACCTGGCGAAACGGCGTCGTCACCGCCAGCTCGCGCAGCACGGTGAACCGCGTCAGGCCTTCGAGCACGATGTCGTACCGGCCGTCCTCGTGCGCCTCGACCTCGGCGATCCGCCCGACGCAGCCCGTGTCGAACAGCGTCGGCGGCTCGGCCGAATCGCGCGGCTGGATCATGCCGATGCGGCGGTCGCGCGCCAGCGAATCGGAAATCATCGCGCGATAACGCGGTTCGAAGATGTGCAGGGGCAGGTGCAGGCGGGGGAACAGCAACGCCCCCGCCAGCGGAAACACCGAAAGCCGCGTGATCGTCATCCGAACAGGATCGCGGACAGCTTGCGCCGCTGCGCCGAAACCCAGGGGTCTTCCAGCCCCACCGCCTCGAACAGCTTCAGCAGCCGCTGGCGTGCCGTGCCCTCGTTCCATTCGCGGTCGTCGCGGACCATCGCCAGCAGCGTGTCGGCCGCCGCGTCGCGGTCGCCCGCCGCCATCAGCCCGCCCGCCAGTTCATAACGCGCGTCCATGTCCTCGGGATGCGCCGCGACATGCGCGCTCAGCCGGGCCAGGTCGCCGACCGGCTGCGCCTCGCGTGCGATCGCGATCGCGGCCCGGGCGCGTTCGACCTCGGGCATCCGCGCCGCCTCTTCGGTCAGCGCCGCGATCGCCGCCTCGGCCTCGTCGGTCCGGCCCAGCGCGACCAGCGCGCGCGCGCGTCCCGCCGCCACCGCGCCATGCCCCGGCGCCATCGCGTCGATCTGGTCAAAGATCGAAAGCGCGCGCTCGGCATCGCCTTCGCCCAGCACCTGCTCACCCATCGCGATCAGCGGCTCGATCTCGGCTTCGGCCTCCGCCTCGGCGCTCTGCACCGGGATCTGGCGCAGGATCTGGTCCAGCATCGTGCGCAGCTGCGATTCGGTGCGCGCCGAGGTCAGGTCGGCGACGAGCTGCCCCTGGAACATCGCATAGACGGTCGGGATCGACCGCACCTGGAACTGCGCGGCGATGAACTGATTCTTGTCGACGTCGATCTTGGCCAGCCGGACGCCCTTGCCGGCATAGTCGGCGGCGACCTTTTCGAGCACAGGGCCCAGCGCCTTGCACGGGCCGCACCACTCCGCCCAGAAGTCGATGATGACGAGCTCGTGCATCGACGGTTCGACGATGTCGCGACGGAATGCGTCGACGGCTTCCTTCTCGGCGGTGCTGAGTCCAAGCGTGGCCAACGGAAAGGCTCCCAGGATTGATCGTTCGGTTGGTCGTCTATGTGGGCGTTCGCGCCGCGTGCGCCAAGCATTTTCAAAAAAGTGATTTGGGGGGTTGCGCGCCCCGAAACACGTTGCTAGTTGGCGCGCCTCAGCCCGGCCGGCTCGAACGACGAACCGGCCTTTGACGCCAGAGCGGGCGTAGCTCAGGGGTAGAGCACAACCTTGCCAAGGTTGGGGTCGAGGGTTCGAATCCCTTCGCCCGCTCCAGCGTTGACCGTCGAAGCATCGGCTCCGGTCCACGGCTTTTTCCTTCCCTGCCGTCCTGTACCCCGATCAACGTCGTCCCGTCGTCGCGGCGGTATCATGCTTGCGTCGGAACCCGATCCGCGCTTTCCGGTTGGTCGGGTCGATCAGGACGGGAACGAATCATGCGATTTTCGGCATTTGCGCGCGCCTCTGCGGCGTTCTTCATCGCGATCATGGGGGTGGCCGCGATGCCCCCCGCCGCGGCGCAATCGCGCCCCTCGGTTTGGCGCAACCCGTCGAACAGCGTGCATGTCCGCACCGAACCCTGCGGCGCCGCGATGTGCGGCGTCGTCGTCTGGGCGAGCGAGAAGGCGATCGCCGATGCGCGGCGCGGCGGCACGCCGGCGCTCGTCGGCACGCGGCTCTTCCGCGATTTCCGCAAGACCGGGCCGAACGACTGGGAGGGCAAGGTGTTCATCCCCGATCTCGGCGTCACGCTGTCGGGGACGCTGACGCTGGTCGGGCGCGATCAGATGGTCGGCAAGGGCTGCGTTGCGCGCAATCTCGGCTGCCGCAGCCAGACCTGGACGCGAATCGGCAACTGATTCGCCGATCCGCGCCGCGCCCGGCCGCGCTCAGGCGTCGTTGGCGGGCCGGCGCGGGCTCGGCCGGTCGGCGACCATCCGTTCGCCGTCGATCACGATCGGACAGGCGAGCCCCGGCACGCCCTCGCGCACGATCTGCATCCCGCGCGCACGCACCTGCGGGTCGGCGAACACCTCGTCGATCCGGTTGATCGGCCCGGCGGGGACGCCCTCGGCCTCCAGCGCCTCGTACAGCGCCGCCTTGGGCCAGCGCGCGATCGCCGCGGCCAGCGCGGGGATCAGCTCGGCGCGATTCGTCACGCGCCCCGGATTGGTCGCAAAGCGTGCATCCTCGTGGAGCGTCAGCCCCAGCACGCCGCACAGCCGCGCGAACTGCCCGTCATTGCCCACCGCGATGATCAGGTCGCCGTCCTGCGTCGCGAACGCCTGGTACGGCGCCAGGTTGGCATGGCCGTTGCCCATGCGGTGCGGCACCTTGCCGCTCGCCATCCAGTTGAGCGCCTGGTTGGCGAGCACGCCCACCTGCGTGTCGAGCAGCGCCATGTCGATATGCGCGCCGGCGCCGGTCGCGTCGCGCCGGCGCAGCGCCGCCAGGATCGCCACCGCCGAATAGACGCCGGTGAACAGGTCGACATAGGCGACGCCCGCCTTTTGCGGCGCGCCGTCGGGCTCGCCGGTCAGGCTCATCGCCCCGCCCATGCCCTGGATGATGAAGTCATAGCCCGCGCGCCGGGCATAGGGGCCGGTCTGGCCGAACCCGGTGATCGAACACACCACCAGCCGCGGGTCGGCGGCGCGCAGGCTGGCGGCATCGAGCCCGTATTTGACCAGCCCGCCGACCTTGTAGTTCTCGATCACCACATCGGCGCCGGCGATCAGCGACCGCACCCGCGCCTGCCCCTCGGGCGTGGCGATGTCGATCGCGACCGACTGCTTGCCGCGGTTGCACGCGTGGAAATAGGCCGCGTCGCGATTCTCGCCCGCGGCGTCGTGCAGAAAGGGCGGGCCCCAGTGGCGCGTGTCGTCGCCCGCGCCGGGGCGCTCGATCTTGATCACCTCGGCGCCCAGGTCGGCGAGCAGCTGCCCGCACCACGGCCCCGCCAGGATGCGGGCCAGCTCGACGACCCTGATCCCCGCCAGCGGCTTCATGCGCCCGCGCCCGTGCGACCCGCCCCCTGCATCAGAACGCGGCGATCCCGGTGATCGCGCGGCCGAGGATCAGCGCATGGACGTCGTGCGTGCCCTCATAGGTGTTCACCGTTTCCAGGTTGATCGCGTGGCGCAGCACGTGGAACTCGGCCGAAATGCCGTTGCCGCCATGCATGTCGCGCGCGACGCGGGCGATCGCCAGCGCCTTGCCGCAATTGTTGCGCTTGAGGATCGAGATCGTCTCGGGCGCCAGCGTCCCCTCGTCGAACATCCGCCCGGCGCGCAGCGCGCCCTGCAGCCCCAGCGCGATCTCGGTCTCCATGTCGGCCAGCTTCAGCTGCACGATCTGGTTGGCGGCGAGCGGCCGGCCGAACTGCTTGCGGTCGAGCGTATATTGCCGCGCCGCGTGGAAGCACGCCTCGGCGGCGCCCATGCTGCCCCAGGCGATGCCATAGCGCGCGCGGTTGAGGCAGCCGAACGGCCCCTTCAGCCCCTGCACATGCGGCAGCAGCGCGTCCTCGCCCACTTCCACGCCGTCCATCACGATCTCGCCGGTGATCGACGCGCGCAGCGACAGCTTGCCCTCGATCTTGGGGGTGGAAAGGCCCTTCATCCCGCGCTCGAGCACGAATCCGCGGATCGCGCCGTCATGCGCGTCGCTCTTGGCCCACACCACCATCACGTCGGCGATCGGCGAGTTGGTGATCCACATCTTGGCGCCGGTCAGGCGATAGCCGCCGTCGATCTTCTCGGCGCGCGTCCGCATCCCCGCCGGGTCCGAACCCGCATCGGGTTCGGTCAGCCCGAAACAGCCGACCCATTCGCCCGTGGCGAGCCTGGGCAGATATTTCTGCTTCTGTTCCTCGCTGCCATAGGCGTTGATCGGGTGCATCACGAGCGAGCTCTGCACGCTCATCGCCGAACGATAGCCCGAATCGACGCGCTCGACCTCGCGCGCCACCAGGCCATAGGCGACATAGCCGAGCCCGGCGCCGCCATAGGCCTGCGGAATCGTCGGCCCCAGCAGCCCCAGCGCGCCCATTTCCGACATGATCGCGCGGTCGAACGTCTCGTCGAGATAGGCGCGGGTGACGCGCGGCAACAGCTCGCCCTGCGCGTAATCGCGCGCCGCGTCGCGCACCATCCGCTCCTCGTCGGTTAGCTGCGCGTCGAGGCCGAACGGATCCTCCCAGTCAAAACGACCCATCTCTGCCATGTCTGTCCTTTCCTGATTCGTGCGGTCGCGCGGCCGTGCGCGCGTCTTATGGATTGGCCGGCGCACCGGCGGGGGCGGGCGCCGCGACGGGCGGGGCGCCGCGTGCGGGCAGCGGCAGCGCCGCGAT
>JAFABD010000014.1 GCA_023426225.1 Pseudomonadota bacterium | reverse complement strand
GCGCCAGCCGCCGCGCAACGACTGGCGCGGCACCAGCCGCCCCGACGTGCCGCGTGCGGGCGTTCCCGGCAGCCCCGACTGGCAATGGCACCAGCCCGGCCGCCCCGGCTGGGGTCCGGGCGTCGCCCCGCGCCCCGGCGATCCGCGCCGCTGGGACGGGCACGACCACAACGGCCGCCCCGGTCCCGACTGGAACCGCGTTCCGCGCTGGGACGATCGCGGCCGCTGGGACAATCGCTGGCGCAACGACCGCCGCTATGACTGGCGCAGCTATCGCTACAGCAACCGCGAACTCTACCGGATGCCGCGCTATTATGCGCCGCACGGCTGGGGCTATGGCTATCGCCGCTTCTCGATCGGCATCACGATCAGCACGATGCTGTTCGCGCCCGAATACTGGATCGCGGAGCCCTATGCCTATCGCCTGCCCGAGGCTTATGGCCCCTATCGCTGGGTCCGCTATTACAACGATGCGCTGCTCGTCGACATCTATTCGGGCGAGGTGGTCGACGTGATCTACGGCATTTTCTGGTAAGCGGCACCGGCCGGGGCGGCGATGCCCCGGCCGTCCGCCTCCGGCGGCGCCTGTCGGGGCCCGCCGTCCATCCGGCGATTGCCGGGTTGCAATCCGCCCCCTGCCGGGCAATGCGAAGCGCGTGAGCAAGAAGACCGTATCCCCCTCGGGCGGCCCCTCGCCGCTGCGCGCCCAGATCGGCCACGACGTCGCCGCCCGGCTCGAAGCCAATCCCGCCGTCCGCCGCGCGAACGTGGCGACGGCGCAGATGTTCACCTATCCCGACTTCCTCACCGATGCCGAATGCGACGCGCTGATCGCGCGGATCGACGCCAGCGCGCGCCCGTCGACGCTGCTCGCCACCAGCGAGGATCCCGATTACCGCACCAGCAACAGCGCCGATCTCGACCGCTGGACCGATGAGGTCGCGCGGATCGACACGCGCATCGCCGAACTGCTCGGCATCCCGCCCGAAAATGCCGAGACGATGCAGGGCCAGCGCTATGCCGTCGGCCAGCAGTTCCGCGCGCATTGCGACTATTTCCACGAAAACAGCGCCTATTGGTCGCAGATGCAGGAAAGCGGCGGCCAGCGGACCTGGACCGCGATGGTCTATCTCAACGATGTCGAGGAAGGCGGCGCCACCTGGTTCCCGCGCGCGGGCATCCGCTTCCGCCCGAAACGGCGGCAACTCGTCATCTGGAACAACATGGCGCCCGACGGGAGCCCCAATTACGATACGCTGCACGAGGGGATGCGCGTGCTCGCGGGCACCAAATACGTCATCACCAAATGGTTTCGCGAGCGCGCCTGGCTGCGCCAGCCGATCCGCACCTATATCGCGGGCCGCGACGACGCCGTCACCGGCTGAACGGCGCCTCCGCGCGCGTTCCCCCGCGTACCGAGTCCCGCCCTCGACAGCACGCCGCCGCGCCTCGTAAAGCAGGGGGCATGTCCCCCGTCCTCAACGTCCATCGCTCGATCCTCGGCCAGCCCTGGCACTGGCGAGGGCTCGCCGCCGATGCGCGCGATCCGCAATTCGCGCCCGACGACCTCGTCACCCAGCTGCTGCTCGCGCGCGGCTGCCCGCGCGACGCGATCGAGGCGCACCGCACGCCCAGCATCCGCGCCTTCATGCCCGATCCGTCGATCTTCCGCGACATGGACCGCGCCGCCGAACGCCTCGCCGACGCGGTCGAACGCCGCGAACAGGTCGCGATCTTCGGCGATTACGACGTCGACGGCGCGACCTCGGCGGCGCTGCTTATCCTGCTGCTGCGCGATCTGGGGATCGAGGCGCGGCCCTATATCCCCGACCGGCTGATGGAAGGCTATGGCCCCTCGGGCGAGGCGCTGGTGCGGCTCAAGCACGAGGGCGCGGCGCTGATCGTCACCGTCGATTGCGGCGCGCAGGCGTTCGACGCGCTCGCCATGGCACAGGCTGCGGGGGCCGAGGTGATCGTGTGCGATCACCACAAATGCGCCGCCGAGCTGCCCAGCGCCTATGCCGTCATCAATCCCAACCGGCTCGACGAGGACGAAGGCGCCGCGCACGGCCACCTCGCCGCGGTCGGCGTCGCCTTCCTGCTCGGCGCGGCGCTCGTCCGCGTGCTGCGTGCGCGCGGCTTCTTCGCCGCCCGGCCCGAACCGCGGCTGCTCGACCTGCTCGACATCGTCGCGCTCGGCACCGTCGCCGACGTCGCCCAGCTCCGGGGGCTCAACCGCGCCTTCGTGGCGCAGGGGCTCAAGGTGATGGCGCACCGCCGCAACATCGGCCTCGACGCGCTGATCGAGGCGTCGCGGCTCACCCGTGCGCCGACCTGCACCGATCTCGGCTTCGCGCTCGGGCCGCGCATCAATGCCGGCGGGCGCGTCGGACGCTCGGACCTCGGCGTGCGGCTGCTCACCACGCGCGACCCGGCCGAGGCGCGCGCGATCGCCGCCGAGCTCGACGCGCTCAACGAGGAGCGCCGCGCGATCGAGGCGGCGGTGCAGGCCGAGGCCGAATCGCTCTGCCTCGCCCAGCCGGCGCGCGCCGTCACCGTCGTCGCGGCGCCCGGCTGGCACCCCGGCGTGATCGGCATCGTCGCGGGGCGGCTCAAGGAACGGCTCGGCCGTCCGGTGATCGTCATCGCGCTCGACGAACACGGCATCGGCAAGGGGTCGGGGCGCTCGATCGCGGGGGTCGATCTGGGCGCCGCGGTGCTCGCCGCGCGTGATGCCGGGCTGCTGATCGCGGGCGGCGGCCATGCGATGGCGTGCGGCGTCACGATCGCCGCCGATGCGATCGACGCCTTCGCCGCCTTTCTCGACGAGCGCCTCGGCGATCGCGTCGCCCAGGCGATGGGCGAACGCGCGCTGCTCCTCGACGCGGTCGTCGCCGCCACCGGCGTCTCGCCGACGCTGGTCGAGGCGCTCGAGGCGGGCGGCCCCTATGGCATGGGCTGGCCCGCGCCGCGCGTCGCCGCCGGGCCGGTCCGCGTCGTGCGCGCCGATGTCGTCGGCAACGGCCATGTCCGCGCGATCGTCGCGGGCGACGACGGCCGCAGCCTCAAGGCGATGGCATTCCGCCAGGCCGAGACCGATCTCGGCGCCGCACTTCTCTCGGCTCCCGCGCATCGCCGCCTGTGGATCGCGGGCCGCGCGCGCATCGACGACTGGGGCAGCCGTCCCGCCGCCGAACTTCATGTCGAGGACGCCGCCTGGGCCGATTGAGCCCGGCGGCGCATCGCCGCGAGCCCGCGCAGGCCCCGATCGGCACGATCGGCACGAACAGCCATCGGCACGAACCGCGCGCGCGCTCGGAATGACGTTCGGGCGATGGAAGGATTACGACGGTTGGGGGCGGCGCGTCTGTGCGTCTGCCGCACCCGCCTTTCCAGAGCCATATGCTCGGAAAGGGTGGTGACCCCTACGGGACTCGAACCCGTGTTTCAGCCGTGAAAGGGCCGCGTCCTAGACCGCTAGACGAAGGGGCCGCCGAAGCGTGGAGCGGCCGATTAGGCGACGATCGGATAGGCGTCAACACCCTAATTCGCACGGGCGACACTTTTTTGCCCGCGCCGCCCCGCCCGCCGGCTTCGGCGCGCTTGCCGCACTGGTCCTGGGGCGTTGCGGCTGGCATGGACGGGGCCATGTCCAGCCCCGCCCCCGCGCCCTTCGACGAAGCCGCCCGCCGCCGCCACCTGATCGCGGCCGAGGATCGCGCGCTCGACCTGCTCGACCGGATCGCCGCGCTCGGCCTGATCGCGCCCGGCCGGACCGAACGCGCGGTCGAACGCGACATCCAGGCGCTGGCGGCGGCCGAGTTCGGCGTCACGCGCCACTGGCACAAGCGCATCGTCCGCGCGGGTGCCAACACGCTCGCCACCGCGTCGGACAATCCGCCGGTGCGCGTCATCGGGGACGACGACATCGTCTTTCTCGATCTCGGCCCCGTCGTCGGCGCGTGGGAGGCCGATGTCGGCTACAGCCATGCGCTCGGCGCCGATCCGGTCCGGCACGCGCTCTGCGCCGCGCTGCCGCGCCAGTTCGATGCCGTCGCCGCGCATTTCCGCGCCGATCCCGACATCAGCGGCGCCGATCTCTACGCCTTTGCCTGCGCCTCGGCCGCGGCGGCGGGCTGGCGGTTCGGCGGGCGCATCGCCGGGCATGTCGTCGCCGAGTTTCCCCATGCGCACCTGCCGGGGGGCAAGGCGGCCAACCGCATCGCGCCCGACAATCCCGGGCGGTTGCGCGACCCCGACGGCAACGGCCGCCGGCGCCACTGGATTCTCGAAATCCACCTCATCGACCCGTCGGGGACGTTCGGCGGCTTCTACGAACGGCTGATCCGCGACGACGCCGAGCAACCGGCGTCGCCGCGGACGCCGCTCAGCGCAGTTCGATCCGCGCCGAGCGGAAGCGGACATTGGCCGCCGGATTGACCTGTTCGGCCGCCTGCGCCGGCGTGGTCCCGGTCACGCCGCTGCTCGGCTCGATCACCAGCGTCCCGGCGCCGCCGCCCAGCGCCGCGATCGCCGCCCGCGCGTCGAAGTTGAGCGTGTCGGGCATCGCGCCGTCATGCCCGGCATGGTCGTGCGGCGCGGTGGCGTTGAAGAAGTTGATGACGCCCAGCAGGCGCCGCGTGCCCGCCTTGTTCTGCAGATAGACCTTGTAGAGCACGCCCGGCAGCGTGTCATATTGCAGCCCGTCGATCACCAGCCGCGGCGCGGCGCCGTTCGGCGCGGCACTGGCGGTGAGCAGCGCCTTGTTCTGCGCCGGCGTGATCTGGAGGGGGACCAGCGTCGTCCCGCGCTTCAGCGTCGTCGTCCCCGCCCGCGCGAACACGCGCGGCGCCGTCACCTGCGTCTTCAGCCGGGCCTGCGTGCGCTGCGCGGCCGCCTCGGCGCCGGTCGGGCAGCCGCCGCCTGCGGCATAGCGATAGCCGAGCTGCTGCGTCGTCAGCATGTCGCCCACCGCGCGCGTCACCAGCGCGCCCGTCCCGTCGATGAACGAGAATTGCTGCGTCAGCATCGCCGGATCCTGCGGCAACCGCGCCGCCTGGTCGACCGCCAGCCAGCATTCGTACAGCCGGTCGATATTGGTGTGGTGGGCATAGAAGATCGGGTCGTTCCCCGCGGTGGGAACATAGCCCATATAGCCGCTGGGACAGCTCTTCACGCCGACCGCGCAATGCACCGCGCCGTGCGGCGTGCTTTCCAGCGCATTGTCGAAGCGCAGATAGTCGGTCTCGATCATCGCGCCGCTCGTCGACGTCACCGCGGGGTCGAGCTTGGCCTTGCCCGCGTTGAGCTCCGCCTGGCGGTTGCCGACGTCCAGCGGGTTGGGCACCTGCTTGCCCGCGGCGTCGAGATAGGTCGGTGCGCGATAGACGTCGGGGATCGCCCCGTCGGTCTCATAGTCCCAGAAGGGCAGCCGCAGCTTCGGGTCGCCCGACGCCGCCTGCAGCACCTGCTCGAAATAATAGAGGTACATGCGGTGCCAGGTCAGGAACTGGTCGGTGCCATGCTGGCACGTGCACCATGTCGCCTTCTCGTCGTCGGTCGTCGCGCCCTGCACCGTCAGCCCGCTCATCCCCGGATAGTTGAGCGCCAGCGGGTTCGAGCACGGCTTGCCGATATAGCTGTGGATGTTCGCCCAATAGGTCAGGCTGCGCTTGAACTCGGCGCTGCCGCGCGGCGCGGTGTTCCATGCGATATCTGGGCGATGCCGTTGCGCAGGCTGGTCACCTCGCTCGCGGTCAGCGCCGTCACCGACT
>JAFABD010000200.1 GCA_023426225.1 Pseudomonadota bacterium | reverse complement strand
GGGCCGGGGAGGAGTGGGGCCGGGGAGGAGTGGGGTCAGCGGCTGAGCTGGGGGGCGCCGGGGCCGCGCAGGCCGGGGTAGAGCGGGGCGGCGGCGTCGTCTTCGATCGCGGGGACGCGGCGTTCGTGCCGGGTCGCGGCGCGGCGGGCCTGATAGATCGTGTAGCCGCACAGGAAGCC
The DNA here is from genome assembly GCA_023426225.1 of Pseudomonadota bacterium. Lineage (GTDB taxonomy): Bacteria > Pseudomonadota > Alphaproteobacteria > Sphingomonadales > Sphingomonadaceae > Sphingomonas. The sequence continues at coordinate 6,433 of JAFABD010000200.1, read as the reverse complement.
GTAGAGCCCCAGCCCCTCGACCTGCCAGAACGGCATCGTCGCCATGTTGAGCAGGAAGAAGGCGAAATGCGCGGCGAGGAGGAGGAAGCGTTCCTCGCGCGCGCGCCACGCCGCGGCGGCCATCGTCCCCCACAGGAGCAGCATCGCGCCGACGCCGAAGATGCCCAGCTCGTACAGCGTCGCGACGAGCGTGTTGTGCGGATAGACCTTGAACAGCCCCTCCCAGCCTTCGGGGCCGAAGCCGAACAGATACTGGGCGGGCGTGCCCTCGGCCCAGGCGTAGAGATAGCTGCTCCAGATCAGCGGGCGCGCCGACATGACCTGGCGATCGGCATAATCGAAGTCGCGCGGCGGCTTGATGAGGTCGCCGGGGTGCGCGAGGAAGGTCGCGAGATCGGCGAACTTGTCGGCATAGAGCACGCCCATTGCGGCGACGAGCACCAGCCCGGCGACCACCGCGGTCGTCGCCATCAGCGCCTGCTGGTCGCGCCGCACGCTGCGCGTCAGCCCGACGAGGAAGGTCGCGAGCGCGAGCGGCGCCAGCGCGAGGATCGAGGTGCGGTAGCCCGCGAGCTGGATGCCGACCAGCGTCGCGAGCAGGAAGGCGACCCGCACCGGCGCGGGCGCCCGGCGCGCGAAGCACGCGATCGTGAACCCCGCGACGAGCGCGACCGAAAAGGCGCCTTCATGGTTGTAGCCGCCGATCCAGACGAGGCCGTCGCCGGTCTCCGACCCCTTGGGCAGGTGGAGCACGACCGACAGCGCCTGGAACACGAGCAGCGGCAGGAACGCGACCATCGCCCAGCCGACGAAGCCGCCCGACGGATCACGGCGCATCCCCTGGAACACCGCGAGCGCGATCACCACCAGATAGGCATATTTGACCATGACGTTGATGCCGCCCGCGACATCGCCGTTCATCGTCGCGCTGAACAGCACCAGCGCCATCAGCAGGTAGACCGGCAGCAGCCAGCGGATCGCCAGATTGGCCGGGCGGACGACGAACACCAGCCCGAACAGCGTCACCGCGATCGACAGGATCGCGTTGCCCGACAGCCCGGCGGCGATCGGCTTGAACATGTAGAGGTGATAGGCGCCCGCGATGTAGCGCAGCCACAGCGCCACGATCACGAAGCGGCCCGCGAGGCTGCCGGCACGCGCCACGCCGATGCCGAGCGGCACCAGCAGCAGCAACGTGACCGGCAGCAGCACCGGGAGCCCGAAGGCCGGCCCGAAGGTGAGCGAGGGGTTCACCGGCGCCCCTCAGCCGACATAGTAATGCTTGTATTCGCGCTTGTAATAGCCGGCATCCGCAAAGCCCGACCGGGCATGTTCGCGCATGTCGACCATCGTCAGCGCCGCGCCGATCACATTGGCGTGGACGTCGTTGAGCTGACGCAGCGCGATTTCCGCCGCCTTGGCCGGGGTGTTGCGCCACCGCACGAGCAGGACGACGCCGTCGGCCATGCTGGCGATGACGCGCGCCTCGTCGACCGGGAGCACCGGCGGCGTGTCGAGCAGGACGAAGTCGTAGCGTTCGCGCACCGCCTCGATCAGCTCGGCGAGGCGCGGGCTTTCGGCGAGGCTGATGACCCTGGCATCGAGGCGGTGCGGGAGCAGATACGCCCCCGACAGCGGATCCTGGACGATCGCCTGGTCGAGGCTGGCCTCGCCCGCGATCACCTCGTTGAGGCCGACCTCGACCCCGGCGGTGAACTCGCGGCTCGAGGCGCGGCGGCGGGCGTCGCAGTCGATCAGCAGCACGCGGCTGCCCGCGGCGGCCATGGCGCGCGCGAGCGCCATCGTCGTCGTCGTCTTGCCTTCGCCCGGCACCGACGAGGTGATCGCGATCACCCGCATCGGCGTGCCGTTGCCCGCGAACTGGATCGAGGTGCGCAGCGACCGGAACGCCTCGGCAAAGGCCGATTGCGGCCGCTTGAGCGGCAACTCCGCCGGCGGGGCGGGGAGCCCCGACTTGCGATAGCCCGGCAGCGTGCGCGCGTTCGGGATCGTCGCCAGCGTCGGCAGCGCGAGCGACTGGGCGATCGCGTCGCTGGTTTCGAGGCCGCGTTCGAGCAACTGGAGCAGCAGCACCAGCATCGCCGCGACGCCGAGCCCGCCGACCAGCCCGAGCGCGCCGTAGATCAGCGGGTTGGGCGAGCTGGGGGCGCCGGGGACGCGGGCGCGGCTGATGATGTTGGCGTTCGAGCGTTCGAGCCCCGCCTGCGCCACCGTCTGCCGATAACGGTCGAGGAACGCCTGATAGAGCGTCCGCGACGATTCGGCGTTGCGTTCGAGCTCGTTGAGCCGGACCGACGCGGTGGTGTCGCCCGCGAGCTGGCCGCGCGCCTGGTTGATCGAGCCGGCGAGCGACGCCGCACGCTGGCGCGCGATGTTCGCCTGGATCGACAGATTGGCGACGATGCGCTGGACCTCCGAGGCGATCTGCTGATCGGTGCTGCGCAGCGCATTCTGGGCGCGGACGAGATCGGGGTGGCGCGGGCCGTAGCGCTTTTCGAGCGAGGCGACGTCGCGCGCCGCCTCGGCCCGTTGCGCGCGCAACTGGCTGACGACGGGCGATTCGAGCGATTCGCCGAGCTCGTCGCCGCTGCGGCCGCGACGAAGCTGGGCCTGGGCGGTGCTGAGCCGCGCCTGCGCCGCCGCGCTTTCGGCCTGCGCCTGGGCGAGCTGCGTCGTCAGCGTCGACAGTTCCTGCTGCGTCACCGTGCTGGTGTTCGAGACGGGGAACAGGTTGTGCGCCGCGCGATAGTCGGCGACCGCGCGTTCGGCCTCGAGCACCTGGCTACGCAGTTGCTGGAGCCGCTGTTCGAGGAACTGGCGCGCGCGCGCCGTCGCCTGTGTCTTGCTGCCGGTCTGGCCCGCGACATATTCGTCGACGAGCGTGTTCGCGACCTGTGCCGCGCGCTGCGGGGTATCGGCCTCGAACGACACGCTGATCGCATAGGAGAGCCCGTCGCGCTTGACGGTGAGCCCGGAAAGCAGCGTGCCGATCGCGCGCTGGCGCCCGATCAGGTCGGGTTTGGCGGGCGCGGGCTGGCCGGGCACCGCCGCCTTGTTGAACGCGGGATCGCGATCGAGCCGGAGCCGGTCGACGACGCGCCCGACCAGTTCGGGCGAACGCAGCACCTGGACCTCGGTATCGACCGCGGCCGAATCGGGATCGGTGGTCGGTACGACCTGATCGACGTTGATGACGCGTTCGGCGCTGCGTTCGAGCGCGACCTGCGCGGTCGCGACATAACGCGGTTCGGCCGCGAAATAGGCCGCCGCCGCGACGACCAGCGCCGTCGCGACCGCGGTGAGGATGACGAGCCAGCGCCGCCGGATGATCGCGAAGATCCGGCGCAGGTCGATCAGGGCGCCGCGGTCGACCTGGGGGTCGCTACCGACGGCCTTGGGCAGTTGCCCGCGGACGGCGTCCATGGATCAGGCCGTCGCCATGAAGGCACGGATCGCGGGCGCGAGTTCCGGCCGTTCGAGCGCGAGCGCGAGCGTGGCGGTGACGAAGCCGCTCTTGTCGCCGCAGTCATAACGCTTGCCCGCAAAGGTCACGCCGTGGAACGGCTGTTGCCCGATCAACTGCGCGAGTGCGTCGGTGAGCTGGATCTCGCCCCCGGCGCCTTCCTCCTGGCTGGCGAGGATGTCCATCACCTCGGGCTGGAGGATGTAGCGGCCGATCACGCCCAGATTGGACGGCGCGTCGGCGGGATCGGGCTTTTCGACCAGCCCCTGCACCTCGGTGACGGCGCCGTTGCGCGTGCCGGGGGTGATGATGCCGTATTTGCGCGTGTCCTCGGGCGCGACCTCTTCGGCGCAGACGAGGTTGCCGCCGACTTCGGCATAGGCGGCCATCATCTGCCTGAGGCATCCCGGCTCGCCGACCATCAGGTCGTCGGGGAGCAGCACCGCGAACGGCTCGTCGCCGACGATGCGGCGCGCGCACCACACCGCATGGCCGAGGCCGAGCGGTTCCTGCTGGCGCACGATCGTGATGTCGCCCGGCGAGGTGCGCGTGCCGTCGAGCACGCCCAGCGGCTTGCCCCGGCGCGACATCGTTTCTTCGAGCTCGAAGGCGCGATCGAAGTGATCGTCGATCAGGCTTTTGCCGCGGCTGGTGACGAAAATGAACTGCTCGATGCCCGCTTCGCGCGCTTCATCGACGGCATATTGGATGAGCGGCCGATCGACAACCGGAAGCATTTCCTTGGGCATCGATTTCGTTGCGGGAAGGAAACGGGTTCCAAGCCCGCCGATCGGGAATACTGCCTTGCGTACTTTTTGCATGTTTCACCCTTTCCTTGGTTGCTGGGCCCCTCCCAAGACCAGCAAACAACCAATACAGGAGCGTAACGAACCAGATCTATTCGTCCGAATCATTGGGACTCGGATACGCTAGACATGAACTCATCGTCCGACATCTTGAGGCTGCACAGTGTCGTTGCAGTGCAGCAAGGGGGCGGCGTTGAAGCGTGGCCAATCCGCGTCCGGACGACGAACGCCGCGTCGAAGCGGGTGGAATCAGAGCCTTGGCGGGGCGGTGGCGAAGCGCACGCCCCCCGGAACGGCGGCGGTGCCGCGCGTGCGGACGAGCGGGGTGCCGGGCGGCACCTGGATATCGTGCGACCCGATTTCGATGCGCGCGACGCCGTCGTGCACGTCGAAGATCGGCCAGGCCTGGCTGCTGCGCACCCGCAGGTGATCGATGCGGATCACCAGCGGCTGATCGGCGGTGCGGTGCGCCGCCATCAGCGCGAAATGGACGGTATCGCCGACGCCGCCCAGTTTTATAGGATCAATGCTCGTGAGCCGCGTCGCATGAATGTCGGACCAGAGCCGGTAGTTGCGCGCGTTGCGGCCGCTGACGCAATCGTCGAGCAGCGTGTCGGTCGATTTGAGGTCGAACCCGCCGTCGCTGTTGTCCCACGCCGCGCACTGGCGGAAGACGAGGCCGTGATTGCCGCGTTCGGACGAGAAGCCGTCGCCGTTCCAGTATTGCCCGGGCTTTCGCTGCCAGCGGAAGCCGCGCATCGTGCAGCGTTCGAGCCGGAAGTCATGCGCCCGGTCGCCGAACGCGATGCCGACGGGCAGGTCGTGCGCGCCGGTGGTGAGCGTCCCGGTGGCGCTGACATCCTCGATCACGCCGTCATGGCTGTCATAGCGAAAGCGCGCGAAGCTGCGCCGCAGATCGGTCGCGCGGACGCCGCGGATGCGGATGCCGACGACGCTGGCATCCTCGCCCTTGACCGGCGCCTTGTTCTCGATGACGCGATAGCCGCCGGCGACGACGACATCCTCGATCGCGACGCCCCGCGTATCCTGCTGGAACACGAACAGCCCGTTGCCGACATCGTGCGCGCGCACGCCGCGGAACGCCGCCGCCGAACGCACGCGATAGACGGGCTCCCCATCGGCCGCGATGCGCGGTTGCGGAGCGGCGAGGCGTGAGGCGAGGCGATGCATGGCGACCGCGTAACGCGCCGGTGCGCGCCGGTTCCGCGCGGAGCCCCCGGGGTTGCGCCGGAATGTGGGCGGCGTGCGGCGGGGCGCCGGGGCGGGGGCGGTCACGCGTCGGGAATGACGGCGAAAACGATGCTTTGCGCCGCTGCAACCCTGCGCCATGATCGCGGCCACCAACACAGGGAGGGGCCCATGGGAGCCTGGGGTGCGCTGATCATGGGCTTTTTCGGCGCGGTGTTCGCGGCGATGACGATGGCACGGCAACCGGATTTCACCGGGGCGTGGCCGATGTTGCCTTTTGCCGGCTTTGCGCTGATCGCAATCGCGGCGGTGCAGGTCATCCGAATGCCCGGCAAAGGCGCCGAGTTCTCGGCACGGGCGCAGCGCGTCACCATGTGGAGCAGCATTGCCGAGGGCATCGGCATCTTTGTGGCGGCGAATATCGTCGTCAACCTGAACCGGCCCGACCTGCTCCTGCCGGCGATCGCCCTGATCGTCGGGCTGCATTTTCTGCCGATCGCCGTCGCGGCCGGTTTCCGGCCCTTTCACGCGCTGGGGGGCGCGTTGATCGTGGCGGCAGCCGCCGGGTTCGGCGTCGGCGGCGCGACAGGCGCGATGCTGGCGGGCACTGCGGCGGCGGGCGCGCTGTGGATCGCGGCCCTCGCGGCGATCGCGCGCGAGCGCGCCGCCAAACGCGCGGGACAGGCGGGCTGACCGCCGCGGCGGCAGGCAGGCTGCACCTGCCCGCGAGGGTCGTGTCGCCCATGAAGCCCCAAATCGACGGCGCCCTCTCATCCCGATTGCCGATCCGCGGCGCGTCGAAAGGGGGAACGTCGTTTTCGCCGATCGTGAAAAGCGCGGCTTGCCCCGTAACTATAGTGCCGGATGGGCGAGCGGGTCGGGTGTGGGTGCCGGTTGCGGGGCGGGGCGGTCGGCGGGGGTGCGGGGCCAGGGG
>JAFABD010000115.1 GCA_023426225.1 Pseudomonadota bacterium | reverse complement strand
CGCCCGCGCTGATCCGCAAGGCGGTGCGGGCGGCGCGCACCGCGCTGGGCCTTTCCGACCGCACGACGCCGCACGCGCTGCGCCACAGCTTTGCCACGCACCTGCTCGGCCGCGGCGCCGACCTGCGCGCGCTGCAGGAGTTGCTGGGCCATGCCAGCCTGAGTTCGACCCAGATCTATACCGCGGTCGACGCCGCGCACCTGCTCGACGTGTACCGCGCGGCGCACCCGCGCGCGTGAACGCAGCTGCGGCGGCTCAGCCGCCCCGCCTCAACCGTCGCGGCGCAGGTGGAGCAGCGGATAGGCGCGCCCCTGGCCGTCGCGCGGCGAGCGGCCGGTGACGACGAAGCCGAGCCGCCGATAGAAGCCGACCGCCTGTTCGTTCGCTTCGTTGACGTCGGTGGTGAGCGCCGGGTGCAACGCCAGCGCATGCGCGACGAGCGCCCGGCCGACGCCGCGCCCGCGATGCGCGGTGTCGATGAACAGCGCCTCCATCTGCGCGCCGTCGAGCAGCATGAAGCCGATCGCGACATCGGCGTCGTCGACCGCGAGCCACAACGGCGCGGCGGGCAGGAAACCCGCCACCTCCGCCTCGATCGCGACACGATCGGCGGGGGCGAGGAAATCATGCGTGGCATCGACGGCATCGCGCCACACCTGAAGCACGCGATCGCCGTCGGCGGGCGTCGAATTGCGGATCCGGATCATCACGAGGCGATAATCGCGGCGCCGGGCGAGGACAAGCGGCGCCCCCTTAGCGCCGCGAGCGGGGTTTCCAGGTGAGGACGCGCCAGAGATAGCCGACCAGCGCGATCGCGAGCGTTGCGGCGAGGATGGGGGTGGCCCAGCGTTCGAGGCCGTCGACGACGTTGCCGAGGCCGAGTCCGGCGGCGACGAGCAGCGTGTTCCAGATCGCGCTGCCCGCGCCGGTATAGAGGAGGAAACGGCCGACGGGCATGTGCATCAGCCCGGCGGGGACCGAGATGATCGTGCGGCCGAAGGGCAGGAAGCGGAACACGAACACGGTGACGCCGCCCCAGCGATCGAAATGGCGCCGCAGCCGTTCGACATCCTCCCATTCGAGCGTCAGCCAGCGGCCCCAGCGTTCGACGAACGGGCGCAGCCGGTGATAGCCGAGCCGCCGGCCGAGTTCCCACCAGAACAGGTTGCCCGCCATCGTCCCCGCGGTGCCGACAAGGACGAGCGGGACGAACGCCATCCGCCCCTGGGCCACGGCGACGCCCGCCATGCCCATGATCGCTTCGGACGGGATCGGCGGAATGACGTTTTCGAGCATCATCAGGACGAACACGCCCCAATAGCCCCAGTCGAGCCAGTTGATCATGCCGCCGTTCCCGGCCGCGCGGCGGGCAGGGGGCGCGCCGTGCGTTCGGTGCGCGCCATGCGTCCCGTGCGCGCCATGCGCCGCGTCAGCCGCGCGCGGCGACGCGGGCTTCGATCGCTTCCCAGATGCGCGCCGCGGTATCGGTGCCGTTGAAACGGTCCATCGCGACGATCCCCGTGGGCGAGGTGACGTTGATTTCGGTCAGCCATTCGCCGCCGATAACGTCGATGCCGACGAAAAGGAGCCCGCGCCGGCGCAGTTCGGGGCCGAGCACGGCGCAGATCTCGCGTTCGCGCGCGGTGAGATCGGTCTTGGCGGCCGACCCGCCGACCGCGAGGTTCGAACGGATCTCGCCCTCGCCCGGGATGCGGTTGATCGCGCCCGCCACCTCGCCGTCGACGAGCACGATGCGTTTGTCGCCGCGCACGATTTCGGGGAGGAACGCCTGGATCATGTGCGGTTCGCGATAGGCGGTGTTGAACACCTCGATCAGCGACGACAGGTTGGCGCCGTCGCGGCCGACCTTGAAGATCGCCTTGCCGCCGTTGCCGTGGAGCGGCTTGACGACGATCTCGCCATGTTCGGCGAGGAAGGCGCGCGCCTCGTCGAGCGAGCGCGTGATGAGCGTGGGCGGCATGAACTGCGCGAAATCGAGCACCCACAGCTTTTCGGGCGCGTTGCGCACGCTCGCCGGATCGTTGACCACCAGCGTGCGGTCGGCGATCCGTTCGAGCAGGTGCGTCGCGGTGATGTAGCCGAGGTCGAAGGGCGGATCCTGGCGCATCAGCACGACATCGGCCTGATCGCCCAGATCGAGCCGGACGGGATCGCCGAAGCGGAAATGGTCGCCCGCGACGCGCTGAACCGTCACCGGATGCGCATGCACCCAGACATGCCCCGCGGCATAGTTGAGATCCTGGGGCGCGTAATGGAACAGCCGGTGTCCGCGCGCCTGCGCCGACAGCATCAGCGCGAAGGACGAATCGCCCGCGATGTTGATCGAATCGAGCGGATCCATCTGAACCGCGACGGTGAGCGCCATGCCGAACCTTCCTCCCGATGGAACCGGCCCGGCGGCGCGGGCCCGTGAAACTGGTCCGCGATGTAGGCGCGGGGCGGGCGCTTGTCACCCTGAGCGCGCCCGGGGCGGAGCGCGGGCGCGGGCGCGCAGGGCTCAGCCGTTTTCGAGCCACGCATTCTCGATGTGGCGCGGCGCGGTGCCCGGCGCGATCAGCACGACGTCGACGCGGATATCGTCGCCCGGCCGCGCATAGACCGGCATCAGCAGTTCGGCAGCGGCGGCGACGCGCGCGAGCCGGCGCGCGTCGATCGCATGGTCGAGTCCGGCGGCGTCGCGGCGCGTCTTGACCTCGACAAAGGCGACGAGGCTGCCGCGGCGCGCGACCAGATCGACCTCGCCCGCGGGCGTGCGCACGCGGCGGTCGACGATGTGCCAGCCCTTGAGCCGCAGCCACCAGGCGGCGAGGCGCTCGCCCCGGCGTCCGGCGGCTTCGGCCTGGCGG
>JAFABD010000031.1 GCA_023426225.1 Pseudomonadota bacterium | reverse complement strand
CACCTGGCGCGTGCGGAGGCGGTGCTGCGCCGCGCGGGACGCATGACGGGCCGCGCGCGCGGCTGAGCGAGGGGCGGCGGCTCAGCCCCGGCGCAGCGCGTCGAGCAGCGCCGCCACCTCCTGCTGGCGATAGGGCTTGCCGAGCAGGCGGCTGTCCTCGAACCCCTCGGGCGGGCTGCCATAACCGCTGGCGAAAGCGAAGGGGATGCCGCGGTCGCGCAGCAGCGCCGCGATCGGGGTGCTGCGTTCGCCCGACAGGTTGATGTCGAGGATCGCGATATCGAAGTCGGCGCTGCGGGCGAGCGCGAGCCCCTCGTCGAGCCGCGCGACCGGGCCGATCGGCGTGCAGCCGATCGCGTCGAGCATGTCTTCGAGGCACATCGCCACGACCGGCTCGTCCTCGACCACCAGCACGCGGACGGCCGCAGGACGGCACGCCCCGGCCCAGTCGGTGTCGGTGGACGGGCAGGGCTGAATCGCGATCATCGGGGACGGCTTTCCTGGGGGAGCGGGGCCTCGACGGTGCAGACGAGCCCCTGTTGACGAAAGGCGATGGTGACGGCGCCGCCGAGTTCGGCGGCGAGGCCGCGTTCGATCATGCGCGTGCCGAAACCGCGGTGGCGCGGCACCTCGACCGGCGGACCGCCGCTTTCGGTCCAGCGCAGGACGAGGCGTGCCGCGTCGTCGGCGCCGGCGACCGCCCAGTCGATCGCGACGCGGCCCGCAGGCGCCGAGAGCGCGCCGTGCTTGACCGCGTTGGTGGCGAGTTCATGGATCGCGAGGGCGAGCGAGATCGCGGTCTTGGGCGCGATCATCAGATCGGGGCCGTCGAGCGTGAAGCGGCCCTCGTCGCCGCCGTGCGGGGCGACCGCGTCGGCGATGATGCGGCGCATCGACACCGGCGTCCATTGCTGGCGCGTGAGCAGGTTGTGCGCCTCGGACAATGCGGCGAGGCGCCCTTCGAAGGCGCGGCGCCCGGCCTCGGGCTCGACGCCGCGGCGGAAGCTCTGCTGTGCAATGCCCTGGACGATCGCGAGCGTGTTCTTCACGCGGTGGTTGAGCTCGTCGATCAGCAGGCGCAGATGCGCCTCGGCGCGCTTGGCCTCGGTGACGTCGCGGCAGATCGCGTGGAGGCCGGTGGGCCCTCCGTCGGTGCCGACGGTGATCTGCGAATTGGTCTCCCACACCAGCCGGCGGCCGTCGCGGGCGAGGACATGGAGCGTCAGTCGCGTCGACCCGCCATTGCCGCAGCGGGCCAGCCCCGCCTTGAAGGCGGCGGCGCTGCGCGCGAAATCGTCGGCATCCATGAAGTCGCCGATCGAGCGCCCCACCATTTCGGCCTGGGCATAGCCGAGCGCATGTTCGACCGCCGGATTGACCGAGGTGATGCGCTGACCGAGGTCGGTGGTGATGAGGAAGTCGTTCGCCTGTTCGAAGATCGTGCGGAAGCGCGTCTCGCTGGCGCGCAGCCGTGCTTCGGCGCGCTTGGCCTCGGTGATGTCGAACGAGACGCCGACGAAGCGCGTGGGGCGCCCGTCGCTATAGTCGACGCGCGTGCCGTGGCTTTGCAGCCAGCGTTCGTCGCCGGTATCGGCGCGCAGGATGCGATATTCGATCGTATAGGGCGTGCCCTGGTCGAAACAGCGGCGCGCGGCGGCCTCGGCACGCGGGCGATCCTCGGGATGGATGCGGTCGAGCCAGTCCTGGAAGCTGCCGCGCCTGTCGCCGCGCCGGGCCATGCCGAACAGGTCGAAGCGGTTGGCGGACCATTCGCCGGCGAGCGTCGTCAGGTCGAGCTCCCACGTCGCCATGCCGGCATCCTCGATCGCGAGCCGCAGGCTTTCCTCGCTCTTGCGCAACTCGGCCTCGCGTTCGCGCAGCGCGAGTTCGACCTGCTTGCGATCGGTGAGATCGTGCGCGACGCCGATATAGCCGGCAAAGGCGCCCGCAGCGTCCATCCGCGGCGTCATCGCGGCATGAAGCCAGCGCCATTCGCCCTGGGCATTGCGCACGCGCGCTTCGAGGGTGAAGTCGCCGCGGGCCGCGCAGCCGCGTTCGGCCGCGTCGATCACGGCGGCGGCGTCGTCAGGGTGAAGGATCGTCCGCCAGTCGAAATCCAGCGCACCGTCGGGGGCCAGGCCGGTGAAGCTGGAGAAACAGCGGTTGACGAAGATGGTGCGCCCGTCGGCGCGCGTTGCCCAGATCACCACCGGTGCGCGTTCGGCGATCAGCCGGAACTCTTCCGGGTTCGGCGGGGCCGCCGACAGGCCGTCGGCAGGGCTCACCATCGTCGTCGGGCGCGTTCGTCAGGCATGTTCTCCCCCGCAATCGGATATAGGCGACCGGTACGCGAAACGCCCGATGCCGCAATTGGATGCGAAACGATTTGCTGCGCGGAAAATTATGCGTTGGTGGCAGGGGCTGCGGGAACATGTCGCCGCGCAGCAGGAGACGCGCCGCAGGCGGTCCCGCGAAACGAACGCCTTGTCGCCGACCTGGGGAAGAAATGCGACAAGCCGGAGCCGTGAGGGATCGACGGACGGCTCCGGCTTGCTCCCATATGCAGTTCCCGCCCTGGGGGAAAGAAGCGGGAAGGACGCTTTTTTACCCGTGAAAGGTCCGGGGAGACGGTGCCTTTCACAATTGCTGTTCTATCGGGACATCTTGTTGGGTGCGACTAAGGGAAACTTCGGAACGTAGCTCGCCGGTGCAGTATAAGTGGGTCGTCCTGCAAGAAATTGATAGTCTGTTGCGGTGTCGATAGTTTATCTTGTGTCGGCAGGATAGTGGTTGGCGTTGGACAGGGACCGTTGCCCTGTCGGGGGGTGTTACGCGTGCGTATTCTGATTGTGGACGATCGGCCCGGAGCCCAGACGGCCTGGTCCGCCGCGGCGGGGGCGATGGCGGGGGCGGCCGAGGGCGAGGCGCCGACGGTGGCGACCGGCGCGGCCGCGATCGCGATGCTGCGGGCCGCGCGGGGCGGGGGCGCGATCGTGGGTGCAATGATCGACCTGCGCGGCGAAGCGGCGGCGCTCCACCAGGATTTGCCCGCCCGACTGGCGG
>JAFABD010000009.1 GCA_023426225.1 Pseudomonadota bacterium | reverse complement strand
CGTGTCGGCCGCCTGGGCGGCGAGCAGCGCGAGCACATGCGCGGCGACGGCATCGGCGACCGCGGGATCCGCGCCGTCGCCGCCGTCGCGGAACGCCGCCAGCAATCGCAGCCCCTGCGCGACATGTTCGAGCCGCTGGCGCGTGATGTCGCCGATCTGCATGGCACCGATCGCCAGCCCCACCTTGCCGCGCAGGTCGCGCGCGACCTCGGCGATGCGGGCGGCGCGCGCCGAATCGGCGGCCTGGTGCGCGCGCAACGCCGCGGCGTCGGCGGCAAGCTTGCGCGGAACGTGCGGGATCACCCGCGCGCATTCGCCCGCGAGCTGGCGGTCGACCTCGATCACCGCCGGGATTCCCGCCATCAGCCGGTCGATCTCGTCGGCGATGCCCGCCATTTCGACCTCGCCGACGTCGAGCCGCGCGAACATCGTGTCGGCAAAGGCCGAGAATCCCTCGGCCCCGGCGGCCGCGACCTTGATGTTCAGGCCGCAGATCCGGAGGAAATCGAGCGTGCGGTTGACCTGGGCGATATGGTCGCGCAGCGGCTTGGCCATCTGCTGGATGCGGGCCAGCGCCTCCTGGCGCGACGACTGCACCGTCGGCAGCCGTTCGAGCCGGTCGGCAGTCCCGCGCAGGTTCTCGACCGCAGCGTCGGCGGCGTCGCGCCCCAGCGCGTTGGTGACCCCCTCGAGCGCGGTCACGAGGTTCTCGACGATTGAATAGGCCTGGGCCAGCGCCTGCCCGGCGCCGACGAAGCGTTGGTCGATCGCCGCCGCAACTCGGTCGAGCGTCGCCTCGGCAGCGGCCAGCGACATTTCGGATTCGGGCGCAGGGTCGGGAATCGCAGCGGTGTACATCACCACATCCTCTGGCTGGGGCAGTGCCGGGCGACGGCTGCTGCCGTCGGCGCCGCGCCTGCGCGGTAAACGGTGCCGGTCATCGCGTCGTCGCCGCCAGCAGTTCGCGGGCGATATGATCGAGCGGGATCACCCGGTCGGCGGCGCCGCGGGCGATCGCCTCCTTGGGCATGCCGAACACGATCGAGCTGGCTTCGTCCTGGGCAAAGGTGCGCGCGCCGGCCTGCTTCATCTCGAGCAGGCCGCGCGCACCGTCGTCGCCCATGCCGGTCATGATGATCCCGACCGCGTTCGATCCGGCCGCGCGTGCCGCCGAACGGAACAGCACGTCGACCGACGGGCGGTGCCGCGACACCAGCGGCCCGTCGCGCACCGCGACGTGATAGCGCGCGCCCTGCCGCTCGAGCATCATGTGCTTGCCGCCGGGCGCGATCAGCACATGGCCGCGCAGCACCGGGTCGCCGTCGGCCGCTTCCTTCACGTCGACGGCGCACAGCGTGTTGAGCCGGTTGGCGAAGGCGCGGGTGAAATGTTCGGGCATGTGCTGGACGATCACCACGCCGGGCGCATTGGCGGGCAGTGCCTCGAGCACCTCGCGCAACGCCTCGGTCCCGCCGGTCGACGCGCCGATGCACGCGACCATCTCGGTCGTGCGGCTCATCGGACGGCCGCTGGGCGGCGGCAGCACCGCGTCGGCCGTCAGCTTCTGCGTCGGGGCGGCGGGTACCGGGCGCCGTGCCACCGGACGGCCGCGAACGCGCGCGCCCGCCGCCGCCTTCACGACGTCGCGAATCTGGAGATGGTGCTCGGCAAGATGGTCGGCGACGCCGATGCGCGGTTTCAGGATCACGTCGACCGCGCCCGCCTCCATCGCCTGGAGCAGCGTCTCGGAACCTTCCTCGGTCAGCGACGAGCACATCACCACCGGCACCGGGCATTGCGACATCAGCTTGCGCAGAAAGGTGATGCCGTCCATGCGCGGCATCTCGACGTCGAGCGTGATGACGTCGGGCACCTCCTCGTGGATGCGCCGCGCCGCACTGAACGGATCGGACGCGGTGCCGATCACCTCGATCGCGGGATCTTCGGACAGGATCGCCGCCAGCGTCTGGCGCACGCTTGCCGAATCGTCGACGACCAGGACGCGGATCTTGCCTGCGGTCATGCCGGCCCCCGCTGAAAGACGGTGTTCGCCACCTGGCGGAGCGGCAGCGAGAAACCGGTAATCGATTCCGAATGGCCCAGGAACAGGAACCCGCCGGGCTCCAGGCAATCGACCAGTTGCGACACCACCTTGCGCTGCGTTTCCTTGTCGAAATAGATCAGCACGTTGCGACAGAAGATCAGGTGCATCGGGGCGCCGACGGGATAGCGGTCGTCCATCAGGTTGAGCTGCGCAAAGCCGATCGCGCTGCGCAGTTGCGGCACCATCCGGACTTCCTGCCGCGTGCGGTCGCGCGACGGCATCACATAGCGCTGGCGCATCGGCTCGGGCACCGGATCGATCATGTCGACCGAATAGATGCCCGTGCGGGCCGCCTTCAGCACCTCGGTATCCAGATCGGTGGCGAGGATGCCGAACCCCGGCTCCCCGTGCCGCGCGGCATAGTCGTCGAGCACCATCGCGATCGTATAGGGTTCGGGGCCGGTCGAGCAGGCGGCGCTCCATGCGCGCACGGTCCGCACCCCGTTTTCGACCAGTTGCGGCAGCGCGGTTTCGACCAGGAAGTCGAAATGCGCGGGCTCGCGATAGAAATCGGTCTTGTTCGTCGTCACCGCGTTGATGAGGTGCGGCCCCTCGCTCGCCAGCTGGTCCTCAGCGAACAGATAGTCGCAATACTGGTCGAGCGTCGCGACGCCGACGGCGCGCAGCCGACGGCGCAGTCGCCCTTCGAGCATGGTCTTCTTGCTCTCGGGCATCTTGATGCCCGAATAGCGGTAGATATAGCTGGCAAGCCGCGAGAAATTGCGCTTGCTCATCATGTCGGTGCCGGGGGTCGACGCGATGTCGAGCGCGGTTGCGGACACAGGGTCTACTCCGTGGGTACTGCCGGATGGACAGGCGATGGGGTTCGGAAGCGCAGGGCGGGGTGCCGCCCGCCCCGGAGATCCGGAGCAGGCGGCGCCGATCGGTTCAGGCGGCTCTGGACAGGGCGAGCGCCCCGGCCTCGTCGGCGGCAAAGATGCGCGCCATTTCGACCAGCACGACAAAGCCGTCGGCCCGCTTGATGACCCCGCCGATATAGTCGGAGGGCCAGCGGATGCCGATATCGGGTGCCGCCTCGACGTCGCCGGTGCGGAAGCTGCACACTTCGAGCACGCGATCGACGACGAGCCCCAGCATCAGCACGCGGTCCGGCAGCGGCACGTCGACCACGAGGATCCGCGTGCTCGGCGTCGGCTCGAACGGGGCGAGCCCCAGCCGCATGCGGAAATCGATCGTCGTCACGCCCTGGCCGCGCATGTCCGTCAGGCCCAGCAGATAGTCCGGTCCGTTGGGGATGCGGAAGGTTTCGCGATAATCGAGGATCTCACGCACCAGCGCGACGGGCACCGCGAACACCTCGGCCCCGAGGCCGAAGGTCACGACCTGGATTTCGCCGCCGTCGCTCATACCGCCACCGCGTCGAAATCGGCATCGGCCGGATCGGGCCCGCCATTGACGAGATCGAGGGCAAAGCCGTGGAC
>JAFABD010000256.1 GCA_023426225.1 Pseudomonadota bacterium | reverse complement strand
GCATAGCCGAGCGCGCCCACCGGCGACGATCCGCCCGCCCCGACGGCATAGCCGCGCCGCCCCATCTCCTTCAGCGCGGCGGCACGCGCCTGCGCCGCCGCCAGCGCATCGGCCCCCGCGGGCAGCCGGTGGACCCGCGCGCCGAACAGCGCGTCGAGCAGCACGTTGCCGTTGTCGCGATACGCCGCGTCCTGCCGGTCGACGCTGTCGGTGAGGAACAGTTCGCACGCCAGCCCCATCCGCGCCGCCGCCGCCGCGCTCAGCCGGGCGTGGTTCGACTGGCGCGCGCCGGTGGTCAGAAAAGTGTCGGCGCCCTCGGCGATCGCCGCGCCCAGCAGGAATTCCAGCTTGCGCAGCTTGTTGCCGCCGCCGCCGATCGGCCCCAGATCGTCGCGCTTGACGTGGATCGCCGGGATCGGCCGCCCCGGATGGCGCGCGCGCAACGCCCGCTCGACGCCGTTCAGCCGCTCGATCGGCGTCGGCCGCGCGAGCAGCGGCACGCGCGCAAACCGCGCCAGTCCCATCCGTTCAACCCCGCCGTCGTCCGCCATGCGGCACCTCCCGTCCGTTTCCGTACGTCGGCCGCGCGGTCATCGCCCGATGTCGCGCACGGTCTCCATCGCGACGAAGGTAGAGGTGCTGGCGACATTGGGAAGGCTCGAAATCTTCTCGCCCAGCACTTCGCGATAACGGTGGATGTCCGACGTGCGCACCTTCAGCAGATAGTCGAAGCTGCTCGCGATCATGTGGCACTCCTCCACCTCGCGGATGCGCCGCACCGCGGCGTTGAACGCCTGCAACGCCGCCTCGCGCGTGTCGGAAAGCTTCACCTCGGCAAAGGCGATATGGTCGAGCCCCAGCTTGCGCGGGTCGATCACCGCGCGAAACCCCAGGATATAGCCGTTGTCGATCAGCCGCCGCAGCCGCAGCTGACACGGCGTCTTCGACAGGCCGACGCGCCGCGCGAGTTCGGTGACGGTCATCCGTCCGTCCTCGACCAGCGCGTCGATGATCCGCCGGTCGATTTTGTCCAGATCGTCCAAATCCGCCATCTCTACCCTCGTTTCCGGCACGCCTGCGGCCGATCTTTGGTGCTTTAGCCTATCAAACCGCCTTCACAAAGTCGGAACGCCTGCGCCCAACGATGTTACAGCAGCGCCATGACCGGCTCCATCGACCCGCTTTTCGCCCGCTTCGCCCCGCCGCTTCGTGAGCAGGGGCCGCTGCGCCAGGCCATCACCGCCGCCTATCGCCGTCCCGAGGCCGAATGCCTCGCGCCGCTGATCGAGGCCGCGACGCTTCCCGACGATCTGCGCACGCGCATCGCCGGCACCGCGCGCACGCTGATCGAGGGGCTGCGCGCGCGGCCCAATCTCGGCGGCGTCCAGGGGCTCGTTCAGGAATATGCGCTGTCGAGCGAAGAAGGCGTCGCGCTGATGTGCCTCGCCGAGGCGCTGCTGCGCATCCCCGACACCGCGACGCGCGACGCGCTCATCCGCGACAAGGTCGCCGGCGGCGACTGGAAGGCGCATCTGGGCGAGGGGCGCTCGCTCTTCGTCAACGCCGCCAGCTGGGGGCTGGTCGTCACCGGTAAGCTCGTCACGCCCACCGACGGCCGCGGCCTCGCCGCCGCGCTCGGGCGGCTGATCGCACGCTGCGGCGAGCCCGTGATCCGCAAGGGCGTCGACCTCGCGATGCGGATGATGGGCGAACAGTTCGTCACCGGCCAGACGATCGACGAGGCGCTGCGGCGCGCGCGCACGCTCGAGGCCAAGGGCTTCGCCTATTCCTACGACATGCTCGGCGAGGCGGCGACCACCGCGGCCGACGCCGACCGCTATCGCCGCGACTATGAACAGGCGATCCACGCGATCGGCAAGGCGTCGGCGGGGCGCGGCGTCTATGCCGGGCCGGGCATCTCGATCAAGCTGTCGGCGCTCCACCCGCGCTATTCGCGTGCCCAAGCGCATCGCGTCGCCGAAGAGTTGATCCCCACCGTCCGCTCGCTCGCACTGCTCGCGCGCCAGTACGATATCGGCATCAACATCGACGCCGAGGAGGCCGACCGGCTCGAACTCTCGCTCGACCTGCTCGAAACGCTCGCCTTCGATCCCGAACTCGGCGGCTGGGACGGGCTCGGCTTCGTCGTCCAGGGCTATGGCAAGCGCTGCCCCTTCGTCATCGACTGGCTGATCGACCTGGCGCAGCGCAGCCGTCGCCGGCTGATGGTCCGGCTGGTCAAGGGCGCCTATTGGGATGCGGAGATCAAGCGCGCCCAGGTCGACGGGCTGCCCGGCTTCCCGGTCTATACGCGCAAGGTGCATACCGACGTCGCCTATATCGCCTGCGCGCGCAAGCTGCTGGCGGCGACCGACCATATCTTCCCGCAATTCGCGACGCACAACGCGCAGACGCTGTCGACGATCTACCACCTCGCCGGCTCCGATTTCGCGATCGGCCGCTATGAGTTCCAGTGCCTGCACGGCATGGGCGAGCCGCTCTACGATCAGGTGGTGGGCAAGGCGGGGCTCGATCGGCCGTGCCGCATCTATGCCCCGGTCGGCACGCACGAGACGCTGCTCGCCTATCTCGTCCGCCGGCTGCTCGAAAACGGCGCCAACTCGTCGTTCGTCAACCGCATCGGCGACCCGTCGGTGCCGGTCGAATCGCTGCTCGCCGACCCGGCGGCGGAAGTGCGCGCAATGCCCGAACCCGGCGCGCCGCACCCCGCGATCGCGCTGCCGCAGGCGCTGTTCCCCGGCCGCCGCAACGCCGCGGGGCTCGATCTCTCGGACGAGACCCGGCTCGCCGCGCTCGACGCCGCGCTCCAGGCGGGGCTCGCCCGCACGCGCGTCGCGGGAACGCCCGGCGCCGGCACGC
>JAFABD010000197.1 GCA_023426225.1 Pseudomonadota bacterium | reverse complement strand
GCACCGTTCGCGCAGCGCGCGGCCGGTGCCGGACGCCCCCCGCCCCAATCCAGGAGGATCGATGCCGCATCATGCGCCCCTGATCGCCACCATCGTTGCCGGACTCGTCGTCGCCTTCCTCTTCGGCGCGATCGCCCACCGGCTCAAGGTCTCGCCCATTGCCGGCTATCTGCTCGCCGGCGTCGCGGTGGGACCGTTCACCCCCGGCTTCGTCGCCCATTCGGGACTTGCCAACGAACTCGCCGAGATCGGCGTGATCCTGCTGATGTTCGGCGTGGGACTGCACTTCTCGCTGCGCGAGCTGCTGTCGGTCCGGCGGATCGCGGTGCCGGGCGCGGTGGCACAGATCGCCGCCGCCACCGCGATGGGCATCGGCCTCGCCCTGCTCGCCGGGTGGGGGCTGGAGGCGGGAATCGTGTTTGGCCTGTCGCTGTCGGTTGCGAGCACGGTGGTGCTGCTGCGCGCGTTGCAGGGGCACGACATCGTCCAGACCGAGCGCGGACGGATCGCTGTCGGCTGGCTGATCGTCGAGGATCTCGCGATGGTGGTGGCGCTGGTGTTGCTGCCCGTGCTGGGCGAGGTAATGCGCGACGGCGGCGGCTCGCTGCTCAAACCGCTGCTTTCGACCTTCCTCAAGGTTGCCGGCTTCGTCGCGCTGATGCTCGTCGTCGGTCGCCGGGTGATCCCGTGGACGCTGCAATGGGTGGTGGGTACGGGTTCGCGCGAGCTGTTCCGGCTGGCGGTGCTCGCGATCGCGCTGGGCGTCGCGTTCGGAGCGGCGGCGGCGTTCGACGTGTCGTTCGCGCTGGGGGCGTTCTTTGCGGGGATGATCCTGGGGGAGACCTCGCTCAGCCGGCGGGCGACCGAGGAGACGCTGCCGCTGCGCGACGCCTTTGCGGTGCTGTTCTTCGTCTCGGTGGGGATGTTGTTCAATCCGTCGGTGCTCGTCGAGCAGCCGCTGGTGCTGCTCGCGGCGGTGGCGATCATCCTGGTCGGCAAGTCGCTCGCCGCCTATGCCATCGTCCGGCTGTTCGGCTATTCGAACCAGACCGGGCTGACCGTGGCGGTAAGCCTTGCCCAGATCGGCGAGTTCTCGTTCATCCTTGCGGGGCTCGGCACCGATCTGGGGCTGATGCCCGCGGCGGCGCGCGACGTGGTGCTGGCGGCGGCCATGCTGTCGATCTTCGCCAATCCATTCCTGTTCGCGTGGATCGCCGGACGCCACGAGCCGGCGGCCCCGGCCGCGCGGCCGATCACGCCGGTGGCGCTGCCGCCGGGTCATGTGATCCTGGTCGGCTATGGCCGGGTGGGGAAGATGATCGCCGCGGATCTGCAGCGGCTCGGCAAGCCTTTCGCGCTGATCGAGGATCAGGGGGACATGGCCGAAGCGGCGCGCGGACAGGGGATTGCGGTGGTCGAGGGCAATGCGCTCGAGGCGCGCACGCTGATCGCCGCCGGCGTGGCGCAGGCAGGCAAGCTGCTGATCGCGATTCCGGCGGGGTTCGAGGGCGGCGCGATCCTGAAACATGCGCGGTTGCTCGCGCCGGACGTGCCGGTGGTCGTCCGCGCCCATTCGGCCGACGAGGTGGCGCACCTGAAGACGCTGGGCGCCGACGAGGTGGTGATGGGCGAACGCGAGACGGCGAACCGGATGATCGCGCTGGCGCGGGCGATGCAGGGCGCCGCGGGGCCCGCCGGGTCCGCGAGCGCGGCCTGATATCGGCACGCCCCGGGCGGTCGCCGATCGCGACCGTCCGGGGGCTGATGCGCTAGCCGCACACGAAAGCGGACCGGGACGGGGCGGCGCCGGATCAGACCTCCAGCGGACGGGTGGGGCGGATATTGGGGTAGATGCGCTCGACCGGCGGAGCGCCCGGCTCGCCGGCCTTCTTCCAGCCATAGGCGTTGACCGGCTGCGAGCGGTTCACCCATAAGGTGTAATGGAGGTGGTCGGCACGCGGATCGTCGGTGTTGGGGTGCAGCAGGATCGTCAGCCCCAGGCTGTTCAACTGAAGCCACGGGACCAGCACCGGCAACAGATCGTTGGTGAAGCCGAAATAGAAGGACGGCGTCACATGCGGTCCGCGCGGCGTGAGGTTCCAGTTGCCCAGCTCCACCGGAAAACGTTCGACGACCCATTGGCGCAGACGCGCTGCCTTGGGGTAGTTGTCCTCATCGAAATAGATATGGGCGTGATAGCTTTTGACCGCCGTATAGGGGCGCGGATGTTCCGGCAGGCCGTCGCCGCCTTCGGGGCGGATGCTCGGCGGGCGCGTCGTCGGCTCGAGCGCGGTCTTGTCGCCCCATGGGCTCGTGCCGATGTCGCGCGGCGGAATGACCGGTCGGAAGTTCGGATCGCCCAGCGGTGCCGGCGCAACGGCCTGGGCATGGGCCGCGGCTGCGTCCAGCCCGGTCGCGGCAATCCCGGCAGCGGCAAGCGCGGAGCCGGAGATCAGCGCGCGGCGGGTCGGCGCCACGAGATCCGCCCAGGCCTGATCCTCGGCGGTGTTCGGAACGATCGCGTCGATGTGCATGCTTGCCGTGCCTCCAGCATTGCGGCGCCGGGCGGGCGTCGCGTCGAACCGGAATATTCCCATCGCGGCGATCGGATTTTAAACCAACAAAATGGCGGCGCGCTGCAAGCTGGGCTTTCGCACGGGAGATGCCGCCGCCGGCCATGGGTGCGTATGGGTTGGGCAATAAAAAAACCGCCTCAGGGATATCTGAGACGGTTTGTGATGTGTGTGCTTGGTTGCGGGGGCAGGATTTGAACCTGCGGCCTTCAGGTTATGAGCCTGACGAGCTACCGGGCTGCTCCACCCCGCGCCGAGCGGTGTTGTGAATGGGTTTTGGTTTTGCACACGAGCTTCAATGCCTGGCGGCGACCTACTCTTCCATCGCTTGGGCGATAGTACCATCGGCGCTGTCTGGTTTCACGTCCGAGTTCGGGATGGGATCGGGTGGGTCACAGACGCTATGG
>JAFABD010000181.1 GCA_023426225.1 Pseudomonadota bacterium | reverse complement strand
GGGCTGGGCCGTGCGACCGTCCCCGAACTGATCGCGCGCGCCGACATCGCGGCGGGACGCGTGGTCGTCGTCGGCGATCCCCAGGCCTCGCAACTCGGTTATTGGCTCGTCGCGCCGCTGCCGCAGTGGCGTCAGAAAAAGGTGCGCGCGCTCGTCGACGCGCTCGCCGCCTGATCGGTCCGATGCATCGACGGGTAACGGGGGGACGCGCATGGCCGCGCCCGATCTGAACGATCCGGTCGCCGCCGCCGCCTATCAGGCCGAGCTGTGGGGCGTCGCCGCGACGATCCGGCGCGTCGGCCTTGCCATCGCGCTGGCCGGCGCGCTGCTCGTGCTCGCGGCGAAGCGGGGGCTGCTCGGCGTGCCGCTCTGGGCGGCGGTGATCGTGCTCGGCGCCGGGCTGATGCTGCTCATCACCGCCTTCGCGGCCCGCCGCCGCTATCACCTGCTCCGCATGGCCGAGATCGACTGAGCGCCGCCGCGCCCCGCGACATTCTTGCTGCCATTTCAGCCGACTGTCTGGCACGATCGTGCGGCGACGACCCCTGCCGAGAACGGGGCGCGCCAAGGGGGGATGGGGAAATGGGCGGTTTCGAATTCAGCTTCTCGCTGTTCGGGCTGTTGCTCGGGCTCGCGCTGGCCGAGGGGCTCGGCGGGCTGTCAAAGGCGCTCAAGGCAAGCCACAAGGTCCGTATCGGCTGGGCGACCGCGCTGCTCGGCATCTTCGTGTCGTGCGACGTCGTCACCTTCTGGATGTACGGCTGGGCGGTGAAGGATCGCGTCGTGCTCAGCTGGCCGTTGCTGTTCGGCGGCTTCGTCGTCACCGGCATCTACTATGTCTCGGCCTCGCTGGTCTTTCCCGACGATCCCGAAGCCTGGGGCGATCTCGACCGCCATTTCGACCGCAACGGTCGCAAGGTGCTGGTGGGTGCGCTGCTGTGCAACGTCGCGCTGATGGCGATGACCGCCGCGCTGATCCGCCTCCCGCCGCTCGACCTGCGCACCGCGCTGCTCACCTGGTCGTTCTTCCCGGTGACGCTGCTCGCCATCGTCGTGCGCGGGCGGCCGGTCGTGATCGGCTGCCTGGTCTGGCTGATCCTGCTCTATCCGGCCTCGGCGCTCTGGCACTGATCGCGGGACGCGCGGTGCCCGCCGTGCCATGACGGGTTGCTTGCCGACGCCGCGATCGAATAGCAGTCGTGCATGGCGCCGCCGACCAGGGTCCGTATCGTCGCCGGGCTGCTGCTCGTGCTCACCGTCGCCGCCGCGCCGATGGCGCTGGTGGGCAGCATGATGAGCGTGATGGCGTTCGACGCCGGCGTCTCGCCCGGCGCGGTCGCCGTCTTCTCGGCGGGGCTGCTGCTGGCGCTGCTGCTGCTCCCCTGCTGGGGCCTGCTCCTGCTCGCGCTGTGCCTCCGCCCGCGCTGGCGGCTGGTGATCGTCGCCGCGCTGCTCGGCGCCCCGGCGCTCGCCTTCAACCTCTGGCTGCTCGCTGCCGCCTGACCTGCGGCGTCAGCGCGGCGCGGGCACCGCAAGCTCGGCCGCGCGCGAGATCAGCGCCGCCATCCGCCCCTGCTGCACGTCGCGCGCGGCGTCGTTCCAGCTGCCGACGAGCACATACCAATCGCCGTTCGCCGCCTTGAGCAGCAGCGACATGTTCATCACCCCGGGTTCCGAACCGCCCTTGTACCCGACATAGGCCCATTGCGTGGCCACCGGCCGGACGATTCCCGGATTTCGCGACAGGATCGTTCGCGCGTCGGCGCCGTCGGCGCCTTCGGTCGCGCGGCGCAGCCAGTCGAGCGTGTGCGCGAGATCGCTCGCGCTCAGATACCATTCGATCCGGTCGATCATCACCGGCTTGCCGTCGCGGAACAGCATCGGGTCGATCGCGGCGATCGGCGTCGCGGCGACCGCCCCCGCCAGCAGCGCGCGCCGCCCTGCCGTGTCGGCGGCCAGATAGCGCCGGCCGAGCGCGCCGCCCTCGACACCCTTCAGCTTGAACGCCTCCAGCGTCGACAGGAACGGCCGGTTGCGTGCCGGGTCGGCGATCCCCAGCACGGGCATCATCGCCTCCACCTCCTCGCGGCCCAGCGTTCTCAGCAGGATATCGGTTGCGCTGTTGTCGCTCACCGCGATCATCTGCCCGGCAAGCTCGCGCAGCGTCACCTGCGTTCCCGCCGCTTTCTGCGCATAGGCGCCGCCCGGAAGCGGCGTGCCGTCGAGCGTCACCGCATCGTCCCATTTGCGCTCGCCCGCCTTGGTCGCGCGTACCAGTTCGGCGAGGATCACCAGCTTGAACGCCGATCCGATCGCCATTGGCTGGTCGACATTCTGGCGGATCGTCCATTCGGGGCCGTTCGCCCCCAGCCGCGCCAGTCCCAGGCTCGTCGTGCCGGGCAGCGCCCTGAACGCGTGGGCGACGGCGTCGAGCGAGGCCTCGCTCGCGTTGAGGCCGCGGAACAACAGTCCCGTCGCGGCGTGCGGCGGGGCCGGATCGACGGCGATGTCGAACGTGCCGACGGCGTCGCGAAACGCCAGCGTCACCGTCCCGCTGTTCGCCGTCACCGCCGTCAGCGCGCGCACCGTGGCTGCGGGACCGGCATCGGCCAGGATCTGCCGGGTCACCGCGTCGAACTGCGCCTTGGTCAGTTGTGCGCGGACCGCCGGGGTAAAGAAGTCCTCAAAGGCGACGCTGCCGTTGATCAGCCCGGGCAGTGCCGCCGCCTTCGCCGTCAGGGCAGGCGAAGCGACGACCGGCCCCGGGGTGGCGGCGGGCTTGGCCGCGGCGTGCGGCGGTGCGGTGCCGGGTTCGGTCTGCGCGGCGGCGGGAAGGGCGGCAACCAGGGCAAGCAACGGCAGCACGATGCGCATTTCCGGCATCCTTTCAGTCGGATGCGCCGTTTTAATGCATTAAGGCACCCCCGGCAACGGCGCGCTCCCGCGGCGCCGGCGCGCGGTCAGGCGTCGATCACCTCATCGTCCAGCCGCGCGGCATTTTCCTGGATGAAGGCGAACCGATGCGCCGGGTTGTTGCCCATCAGCCGGTCGACCAGGTCCTTCACGCCCGCGCGCTCCTCATATTCCTGCGGCAGCGTGACGCGCAGCAGGCTGCGCGTGCGCGGGTCCATCGTCGTTTCCTTGAGCTGCTGGGGGTTCATCTCGCCCAGCCCCTTGAACCGGCTGACCTCGACCTTCTTGCCCTTGAACGCCGTCGCCTCGATCTCGGCGCGGTGCGCGTCGTCGCGCGCATAGAGGCTCTTCGAACCCACCGTCAGCCGATAGAGCGGCGGCTGGGCAAGGTGCAGGTGCCCGCGCCGCACCAGTTCGGGCATCTCCTGGAAGAAGAAGGTCATCAACAGCGTCGCGATATGCGCGCCGTCGACGTCGGCGTCGGTCATGATGATGATGCGTTCGTATCGCAGATTGTCGGGAAGACAGTCCTTGCGCGTCCCGCAACCCAGCGCCTGGACCAGGTCGGCGATTTCCTGGTTCGCCAGGATCTTGGCCGAGGTCGCGCTGGCGACGTTCAGGATCTTGCCGCGGATCGGCAGGATCGCCTGCGTCTTGCGGTCTCGCGCCTGCTTGGCCGACCCGCCTGCCGAATCGCCCTCGACGATGAACAGCTCGGTTCCCTCGGGGCTGTCGGCCGCGCAATCGGTCAGCTTGCCCGGCAGGCGCAGCTTGCGGCCGCTCGTCGCCGACTTGCGCTTGACCTCGCGTTCCTGCTTGCGGCGCAGCCGCTCGTCCATCCGCTCGAGGACATAGCCGAGCAGCGCCTTGCCGCGCTCCATATTGTCGGTCAGGAAATGGTCGAAATGGTCGCGCACGGCCTTTTCGACCAGCCCCGACGCCTCGGGCGAGGTCAGCCGGTCCTTGGTCTGGCTCTGGAACTGCGGGTCGCGAATGAACACCGAAAGCATCAGCTCGCATCCGGTGATGACGTCGTCCGCGGTCAGGTCCTTGGCCTTTTTTTGGCCCACCAGCTCGCCAAAGGCACGCAGTGCGCGCGTCAGCGCGGTGCGCAGCCCCTGCTCGTGCGTGCCGCCGTCGGGGGTCGGGATCGTGTTGCAGAACCAGCTGTACGACCCGTCGCTCCACAGCGGCCACGCTACCGCCCATTCGGCGCGGCCCTGACCGTCGGGGAAATCCTGCGCGCCCGAAAAGAACTCGGCGGTCGCGCATTCGCGCTTGCCGATCTGGTCCTTCAGATAATCGGCCAGCCCGCCGGGAAAGGTGAACACCGCCTCGGCAGGCGTGTCGTCGGCGATCAGCGCCGGGTCGCAGCGCCAGCGGATCTCGACGCCCGCGAACAGGAACGCCTTCGACCGGGCGAGCGTGTAGAGCCGCTTGGGCTTGAACAGCATGTCCGGCCCGAAAATCTCGGGATCGGGGGTAAAGCACACCGACGTGCCGCGCCGGTTGGGCGCGCCGCCGACATGCTCCAGCGGCCCCAGCGTCCGCCCCTGGCTGAACCGCTGGCGATAAAGCTCGCGGTTGCGCGCGACCTCGACGACGGTATCGATCGACAGCGCGTTGACGACGCTCACACCGACGCCGTGCAGGCCGCCGCTGGTCGCATAGGCCTTGCCGCTGAACTTGCCGCCCGAATGGAGCGTCGACAGGATCACTTCCAGCGCCGACTTGTCGGGAAAGCGCGGGTGCGGGTCGACCGGGATGCCGCGGCCGTTGTCGACGATCGTCAGCCGGTTGCCGGCCTCCAGCGACACCTCGATCCGCGTGGCATGGCCCGCCACCGCCTCGTCCATCGCATTGTCGAGCACCTCGGCCGCAAGGTGGTGGAGCGCGCGCTCGTCGGTGCCGCCGATATACATGCCGGGGCGGCGGCGCACCGGCTCCAGCCCCTCGAGCACTTCGATCGAGGAGGCGTCATAGGTGTTGCCGGGGGTGGCGCCTTGGGCGTCGAACAGGTCGTCGGACATGGGATCAGCTATAGGAGCGGGGGTTTCGGCCGCGCAAGGCGGGGGATGTCCCCGCGGCGCGACGGGTCGTCGGTTGCGGGCATGCGGGGCGCGCGCGGTGCCGTGCGGCATGGCACCTGCCTGCGGCGTCGTTGGCCCCCATCGTCCGTTCCCCCATTGCCCGTGCCGATCGGCCTAGCAGATCGGCGGCGTCAGGGAAAGAACAGATAAGGAACTCCGGCGGCCGTATCGCGGCCCGTCGCCGGGCATGAAAAAGGGGAACGCCCGGCCCGGCAATGGGCGGGGCATCCCCCTTTTCGATCCGGTGGCCTGGGTGGCCCGGGTCGCCTGGTCGGCGGCCGCGGCTCAGCGGCCGCGGTTGCCGCCGAACGGGATCGGCGGTGCCGGGCGCCGGTCGCGCCGCGGCAACTGCGCCTGATAGGCGTGGCCGCAATGCTCGACGCAATAGGGGAAGCCGGGGTTCACCTTTTCGCCGCAGAAGTGGAAATCGGGCTCGCCCGGATGGCCCAGCGGCCATTTGCAGATCTTGTCGTTGAGGTCGAGCAGCGTCGTCTTGCCCGCGATCGCCTCGCTCGGCTTGGCCGGCACCAGCCGGCGCGGCGGGGCGGGGGGAATCGGCGCGCTCTGCTCGCCCGGGTTCTGGCGCAGGAAGCCGCCGGGACCGATCGAGCGCAGCACCGGCGCATCGCGCACCGGGGCAGGCGCCGCCGTGTCGTCCGAATCATCGTCCTCGGGCTCGTCCGCGGCATGGACCGGCGGGGCGGGGGGCGGCGCCGACGGGCGCGGCGCCGGCTCGGCCGCACGCGGCGCGGGGG
>JAFABD010000144.1 GCA_023426225.1 Pseudomonadota bacterium | reverse complement strand
GCCCGAAACAGCGCGACAGCGGCGCCCGGCTCGCCGCCACCGGCGCGCCGTGATGGCACAGGCTGGCCGCCAGCAACGGCGACAACCCCCGCGCGCCCTGCCCCGGCGGCTCCGGCTGCCCCGGCGGCGCGGACGGATCGGCCCAGATCCGCTGCACGCCCCCCGGCTCGGACAGCCAGCGCGTCCACAACGCCATGCCGTCGGCGTCGTGGCGGGTCGGCGGGACGAGGCGCGGATCGACATCGCGTTCGTGCCACAGCGCGGGCACCTTCGACTGGAACGGGCGCGCGAACTTGCCCAGATCATGGTTCGCCGCCAGCCAGACCAGCAAGTCCCCCGCCTGCGCCGGCGCCATGCCCAGCAGCCGCCCCAGATGCGCAGCGATCACCGGCCGCACGCGCAACAACGCCGCCGCCGTCGCCGCCACGTCCAGCATATGCCAGGCCAGCGGGTGAAAATCGGCGGCGGAATAATGCGGATCGGGCTGCGCCTTGCCCCAGTAATCGCCGATCCAGTCCCCTGCGTCCTGCGCCATGCGCCCTGCCCCCTCGCATCGACAAGGGGCACGCCCCGGCGCACCCAAGTCAAGCACCGATCGCAAATCATCCCCGCAAACGCGGGGAACACGCGGGCGCTCCATCGCCGCCATACCACGGCCACGGTTCATCCCCGCACACGCGGGGAACACTTATCGACCACCTCGGGATGGCGCTGGATGATCGGTTCATCCCCGCGCACGCGGGGAACACCCGCGGTTCACAATATAGCGGATGGCATCGGGCGGTTCATCCCCGCGCACGCGGGGAACACACGCCCAGAAAGCCGGCATAATGGATCAATTCCGGTTCATCCCCGCGCACGCGGGGAACACGCGGGCGGCGTGGGGCTCACCCCCAATGGCGATGGTTCATCCCCGCGCACGCGGGGAACACCCGACGCCCTTGATGACCTCGCCGAATGCGCGCGGTTCATCCCCGCGCACGCGGGGAACACCGACGGCACGTCGATCTGGGCGCTCAATTATCGCGGTTCATCCCCGCGCACGCGGGGAACACTCGGCGGCCGATTTCGCGCCCTCCATCGACGCCGGTTCATCCCCGCGCACGCGGGGAACACGCCGGCCCCGACAGATCAACACCATGATACAGGCGGTTCATCCCCGCGCACGCGGGGAACACACGCCGAAGTCGGACTGGTTCTGGAACCGCACCGGTTCATCCCCGCGCACGCGGGGAACACCTCGCGATCAGGAGAGCCAGCCAGAGGGGCGACGGTTCATCCCCGCGCACGCGGGGAACACTCCCTACGGTCGCGGAACGACCCGGCGGTCGGCGGTTCATCCCCGCGCACGCGGGGAACACCCCCATGGCGTTAGGGCGCGGAGCATGGATCACGGTTCATCCCCGCACACGCGGGGAACACCACGGTGCAGAACGCCGCCCACAGCGCGCGAACGGTTCATCCCCGCACACGCGGGGAACACAGTAGGGACATGTTCAGGCTCGGAACGAAATCGGGTTCATCCCCGCACACGCGGGGAACACGTGGCCACCGAGGTCTGAAAACCAGCCATTTCACGGTTCATCCCCGCACACGCGGGGAACACGGTGGAGAGGATGGCACCGCATCGGGTGCAGCCGGTTCATCCCCGCACACGCGGGGAACACGGCCTGACGCGCGGGATGCGGATGGGCATGACCGGTTCATCCCCGCACACGCGGGGAACACTAGGTGAGCGTTTCCTCGGCAGTCCGGCTCTTCGGTTCATCCCCGCACACGCGGGGAACACGGCGGGGGGGCGTCGACGACCTCGCGCTGCTCCGGTTCATCCCCGCACACGCGGGGAACACGTAGGCGGGCGTTGTACCTAATTCGCGTGCAATCGGTTCATCCCCGCACACGCGGGGAACACGGACGAGTTCGACCAGGCTGGCGCGTTCGCCACCGGTTCATCCCCGCACACGCGGGGAACACGGGAGCGCCTTCCTCGCCCGCGCCGCCATCCGCGGTTCATCCCCGCACACGCGGGGAACACTAGGAAAGCCGCGCTGCGATAGCGCAGCATCACGGTTCATCCCCGCACACGCGGGGAACACGGCGGGATTAGCCATTATGCTGCCTGCCCCCGCGGTTCATCCCCGCACACGCGGGGAACACGGCAATGCGGGGTCGTTGATCCCGCCATAGTTCGGTTCATCCCCGCACACGCGGGGAACACCTCGATCGCCACAACACGCTGTGCTGCGCGCGCGGTTCATCCCCGCACACGCGGGGAACACTTCGCGAGCAGCTTGCAGAGCAGCGCAACCGGCGGTTCATCCCCGCACACGCGGGGAACACGCCCGGTTGATCGAGCGCGACGGCTGCACCTGCGGTTCATCCCCGCACACGCGGGGAACACTCATGTCGCTACCCGATTGGGTTCGCGTCGAAAATCACGATGTGAAAGAGCCACCGGCAAATCCGGCGTCACGATAGCGCCAATGTCGGCGGATGCAAACGGCGCACGATCGCGCCGCCGCCGCACCCGCCGCCGGCCGAAACATCCCGCCCGCCGCCCTGCGCTCAGCCCGCGCGCAGCGCCTCCCATTCGGGACGGAGCATCGCCATGATCGCGGTGTCCCAGCGCGCGTCGCCGACGCGGACCGACGCGCGCCGCACGCCCTCGTCGACAAAGCCCAGCCC
>JAFABD010000142.1 GCA_023426225.1 Pseudomonadota bacterium | reverse complement strand
GGGCTGGGCTTTGTCGACGAGGGCGTGCGGCGCGCGTCGGTCCGCGTCGGCGACGCGCGCTGGGACACCGCGATCATGGCGATGCTCCGTCCCGAATGGGAGGCGCTGCGCGCGGGCTGAGCGCAGGTCGGCGGCCGGGATGTTTCGGCCGGCGGCGGGTGCGGTGCACCAGAATGGCGAGGCTCAGCGCGCCGCCGCCGAAGCACAACCACAGCAAATTGAAGCCGAGTTCCGACGCCTCACGGGCGAATTCGGGGCGGTCGCGAAGATACAAGATGCGCGCGCTCTCGCCGACCCGGAACAAGCCTTCACCGCGCCATGAGTCTTTCTGATAGGTGCGGCCGCCGACCTGATAAACGATCACACCGTTCTTGCGGCTGATGCCGCTGGGCGGTCGGACAAAGACGCCGTCGGTCTTGTCCCCGTCGCGGCGGTAGCGATAGTCGTCCGCCAGCCCGGAAATGCTGACCGTCAGCGCCATCAGGCCCCAGAGAAGGAGCAAGGCCACGCCCCCGCTCTTGCGCCACCGCCGCCACCCGCCGCTCTGGCCAGGCGCCTTGAGCGGGCGGGCGCCCGGGGCGGGGGCGGAAAGCCCCAGTTGCCGGATAAACCCTTGTTCGTCGTCCAGTTGCAGTTCGACGGGCGAATGCTCATCCGTCCGGAAGGTGAGGCGGAGCACGTCGCGGCGCCACCACCGGGTCGCTTCGACGCCGACGACCGCCGAGATCGGCACGTCGACGTCCAGGTCATAGATTTCGGGCAGAAACATCAGCGTGAACGGAAACTGAGGCGTGATCCGCAGCCGGCCGTCGCAAATCAGGACGGAGATGCAGTTGCTCGCCCCGCCAAACCGGGTCAGGATGTTGCGGAGCGAACGTGCCGAACAGGACCATTCGCTGAAGGCGGCATCGGCGGGTACGCGCGGGACGAGAACCTTCCCCCGGTTAAGACGGAGCAACGCCGACGCGGCGATGAGCGCAGCCATTGCCATCATGGGGAGGGCAAAGATGACGATCGACAGCTTTTCCATCTTGAATCGACCCCTTCCTCAGATTTCCGGCAGCGCGTCGGGTGCGGCGTGGGTGTGGCCGTGGGCGATGAAGCGGTCGAGCAGCCAGCGCGTGGCGGGGCCGGGGGGCGTGTCGCGGCGCCAGATGGCGGCGAAGCGATAGCTGCCGCCGGGGTGGTCGGGCATCGCCAGCCGCACGAGCGTTCCCGTCGTCAGGTCGTCGGCGACCATCGGGAGCGGCATGTTCCCCCAGC
This sequence comes from Pseudomonadota bacterium, assembly GCA_023426225.1. Taxonomy (GTDB): domain Bacteria; phylum Pseudomonadota; class Alphaproteobacteria; order Sphingomonadales; family Sphingomonadaceae; genus Sphingomonas. Next base: position 1,920 of record JAFABD010000142.1, on the reverse strand, counting down.
CGATGCCTTCGCGCAGCAGCGCGTGCTTGGCACCGAGATCGGCCAGGCGCCAGGTGCGCGGGCTGAGCACCGCGAAATCGCGCCCCTCGGTCGCGCGCGAGCGGTCGGTGAGGACGAGCTGGATATGATCGCGCGCGGCGCCCGGCGGGATCGGCGCGAGCCGGGCGAGCGGATGGTCGGGGGCGGCGACGGGCACCATCTCGACCGCGCCCGCCGCGATGCTTTCGATCCCCGCCGTCCCCGACCAGAGCGGGCCGGAAAGACCGAGGCCGGCGGTGCCGTCGACCACCATCGCGGTGACGGCGCCCAGCGCCTCGACATGAAGGCGGAGGCGGACGGTCGGAAAGGCCTGAACGAAATCGCGCAGGATCCGGCCGAGCCGGTCGGCCGGAAACATCACATCGACCGCCAGATCGACCTCTGCCTCGAGCCCCTGGAGCAGCCCGCGCGCGGTGGCGCGCAGCGCGTCGATCCCCTGCGCGACCGTTCGCGCCTCTGCGAGGACCGCGCGGCCGGCGTCGGTGAGCCGCGGCTTGCGCGTCCCCTGGCGTTCGAACAGCGTCAGGCCGAGCTGCGCCTCGAGATTGGCGACGCCGTAGCTGATGACCGACACCGCGCGGTTGAGCCGGCGGGCGGCGCCGGCGAAGCTGCCGCAATCGACCACGGTGAGGAAAATGCGCAACTGGTCGAAGCTGGGGGTGCCGGGATTGGCCATGCGGGCGGCCCGCTATTCCATTTCATCGAACAACATGGTCGAAATTATCCCTCTGATCGAAAAAGGAGGCAAGCCCTAAATCCCGGTCCAGCAACGGGCGGCGGTCCCGCCCGACCAATGGAGACCCGCGATGATCGAACTTCGTCCCTTTGCCGGCCTGGGCGGCGCCAATCATGGCTGGCTCGATGCCAAGCATCATTTCTCGTTCGCCGATTATCACGATCCGGCGCGGATGCACTGGGGCAACCTGCGCGTGTGGAACGACGACACGATCGCGCCGGGCACCGGCTTTCCGCCGCACCCGCACCGCGACATGGAGATCATCACCTATGTCCGCGAAGGCGCGATCACGCACCAGGACAGCCTGGGCAACAAGGGCCGCACCGAGGCAGGCGACGTGCAGGTGATGAGCGCGGGCACCGGCATCCGCCATTCGGAATATAATCTGGAGCCGGGGATCACGCGCATCTTCCAGATCTGGATCATGCCGACCCGCACCGGCGAGGCCCCGCGCTGGGGCGCCAAGCCCTTTCCCAAGGGCGACCGGTCCGGGCATTTCGTGACGCTGGCGTCGGGCTATGCCGAGGACGGCGAGGCGTTGCCGATCCGCACCGATGCGCGGGTGGTGGGCGCGACGCTGAAGGCCGGCGAGAGCGCCGAATATCCGCTGGGACGCGATCGCAAGGCGTATCTGGTGCCCGCGACCGGCGCGGTCGAGATCGACGGCGTGCGCGTCAACGCCCGCGACGGCGCCGCGATCGCCGAGGTCGAGGTGCTGCGCGTCACCGCGATCGAGGACAGCGAGATCGTGCTGGTCGACGCCGCCTGAGCGGCATCCCGCGTCGCGGCCGTCCCGTTCCCCCGCCGCGGGGGCGGGGCGGCCGTGCCGTGTCGGGCGCGCGCGAAAAGGGGATCGTTTCGCGCCGGAAAGCGGTTAACAGGGCACGGCCCCTGCGCGATCGGGCGCGGCGGGCGCAAAGGAGATTCTGCCCCATGGTCCGCCGACTTGCCCGTTCCGCGATGCTGCTGACGCCGTTGGTCCTGCTCGCCGGCTGTGGCGGCGGCGGCTCGGCGAACGCGGTCATGGGCGAGAGCGGCGGGACGGCGAACCGGGCGGCACCGATCCCCGAAGCGCCCGACACGCGCCCGCGCGGCGAGGCGGCGGCGGAGGCAGCCGGGGCGAACGCGATCGCGTCGAACACGAC
>JAFABD010000141.1 GCA_023426225.1 Pseudomonadota bacterium | reverse complement strand
GTGCCGCCCTTGCCCGAACCCGCGGGGTGGCAGCGCGTGCCCGAGCCGCAGCCCGCGCCGTGGTCGCCGCATTTCCCCGGCGCCGACCGGATGCTGACGGCGCGCTATATCGACCGCAGCGGGCGGGTCGTCGACCTGGCCATTGCCGTCTATGCCAACCAGCGCGAAGGGCGCGAGATCGTCGGCTTCGGGATCGGCGCGCTGCGCGAGAATGACCGCTGGGTCCGCGTGACCGACCTGGCGCCGGTGGCCGGCGGACGCACGATCCGCATGGTCGGCCCCGGACGGGTGGAACGCGCGACGGCAAGCTGGTACCGGGTCGGCGGCATGACGACGGGGAATGAAGGCCGGGTGAAGCTGGAGACGTTGAAGGTGAAGCTGACGGGCGCGAGCCCGGCGGCGGTGGCGATCCTGGTTTCGGCCGAGCAGCGCGGGGCGATTCCCGCCGCCGAGACGGTCGCCGCCTTTGCCGCCGCGATCGGGCCGATCGACGCGCTGGCCGACCGTTTCGCGGGCGGGCGCTGACCATGTGCGGCATCGCCGGCCTGTTCTATCCCGCCACGCCCAAGCCCGTCGATCCCGCGCGGATCGCGGTGATGTGCGACGCGCAGGCGCATCGCGGTCCCGACGGGGCGGGGCACTGGACCGGCCCCGGCATCGGGCTGGGCCATCGCCGGCTGTCGATCATCGACCTCGACGGCGGGGCGCAGCCCATGGCGCTTCCCGACGGCGGCGTCGTCACCGTGTTCAACGGCGAGATCTATAATTTCCGCGAGGTGCGCGCCGAGCTGGAGGCGATGGGCGCGCGCTTTGCCACCAACAGCGACACCGAGGTGTTGCTCCACGGCTGGCGCGCCTGGGGGCCGGCGATGCTCGAACGGCTGAACGGCATGTTCGCCTTTGCGCTGTACGACGCCGCGCGGGCGAGCCTGTTCCTCGCGCGCGACCGTTTCGGCGTGAAGCCGCTCCATTATACCCAGCTTGCCGACGGGGCGATCGCCTTTGCCTCCGAGCTCAAGGGGCTGATGGCGCACCCGCTGTTCCGCCGCATCCCCGATTTCCGCGCGGTCGAGGACTTTCTGGGCCTCGGCTATGTCCCCGACGATGCGTGCCTGATCGCGGGCGTGCAGAAGCTGCCCGCCGCGCACTACCTGCTGATCGAGCGCGGGCGGCCGGTGCCCGCGCCGGTGCGGTGGTGGGACCTGGACTTTACCCGCCGCGCGACGGGCAGCCGCCGCGACCTGGAAGCCGAGCTGATCGAGCGGATGCGCGCCGCGGTGCGATTGCGCATGGTCGCCGACGTGCCGCTGGGCGCGTTCCTTTCGGGCGGCGTCGACAGCAGCGCGGTGGTCGCGCTGATGGCCGAGGCGACGCCCGCGGCGGTGCGCACCTGCACGATCGGTTTCGACGAGGCCGACCATGACGAGACGCGGTGGGCGGCGATCGTCGCGCGGCGTTTCGCGACCGACCACCGCACGCGGACGGTGGCGGCGGACGATTTCGCCGCGATCGACACGCTGGTGACGGCGTTCGACGAGCCCTTTGCCGACGCATCGGCGCTGGCGACGCTGCGCGTCTGTGCGCTGGCGCGCGAGGGGGTGACGGTGGCGCTGTCGGGCGACGGCGCCGACGAGGCGATGGCGGGATATCGCCGCCACCGCTTCTTTGCCGCCGAGGCGCGCGTGCGCGGCGCGCTGCCCGCGGGGGTGCGCGCGCGGCTGTTCGGCACGCTGGGCGCGCTGTACCCCAAGGCCGACTGGGCGCCGCGGCCGCTGCGCGCCAGGACGACGCTGCTCGCGCTCGCCGAGAGCGACGAGGCCGCCTATGCCAAGGCGGTGGGGGTGACGCCGCCCGAGACGCGCGCCGCGCTCTATACCAGCGCGGCGCGGCACATGCTGGCGGGGCATTTCGCCGAGTGGCGCTATATCGACACGATGCGCGGGGCGCCGGCGCGCGACGCGATCGACCGCGCGCAATATGCCGATATCCGCCACTGGCTGCCCGGCGACATTCTGACCAAGATCGACCGCACGAGCATGGCGGTGGGGCTGGAGGCGCGCGAGCCGTTGCTCGACCACCGGCTTGTCGAGTTCGCCGCGACGCTGCCGCCGCGGCTGCGCATCCATGGCGGCCAGGGCAAGTGGCTGATGAAGAAGGCGCTGGAGCCGTGGTTGCCGCGCGAGATCCTCTATCGCCCCAAAATGGGGTTCGTGACGCCGATCAGCGCATGGTTTCGCGGGCCGCTGGCGGGGGCGGCGGCGGCGCTGGCGCAATCGCCGCGGCTGGCGCAGACGGGATGGTTCGAGATGCCGGTGATCGGTGCGCTCGCCGAGGCGCATCGCAGCGGCCGGGCCGACCATGGCCGCACGCTGTGGCAGCTGATGATGCTCGAACGCAGCCTGACGCGGCTGTTCGGCTGAACCGCGCGCGTCAGCCCGCGCGGAACAGCGCGAGCGCGGCGGTGAGCGTGAGCAGGATCAGCACGAGGCTCGACGCGATGAACAGCGAGAAGCGGAAGAGGATGCGGTTGACCGTCGCCTGCACGATGCTGTGCGCGATGCGTAGCCCGACATAGGCCCAGGCGAGCGCGACCGCGACCGGCCCTTCGGCCCCGAGCAGCGCGAGCACCGCCGCGATGGCGTAGAACAGCGTCGGCTGCTCGACCAGGTGCATAT
>JAFABD010000207.1 GCA_023426225.1 Pseudomonadota bacterium | reverse complement strand
GCATCTGGGTCCATCTCGGCTCGCTCGCGATCCGCCGCGACGACGGCGCGCTCGCCAATCGCGGCTTCGTGATCGACGCGGACGGGGCGATCGTCGCGCGCTACGACAAGATGCACCTGTTCGACGTCGATCTCCCGGGCGGCGAGAGCTGGCGCGAATCGGCCAGCTATGTCGCGGGCGATGCGCCGGTGGTCGTCGCGACTCCGCTCGGCTCGCTCGGCCTCGCCATCTGCTACGACCTGCGCTTCCCCGACCTGTTCCGCGCGCTCAGCGACGCGGGCGCGACGCTGTTCGCCGTCCCCGCCGCCTTCACGCGGCCGACGGGTGCCGCGCACTGGCACGTCCTGCTCCGCGCCCGCGCGATCGAGGCGGGGGCCTTCGTCCTCGCCGCGGCACAGACCGGCACGCACGCGGACGGCCGCACCACCTACGGCCATTCGCTCGCGATCGACCCCTGGGGCGAATTGCTGTGCGACATGGGCGAGGCGCCCGGCCTCGCGTTCGTCGATCTCGATCCCGCCCGGCTCGACGCCGTGCGCGCGCGCATCCCCGCGCTGCGCCACCGTCGCGCGATTCCCCCGGTGGTCGCGCGATGATCGTGTTCGATCTCAAATGCCCCGCGGGCCATGTGTTCGAGGCGTGGTTCGGGTCGAGCACCGCCTATGAGGTTCAGCGCGCGCAGGGCCTCGTCGCGTGCCCGATGTGCGGCGATACCGGCATCGAAAAGGCCGTGATGGCGCCCAATGTCGCGGCCAAGGGCAATCAGCGGCCCGATCCCGTCCGCGCGCCCGCCGCGCCGGTTCCCACCGCTGGTCCCGCGCCCGCGTCGCCCGCCGCGGCCGAAGCCGGGCCGCCGCCGCCCGAAATGGTCAAGGCCGCGATGGCCGCGCTCGCGACGCTTCAGGCGCGGATGCTCGAAAAGTCGCAATGGGTGGGCAACGCCTTTGCCGATCGCGCCCGCGCGATGCACCTGGGCGACGAACCCGCCGCGACGATCCACGGCCAGACCACGCCCGAACAGGCGCGCGAGCTGATCGAGGAGGGCGTGCCGGTCACCCCGCTCATCCTCCCCGTCGTCCCGCCCGAGGCGTGCAACTGAGCCGCGCGGCGCAGCCCCGGCGGGGGCGGCCGGGCAGGGACGGCGATTTCGGAAACTGGTGCCCCGGGAGAGACTCGAACTCCCGACCTGCGGTTTAGGAAACCGTTGCTCTGTCCTGCTGAGCTACCGGGGCAACGGCCGAACGCCTAAAGTTCCCCGGCGACACGGTCAATCCACCCCCGCAAGATCCTCACCCCAACCGCCGCTATCCCCCAATCCGCCCCGGCCCCGCCGGGAAGGGGGACCGCCGGCCACAAGGCCGGTGGTGGAGGGTCCGCCGCGCCAGCGGCGGAACGCCGTCAGCGCAATCCGCCGCGCCTCGCCGCGCCCCCGGCCGTGCCGCGCCCCCGTCCGCCCCGGATCAGGGCCGCCCGCCCGGCTTCCACGCCGGCACGAACGTCGAATCGGCCAGCCAGCGGATCGGCCGCACCAGCGATCCGATCGCGCGCGCCATGAACGCGGTGTCCAGATTCTCCACCGTGTCGGTCGGCTGGTGATAGGTCGGCACCACCGCCCAGCCCGAAATCGTGTGCGCGACGATGCCCTTGAGCGCGAGCTGATAATTGTCCGAACGCTGGAAGAAGTTCTCCTCCGGATACGGATCGCCCGTCACCAGCGCCCCGTTGGCGCGCATCGTCTCGCCCAGGTTCGACCGGTCATAGCCGGTCATCATCATCGTCCCCGCGGGCAGCTTCGGATCCTGCGCGCCGATCATCTCGATCTCGATATTGGCGACGATGTCGGTCAGCGGCACCGGCGGATGCGCGGCGAAGTAGCGCGAACCGAACCCGCCCGCTTCCTCGCTGCCATAGGCGACGAACAGGATGCCGCGGCGGTGGCGCTTGCCCGCCAGCGCCTGTGCCAGTTCAAGCACGGCGGTGGTCCCCGACGCATCGTCGTTCGCCCCGGGCATCACCGTGCCGTCGGGGCGCACGCCCAGATGGTCGAGATGCGCCGACAGCAGGATCACGCCCGCCTTGGGGTCGGTGCCGGGGATGAAGCCCAGCGCGTTGGTCGTCACCGCGCGCGTCTCGGCGACGTCGAGCGTCAGCGCGAGTTCGGCATCGCCCGCGGCGGCGATGCGGTCGATCGCGGCATCGGGCAGCGTTGCGATCATCGTGCGCGGCTCGAGATGCTCGCCGTCGAGATAGCTCGGCATCCGCGGCGCCCCGCCCAGCCGGGCATAGAGCGTGCGCGTCGCCTCGCTCTCGCGCACGATCACCAGCCGCGCGCGCCCCGGCGGCACGCCGCGCAGCGCCTTTTGCGGCGCCAGGTCGCGCGCGGTCATCACGACGATGTCGGCGTTCGGCAGCTTGGCGGGATCGTCGCCGTCAAAGATCGTCGCGGGCCCATGTACGCCCGCGGTGCCGCCGATCAGCAGCGTCGGCGCGGGCAGCGGCGCCCCGCCCAGCGTCAGCGTGGCCGGACCGTTCAGCCGCGTCCGCACGATCGTCGCGGGCTGGACATAGGAATCATGCCCCGGCGCCGTCGCCAGGCCATAGCCGCGGAACGCCGCGGCGACATAGGCGGCGGCCATCGCCTCGTCGGGGGTCGCGCTGCCGCGCCCGCGCAGCGCGGGGCCGGCCAGATACGATTCGTGCGCGCGCACCGACGCTTCGGAAACCACCGGCTCGGCGGCGCCGCGCCGCGCGGGCTGTGCCGCGGCATCGGTGGCGATCAGCGCCAGTGCGGCGCTGGCCAGGAACAGTCGATCGATCGGACGCACGCGCATTTCCC
>JAFABD010000130.1 GCA_023426225.1 Pseudomonadota bacterium | reverse complement strand
GGGTTTGCCATGGTCGATGCAGCAGGCGGCCGCGCCGGAGCATGGCGCGCATCAGGCGCACGACGGCACGCCCGGCCCCGCCGAGCCCGCCCATGCCGCGCCCACGATCACGCCGGGCCGTGCCGCGGCGATCGCAAGCGCCCAAGGGCTCGAAAAGGGCTGGACGATGACGCTGCCGGCTGCGCCGGGCGCCCCCTATCTCGTCTCGGCGACGATCGTCCGCGCGCAGGACGCCCGCGTCCTCTATCTCGACGCAAGCGACGGGCATGTCCTCCAGGATGCACGCTATGCCCAGTTCGGACCCGCCGCGCGCGCAATCGAATGGGGCGTCGCGGTGCATCAGGGACAGCAATATGGCGAGGCCAACCGACTGACGATGCTCGCCGGCTGTATCGCGCTGCTGCTGCTGTGCCTCAGCGCACCAGTGATGTGGTGGAAACGGCGCCCGGTACAGGGCGGGATCGCCGCGCCGCCCCGCGCCGATGCACGATCGGCCCGAACCGTCGCGCTGATCCTGCTCGTCGGCGGCGCCGTCTTCCCGCTCACGGGTGCGACGATGGTCGTGGCGCTGCTCGCCGATCGGCTGGTCGCGCGCCGGAGCGCAGCACCGGCGTGACCCCGGGCGCCCCCGCCATGCGGCCAGCTTCCGCACGGCCGGGGCGATCCGCACTTCCCCCACATTGCGGCCCGGCCCCGCCGCGGCTACCCAACAGCATCGCCACAACGGGTGGAACGCGATGAATTTCTTCTTCCTCGTCTACATGATGCTTTCGGTTTTCGTGACCCAGTCGATCCGGCGCAACGCGCGCGCGGCGCGGCCGAGTCCGGAGATCGTGACGCTGGTCGGCTGGGGGTTGTTCTCGCTGTCGTCAACGCTTGCGGTGCTGCTCGGCGGCGTCGCGCTCGCGCTCGCGATGGGAGCGCACTTGGCGCTTCCCCCCGAACTGGCAACGCCGCTATTCTGACGCCATGCCGCTCTATCAATTCGGGGGCCACGCCCCCCAGATCGCCGACGATGCCTGGGTCGCGCCGAGCGCCGACCTGATCGGCGACGTCCGCCTCGCCACCGGCGCCAGCGTCTGGTTCGGCGCCGTCATTCGCGCCGACAACACGCCGATCCTGGTCGGCGCGCGAAGCAACATTCAGGACGGATCGGTGCTCCATTCGGATCCCGACGCGCCGCTCGCGATCGGCGATGCGGTGACGGTGGGGCACCACGCAATCCTTCACGGCTGCACGATCGGCGACGGAACGCTGATCGGCATGGGGGCGACGGTGCTCAATCGCGCCGTGATCGGCGCCAACTGCCTCGTCGGTGCCGGCGCACTGGTGACCGAGGGCAAGCAGTTTCCCGACGGTCATCTGATCGTCGGCGCGCCGGCCCGCGCCGTGCGCCCGCTCGATGCCGCGACGATCGCGATGTTGCAGGCATCGGCCGCACTCTATGCAGCGAAACAGCGCGATTATGCCGACGGCCTGACCCGAGTCGGATAGCGCGCGGCGGACGCAGGCCCGGGCCGGTGCCCTGGCTTGCGCCGCTGCCGTAACGTCCGCCTCGCCGGGATTTACAGCCCCGTCGCCTGCGGTAAGATTTGGCGCATGAGCCTGCCTCCGCTGTTCGATCGCCTCCGGCTTCCCGTGATCGGGTCGCCGCTGTTCATCATCTCGGTGCCCGATCTGGTGATCGCGCAGTGCAAGGCGGGAATCGTCGGCGCCTTTCCCGCGCTCAACGCGCGGCCGCAAGGGTTGCTCGACGAGTGGCTCCACCGCATCACCGAGGAACTGGCGGCCTGGGACCGCGACCATCCCGACACGCCCGCCGCGCCGTTCGCCGTCAACCAGATCGTCCACAAGTCGAACGTCCGCCTCGAACAGGATGTCGAAACCTGCGCCAAGTGGAAGGTGCCGATCGTCATCACCTCGCTCGGCGCGCGACCCGAGGTCAACGATGCGGTGCACAGTTGGGGCGGCATCACGCTCCACGACGTCATCGACAACCGCTTCGCGCACAAGGCGGTCGAAAAGGGTGCCGACGGGCTGATCCTCGTCGCCACGGGCGCCGGCGGCCATGCCGGACGGCTGAGTCCGTTCGCGCTGGTGCAGGAAGTCCGCGAATGGTTCGACGGCCCGGTCGCGCTTTCCGGCGCGATCGCCAACGGCCGCTCGATCCTCGCGGCGCAGGCGATGGGCGCCGACCTTGCCTATATCGGCTCCCCCTTCATCGCGACCGAAGAGGCCAATGCGATCGAGGCCTATAAGCAGGCGATCGTCGACGGCGGCGCCAGCGACATCGTCTATTCGAACCTCTTCACCGGGGTCCACGGCAACTATCTGCGCAGTTCGATCGTCGCGGCCGGTCTGGACCCCGATCATCTCCCCGAAAGCGATCCCAGCGCGATGAACTTCGGCGGGGCAAAGGCGTGGAAGGACATCTGGGGCGCCGGCCAGGGCATCGGCGCGGTTCACGCCGTCGAGCCCGCCGCCCAGCGGATCGAGCGGCTGCGCAGCGAGTATCTTGCCGCCCGCCAGGCGCTGTGCGGCGGCGCCACCGCCTGAACGCCAACGCGCCCGAAACGGGCCGGCGCTAAAGCGCCCCGCGCAGCCGGTTGATCATGCGATGTGCGGGGCTCGACGCCGGCGCCGGTTCGTCAAAGACCGCGTCCAGACGCTCGACGCGTTCGTAGAGCGCACGGCTCGCCTCGACCAGCGCGACCGCGCGAGCCGGCATCGCCGCGAGTACGGCCATCTCGGGCAGCGGCGCACTCCCCAGCCGACGCGCAGGCGTCGCTGCCTCGTGCGCGGCAAGCTCGCCCGTGTCGACCGCGCGCTGCGTGAGCAGCCAGGCGATGACGTGCATCAACCGCGTCGTCACCTTCAACGCCTCGCACGAAAACGAAACGCGCATCACCGCGTCGAGCGCATCGCGCTGTTCGCGCCCCTCCCCGTCGAAATAGGCGCGCGCGTCGTCGGCCAGCAGCATCGCCTCGACATAGAGCGAGTCGACCAGCCGTCGATGGATACGGGCGGGGGGTGGGACGGATTGCATCGCGCGACGGTGTTCGCACAGCCGCCGCTGCGACAAAATGATTAACATCGGCCACGCATTGTACCAAGTCGGGAGCCGATTGCGGCACCCGCAGCGTTCAGGCGATGATGTCCGGGATCAACTGGTCTTCGAGTGCGCTGATTTCGTCGCGCAACTTCAGCTTGCGCTTCTTCAGCCGGGCAAGCTGCAACTGGTCCGGGCGCCCCTGCACGATCAGCGCGGCGAGCGCATCGTCGAGGTCGCGGTGCTCGGCCCGCAACGCCTCGAGCCGCCCGCGGATCTCGCCTTCGTCCATTCCGCTTCCCCCGATCGTGCCCGCGCAACCTGCACGAGAGACGTGCACGCGGCAACCGATCGTCGCGACTTTTCGACGCGTCATCGATCCGTCAAATTGCGGATGGCGACAAGCACGACAATTCGTGGTCTAGTTCGATGTCCGGCCACTCAGCACAGGAGGACGCAAACATGCAGAACGGGCATTTTGTGGCACTTACGGCAAAACACGCCTCGCTCGACGCGCGAATCGCCAACGAATCGCAACGGCCGATGCCGGATCAAATCCTGATCGCCCAGCTGAAGAAGGAAAAGCTGCGGGTCAAGGAAGAGCTCGCCCGTTAAGGCGGTAATCGGCACCAGAATGGTACTGATCTGATGGTTCGGGCGCGCGCTGCGGCGTGTGCCCGGGCCGCTTCTGCCCCACGGTCCATTCCGATGTCCGCAGTTGCCGCCGACGCGTGCCGACGAAACCGGACGCTCGCCCCGGGAACACCCCGCACGCGCATCGCGTCGCGGTCGGCCTGTTCGTGCAGAATGGACGCTGCGAGCGTGCAGCCGCGTCAAGCGCGCTTCATCGCGACCGCTGCCCACTGAACATTGGGCGAATCAGCTCTTCGGGAACCCGGCGGCGGCGGCCCGCCCTTCGCCATGCGTGGCGGCCGCAACCGGAATTGTCGGCCTACCTGCCCCGCCGCACCGTTACCGGCGCGTGAGAATCGGCGGCTTGACGTAGACGGGGGTGGTCGTGCCCTTGCCTACGGGCTTGCGCGCCGCCTTGGGGTCGATCGGGCTGTCGAACGCAACCCCGACGCGACCTTCCGCGCACCAGGCGATTCGCCCCTTCACCCAGCCGATACCGCGCACTTCGACCTCGACCGGGGTCCGGATCATCAGCGGCGCGGGATGTTCGGCCATCAGGCCGCCGGCGGAAAGGTTGCGCACGCGCACCGTCTCTCCCGACGGTTCGCCATCGACCCGGAACTGCGCGGTCAGCAACAGGCTATCGCGCACGGAGCTGCGCTTGCCGCGAAAATCCTCGGCCGAAAGGGCGCTGGTCTGGTCGGAGGAAAGCTGATCCATCGGGCTGCCTGGACGCGTGAAACCTAGTCCGACGAACGATAGCCCGACACCCTAACCAAAGCGTTAACCCGGGCACGCGATCCGTGCCCGGGAAACACGCCAAGCCGCTTATTCGTCGCGCGAAATCTTCTCGTTCCGTTCGTGACGCTCCTGCGCCTCGACCGTCATCGTCGCGATCGGCCGCGCCTCGAGCCGCCCGAGCGAGATCGGTTCGCCCGTCACCTCGCAATAGCCATATTCGCCTTCGTCGATCCGGCGCAGCGCCGCGTCGATCTTGGCGATTAGCTTGCGCTGACGGTCACGCGTGCGCAGCTCGATCGACCAGTCGGTCTCGCTCGATGCGCGATCGGTCAGGTCCGCTTCGCGCAGCGGTTCGGACTGGAGCTGATTGAGCGTTCCCGCCGCCTCGCGGTAGATCGCATCCTTCCACGCCAGCAGCTTCGCCCGGAAATAGTCGAGTTGCCGCGGGTTCATGAACGGTTCGTCGTCGCTCGGACGATATCCTCCGGCACCGTCGTTCGCCGGAGGCGGAGTCACTTTACCCGGTTCGTCGATCTGATCCAAAACAGTCGCCATCCCCACACTCCACACCGGTCACCCGATGGCCCGGAGCCGCCAGATGACCTGCTTCTGCCCGGTGGCGCTATACTGAGCGTCGGGCACTTAAACAAGCGCGTTACTGCATCTTTGCTGCGCGTAATTCCCCTTAAACGAGAGGAAATTAGCCGCAGCTGAACTCTCACGATCAAAAGCAAGGGGCCAAACGAACATCCGGCGCATCCGTTGCACGCCCGGACTTGGCCGCGAAACGAACCTGTTGCCGTAACGGCAGCCCGCCGCCGCGAACGGCGCATCGGCGCCAGGCGTTCCCAAACGGGACGTTAACCATGTTTCGCATCGCGAACGCGTGAAAAAGGCCGCGCAAACGGGGTTAATCCCCTCTATCGAACTTGCGATTAAGCCTTTGTTCTGCCCTTTTCGGCATGGACGCATCCCGGCGCCGCAAGGTGCAGGAGCGTTGCGCGGACGGCGCAGACGATGATCGAGTGGGGCAGTATGTCGGTTCGGATGGCCTTGGCAAAACTCTGCGCCTGCGCCTGCGGGGGCGCGCTGATTGGCGGCGGCGGCGTCTATGTGGCCGAGCGGGTGCAGAAGCCGGAAGTGGTGAAGCACTATGTCGTCGCGAAGAAGCGCGTGGTCCGCAAATATGCGCGCCCGGCGGCGACCAAGCTCGTGCGGCGGACGACCACCACGACCACGACGACCACGCCGGTTCCCCCCGAAGTCGTCGTCGTGACGCCGCAGGGCGTTCCCGTCCCCCCCGCCCCGGCAATGCCGCTGGTGGCCACCGGCGGCGGTTCAGGCGGCACGACGGTGATCGGCGGATCGGGCGGCGGCGGCGGATTTGTCGGCGGGTTCTTCGCGGGCGGATTTTTCGGCAGTTCCGGTTTTTCCAGCTCGGGCGCGAGCAGCGGGATCAATATCGAGATTTCAAGCAGTTCGAGCACCAGCGGCGGCTCGACGTCGTCGTCGACCGGCGGCGTCAGCAGCACGTCGTCAACGTCGAGCGGAACGGTGAGCAGCACCTCGTCGACCGGCGGCTCATCGACCTCGACGGGAGGGTCCTCGACCTCGAGCGGCAATGTCAGCAGCACCTCGTCCACCGGGGGCTCGTCCACCTCGACGGGGGGATCATCGACATCGACCGGCGGATCGTCGACCTCGACCTCGACGGGCGGCTCGTCCACCTCCACCGGCGGATCTTCGACGTCGACCTCGACCGGCGGCTCGTCCAGCTCGACGTCGAGCGGGATCAGCTCGTCGACCTCTTCGTCGACGTCCAGCGGCGTTTCCACCTCGACCTCCTCTTCGACGTCGAGCGGCATCACCTCGTCGAGTTCGACCTCGTCGTCGACCTCCTCATCGACCTCGAGCGGCTGGAGCACGTCGAGCGGCTGGCATACCTCGAGCAGCGGCAGCACGAGCACCAGCTCGGGCACGAGCAGCGGTTCCTCGGGCACGCCGCCCACGCCGGTTCCCGCACCGCCGATGGTGCTGCTGTTCGGCGCCGCCGCCGGCGCGCTCGCGCTGCGCCGCCGTTTCGCCCGCAAGGCCTGACCGCGGCGGTCAGGCCGCGGTCAGCGCGGCCTCGATCTGCGGCACGGTATGACCGGTCAGGTCCTTGGCGACCTCACCGGCGAGCCGCTCGCGCAGCGCTTGGTCGTAATGCGGACGCATCGCGCCCAGCGCCCTGGGCGGCGCGACGACGATCAGCGTCTCGAACTCACCCGCCTGCGCCCGCGCATTGAGCAGCGCCGCCGCCTCGGCGGCAAACCGATCCTCCTCCTGCTGGTGGAAATCGGTTTCGCCCATCGTGCCGCGCGCCGGGGCGAACTGACCGCCCTCGCCGCCCGTCGGCTGCCCCGCATTGTAGCCCGACCGCACGCCCGGCCCCGACGCGCCGCCGCCGCCCCATGCCGACATGCTGCGCCCCGCGGCGTCGGTCTTCTGGTCCGAATCCTTGGGGTTCTGATCGACACGCTTCTGCTCGACGACCAGGTTGGGAAAGTGCGCATCGCCTTCGTTGCGAAGGAACAACAATTTGCGTCCGTCGGCGACGAGGACGACGGCATCGTGCGGCAGGTCCATGGCTTCACTCCTTCGGTTCGGGGGTCCGTGGATGCCCGGTGAACGCGCCTTGCCCGCGCGGGGTTGCGCCGCGCGCGCGCGCTCGCCATAGCCCCGACCATGCACGACATCCGTCTGATCCGCGAAAATCCCGCCGCCTTCGACCAGGGCCTTGCCCGTCGCGGGCTCGCCCCGCTCGCTGCCGACCTGCTCGCCCTCGACGAGCGCCGGCGCGCCATCGTCACCGAGCTTCAGGCGGGGCAGGCGCGCCGCAACGAGGCGTCGAAGGCGATCGGAGCGGCAAAGGCACGCAAGGACGAGGCGGCCGCGGCGGCGCTGATGGCCGAGGTGGCGACGCTCAAGGAACGCCTTCCCGCGCTTGAGGCCGAGGAACGCAGCGTCGGGGAGGCCCTTGAATCGCGGCTCGCCGCGCTGCCCAACCTGCCGCTCGCCGATGTGCCCGAGGGTGCGGACGAGAATGACAATGCGCTGGTCCACAGCCGCGGCACGCCGCCCGCCTTTGCATTCGAGGTGCGCGAGCATGACGCGATCGGCCCGGCGATCGGGCTCGATTTCGAAACCGGCGCGCTGCTCTCGGGGGCCCGCTTCACCTTCGTCCGCGGCGCCGCGGCGCGGCTCCATCGCGCACTCGGGCAGTTCATGCTCGACACGCTCACCGGCACGCACGGTTATGAAGAGGCGGTGGTGCCGCTGCTCGTGCGCGACGAGGCGGTGTTCGGCACCGGTCAGCTTCCCAAGTTCGCCGAGGATCTTTTCCGCACCACCGACGGCCGCTGGCTGATCCCGACGGCGGAGGTCAGCCTGACCAACGCCGTGCGCGAGCAGATCCTGGCCGAGGAGGCGCTGCCGATCCGCCTCACCGCGCTCAGCCCCTGCTTCCGTTCCGAAGCGGGCGCGGCGGGCCGCGACACGCGCGGCTATATCCGCCAGCATCAGTTCGAGAAGGTCGAGATGGTGTCGATCACCACCCCCGACCAGTCCGAGGCCGAACATGAGCGGATGACCGCCTGCGCCGAGGACATCCTCACCCGGCTGGGCCTTGCCTTCCGCCGGATGAAGCTGTGCACGGGCGATATGGGCTTCTCGGCCGCGCGGACCTATGACCTTGAGGTGTGGCTGCCCGGCCAGGCGCGCTATCGCGAGATTTCGAGCTGCTCGACCTGCACCGATTTCCAGGCGCGCCGGATGAACGCCCGCTATCGCCCCGAGGGCGAAAAGGGCACGCGCTTCGTCCACACGCTCAACGGCTCGGGACTCGCCGTCGGCCGCACGCTGGTCGCCGTTCTCGAAAACTATCAGCAGGCGGACGGCGCCGTGGCGGTGCCGCCGGTGCTCCAGCCCTATCTGGGCGGGCTCGAACGGATCGAGCCGCAACGCTGAGCCATGCCGGCCGGGGCGGCGCTGCGCCGCTTCCGGCACCGGCCCCGGGCAAGTTCGAACGGCGGAAAAGGAAAGCGATGCGGATCCTGCTCACCAATGACGACGGTTATCATGCCCGCGGCCTTGCCGTGCTCGAACGGATCGCCCGCACGCTGTCGGACGACATCACCGTCGTCGCACCCGCCGAGGAACAGTCGGGCAAGAGCCGTTCGCTGACGCTGACCGAGCCGTTCCGCGTCCGCCGCCACGGCGACGGGCGCTTCGCGGTGCGCGGCACGCCCACCGACTGCGTGATGTTCGCCCTGGCCGAGGCCATGAAGGGCAGCCCGCCCGACCTGATCCTCTCCGGCGTCAATCGCGGCGGCAATCTGGGCGAGGACGTCAGCTATTCGGGCACCGTTTCGGCGGCGATGGAGGGCGCGCTGGCGGGTATCCGCTCGATCGCGCTCAGCCAGCGTTATGCCCAGTCGGGGATGGGCGACACCGTTCCGTTCGATACGGCCGAGGCGTGGGGCGCGCGCGCGATCACGCCGTTGCTGGCGATGGAATGGGCGCCGCGCACGCTCGTCAACATCAACTTCCCGCCCGTCGCGCCCGACGCGGTGCAGGGCATCCGCGCAGTGTCGCAGGGGCTGCGCGACTATGGCCGGGTCGCGCTCGACAAGCGCACCGATCCGCGCGGCTTCCCCTATTACTGGCTCGCCATGGGGCGCCAGCCGCACGAACCCGAACCCGGCACCGATCTCGAAGCGATCGATCAGGGCTATGTCACCGTCACCCCGCTCCACCTCGATCTGACCCATCGCGAGTCGCTGGCGCGCGTCGAACAGGCCTATCGTTAGGTCCGGCCGCCCGCGGGTGTCTTGCCCCTACGGCACACACGTATCAAAACGGGACGAACGCGACTGATTCCCGGCCCGCCCGATCATGATTAGGTGGGAACCAATGAACGGGTCGCGCGCAAACACGGGTTTCAGTCCGGCTATGCTGGCAACAATGCTGCTGCTTGCGGGCTGCATTCCCCAGCCTGCCTATCGGGGGGCCGATTACGACCCGCCCGCACCGCCTGCGGCCGATGCTTCGGTGACGGCCGACAGCCAGGCGGCGGGCGACACGCGTTCGGGGCGCGCGCCCGCTGCCCCCGCCGCGTCGCGCCGCCCTGCCCCGTCGCAGAATCTCGACGCCGAATGGGAACGCCGCGCGCTCGATCGCAACGTGCGCGCGCTGCCGGCGCCGCCGCCGGCCTGGGTCGCGCGACGCGTCACGCCCGATGCACGCACCGTCGCCAGCACCAGCTATGTCGTCGCTCCCGGCGATTCGCTGGGCTCGATCGCGGTGCGGACCGGCGCGGGCGCCGATGCGATCGCGCGCGCCAACGCGCTCCAGCCACCCTATGTCATCCGCGAAGGACAGCGGCTCACCATCCCCGGCGGCCGCTATCACCTGGTTCGCGACGGCGAAACCGGCATTGCGATCGCCCAGGCCTATGGCGTTCCCTGGTCGCGGATCATTGCGGCCAATTCGCTCGGCGAGCCCTATATCCTGCGCACCGGCCAGCGGCTGCTGATCCCCGATACCGGGCCGGAGACGCTCGAACAGCGCGCCGCGCGCTTTCATATCGACATCGACGACATCGTCACCGGCGGCGAACCCGCGATCGCGGCGCGCGCGCGGCCCGCGTGGCCGATCGCCTCGTCGGCGCGCGTGCTGCCGTCGACCACGCCCGTCGCCGCACCGGCGACGCGCCCCAGCGGACTGTTCGCCTGGCCGGTGAAGGGCAATGTCGTCACCCGGTTCGGCCCCGGCCGCAGCGGCGAGCGCAACGACGGCATCAACATCGCTGTCCCGCTCGATACCCCGGTGCTCGCAGCGGCGGACGGCGTCGTCGCCTATGTCGGCAGCGACGTACCGGCGCTTGGCGGTCTCGTGATCCTCAAGCACGGCAACGCCACCACCACCGTCTATGGCTATGCCAGCCAGTTGCTCGTTCAGCGCGGCCAGTCGGTGAAGAAGGGTCAGATGATCGCGCTTTCGGGCAATTCGGGCCATGCCGAGCGTCCCGAGTTGCATTTCGAGATCCGCCAGGGCCGCGCGCCGGTCGATCCGCTTTCGCGCCTGCCCGTGCGCTGATCGCGCCGACACCCGGGCGGCGCGTCGCATTCCGCTTTATTGCCGCTGCGCGTCCGGCTACCCCCTCGCGCTTCCCGTCCCGCTGCCGCTGCGAAGGTAATGCCCGATGTTCGAACGGATCGCGCCCGTCGCCCTGCTCTTTGCCTCGAACATCTTCATGACCTTCGCCTGGTACGGCCATCTGCGCTTTCGTCACGCCCCGCTGATCGCGGCGATCCTGGTCAGCTGGGGCATCGCGCTGTTCGAATATTGCCTCGCCGTCCCCGCCAACCGGATCGGCGCCCAGGTCTATGCGCCCGCGCAGCTCAAGGGGATGCAGGAGGTGATCACGCTCAGCGTTTTCGCCGGCTTCTCGACGCTCTATCTGGGGCAGAAGGTGACGTTCAATCAGCTGATCGGCTTCGTCCTCATCGCGGCGGGCGCGTTTTTCCTCTTCCGCACAGGCCGCTGAAGCCGCCGCAAGACCGCTGCAAAACCGCCGCGGCGCGGCTCTGCCCTAGCAATTTTCTGCAAAACGCCTATGTGGCGCGCCAATCATGGCAACCAAACTCCCCGAAGTGCCCAAGGTGGGCATGGTGTCGCTCGGCTGTCCCAAGAACCTGGTCGACAGCGAGCGCATCCTGACGAAGCTGCGTGCCGACGGCTATGCGATGTCGCCCGATTATGCCGGCGCCGACGTCGTGCTCGTCAACACCTGCGGCTTTCTCGATTCGGCCAAGGAGGAAAGCCTCGAGGCGATCGGTGAGGCGATCGCCGAAAACGGCCGCGTGATCGTCACCGGCTGCATGGGCCAGGAAGCCGAGCTGATCCGCAACCGCTTTCCAAAGGTTCTGGCCGTCACCGGCGCACACCAGTACGAACAGGTGGTCGATGCGGTGCGCAGCGCGGCGCCGATGCCGCCCTCGCCCTTCGTCAACCTCGTGCCGGACAGCGGGCTCAAGCTGACCCCGCGCCACTACAGCTATCTGAAGATCTCGGAAGGCTGCAACCATCGCTGCAGCTTCTGCATCATCCCCAGCCTGCGCGGCGATCTGGTCAGCCGCCGCCCCGACGCCATCCTGCGCGAGGCCGAAAAGCTGGTCGAGGCGGGCACGCGCGAGCTGCTGGTGATCAGCCAGGATACCTCGGCCTATGGCATCGACATCCGCAAGGAGCCGCGCCCGTGGAAGGGGCGCGAGGTCGTGCCGCACATGACCGATCTGGCGCGTGAACTCGGCCAACTCGGCGCCTGGGTCCGGCTCCACTATGTCTATCCCTATCCGCATGTCGACCAGGTCATCCCGCTGATGGCGGAGGGGCTGGTGCTCCCCTATCTCGACATTCCGTTCCAGCACGCCAGCCCGTCGGTGCTCCGCGCGATGCGCCGTCCGGCGAACGAGGCCAAGGTGCTCGAACGGCTGCGCGACTGGCGCGCGATCTGCCCCGATCTCGCGATCCGCTCAACCTTCGTCGTCGGCTTCCCGGGCGAGACCGAGGCCGATTTCCAGTATCTGCTCGACTGGCTCGACGAGGCGCAGCTCGACCGGGTCGGCGCGTTCCGCTTCGAACCCGTCGAGGGCGCGGCGGCCAACGATCTCCCCGGCGCGGTGCCGAAGGCGGTCAAGGAAGAGCGCTACGCCCGGATCATGGAAAAGACCGCGGCGATCAGCGCGGCCAAGCTCCAGGCGAAGATCGGCCGCACGCTCGACGTGATCCTCGACGCCGTCGATGCCGAAGGCGGCGCCACCGGCCGCAGCAAGGCCGACGCACCGGAGATCGACGGCGAGGTCTTCCTGCGCGACGCCGGCCATCTCGCCCCCGGCGACATCGTGCGCGTCGTGATCGAGGATGCCGACGAACACGACCTGTACGGCGTCCCGCTCGCCGACTGATCCGCGCGGGTCAGCCGGTGCGGTGCCCCGGCGGCACGGCGAGCAGCGCATCGGCCTCGGCCAGAACGCGCCGCGTCCATGTCAGCATCGCGCCGATGAACGCCTCGCCCGCGGCATCGGTCGCCATCGCGTCGGCGATCGTCCGCGCGGTTGCGGCCAGCCGGGGGGCGTTGCGCGCGATCAGCGTCGCCAGCTCCCCGCGCCGCTCGCCGAACGCGGCGAACATCTTCAGGTCGAGCGTCAGCACGTGCAGGAACGCGTAATGCGCGTGGAGCACCGCGGTCATCGGGCGCAGCGTCCCGACGACCGGGCTGAAGAAGCGCGCCTCGGGGTCGTTGCGGACGATCCGCACCGCGGCCTCGTTGTCGACGCCCAGCGCGCGCAGCTTGTGATGCGACGCTTCGTGGACGATCGCCTGGGCGACGCCCAGCGGGCATCCCGTCGTCAGCCCGATCACGCCGAACCGTGTCGCCTGGTTATGGCTGCACGAACCGAGCGCGGGGCGCGTCATGTCGTCATAGGGCTCGACGCGGTGGACGATCCGCGGCCATTGCGCCGCCATCGCCGGCCAGCAGCCGATCCGCGCCACCGCCTCGGTCAGCGTCGCCGGCACGCCCGGCACGGGTTCGAACCGCGGCAACGGCATCAGCGGCGGGCCGTCGAACCCGACGGCCACGCGCCCCTCGGCGATGCGCGGATGCGTGCCGAGCGGGATCCGGTCGCACCGCGCGTCGGCGGCATGCCACGGCATCGGCTCGGCATCCATCAGCGCGGCGGTGACGGCGATGTCATAGCCGTCGTCCTGCGGCTCGGCCATCCGCGCCCAGTCGATCGCCTGCGGCGTCGCGCCTGCCGCTTCGACCGCCGGGGCGGTTCCCGTCGCGATGCCGCTCATGCGGGCACCCGCGCCGTCATCCGCGCGACGCTGTGCCCCGACAGTCGTTCGGCGATCGCCAGTCCCGCCGCATCCGCCAGGCTCGCCAGATCGCCATGACGTGCCCGCGCACGATCGTCGGTATAGCCGATCACCGTCGCGCCATCGGCCCCGAGCGCCGCCGCCCAGGCCGCGCGCTCGGCTGCCGGTGCCGCAGCCAGCGCGCCCAGCCCGACAAAGGCGACGCGCGCAAGCGCCGGATCCTTGGCCGCGTCCGCGTCCGGTTCGTCCGGCGGCAACCGCCCGACCATCAGCGTCGCCTTGCGCCCCTTCAATCGCTGCCGCGCCGCCGCGACCGCACCGGCCGCCGGATCGATCCCGGTCAATTCCCAACGGGGATTCCGATCTGCCAGCATTTGCAGCAGAACGGCATCGCCGCACGGATAATGGAGCGCTTTTCCCCGCGAACGCGCCAGAAACGCCTCCGATTGCCACAGGATGGCGGCGCATTGGGCGCGTAGGGAATAGCCGTCGGCATAACCCTCGGTCCATTCGCCGAACAGCGCCGGCCCGGGATCGTCATCGGCGATCGCCGCGGCGACGCGTACCGCGGCGTGGCGCGTCTCGGCGGGTTCGCGCGCCGGGGCGGCGATGCGATGGCCCGCCTCGATCCGCTGCGCGGCGGCACCTTCCAGCAGCATGGCATAGCGAAACACCGGGGTGGTCAGTTCGCCGATCCCCGCCACCACCGACCACTGCACCGGCCAGCGGCCCATCGCGTCGATCCAGCGCACGGCCGCTTCGTCCACCGCCGCCATGGCCGCGCGGAAGCCCGCGATCCGCTCGGCGGTCGCCCGGCATCCGGCGTGGCAGGGCGCATGGCGCAATGGCCCGATGCCGAGCAGCCCCAGAAGCCAATGCGCGCTGTCGACACGCCCCGCCGTCCCCAGCCCGTCGAGCGGCCCTCGCCGTGCGGCGCGGGCGGCAGCGCAACAGTCGGGCAGGTCGACATCGGGACGCTGGCCGATGCGCACGTCGCATTCCAGCCGCCGCTCGCCATCGGCGCCTGGCCGCATCACCGCCGCGACGGGCATCGCCGCCAGCCCCAGCGCCGTCGCACGCGCGATCAGCGCCGGCACCGCCTCTGCCTCGGCGCGCACGATCGTGTGCCCGAC
>JAFABD010000092.1 GCA_023426225.1 Pseudomonadota bacterium | reverse complement strand
CGCGGCTGGGCGCCGACGGCTATACCCCCGAGCGCAATGCGGCGACCTATGCCGCGATGGAGACGCTGGCGGTCGAGCATCTGCGCACCGGGCGGTGCGTGGTGTGGGACGCGGTGCTGGGGCGCGACGAGGAGCGGCGGCAGGCCGAAGCGGCAGCGGCGAAGGCGGGCGTGCGCTTTACCGGGCTGTGGCTGGAGGCCGAGGAAGGCGTGCGGCTGGCGCGGGTGGCGCAGCGGCGCGGCGACGCCTCCGACGCCGATGCGGCGGTGGCGCGCGCGCAGTCGGGATGGATCGGCACGCCCGCGCCGGACGAGGGCGGCTGGGCCCGGATCGACGCGACACCGCCGCTCGACCAGGTGGCGGCGGCGGTGCGCGACCATTGTGCGACGCTGCTGGCGCCCGGCGGCGATCAGGGCAGCGCATAGGCGACGAGCGCGTCGCCCACGGGCGTCTCCATGAAGTGGTGGCCGCCCGCCATGATGACCAGATACTGCTTGCCGCCGATCGAATAGGTCATCGGCGTCGCCTGGCCGCCGGCGGGGAGCACGTCCTTCCAGAGCGTGCGGCCGGTGCGCAGGTCGATCGCGCGGATCAGGTTGTCGGTCGCGGCGGCGATGAAGACGATGCCGCTCGCGGTGACGACCGCGCCGCCGTTGTTGGGCGTGCCGATCGTCACGGGGAGCATCGACGGGATGCCGAACGGGCCGTTGGTGCGCGCCTCGCCGAAGGGGCGATCCCAGAGCGTGCGGCCGGTGGCGAGGTCGATCGCGCGGATGCCGCCATAGGGCGGCTGCTTGCACAGCATGCCGGTGAAGGGCAGCCGCCAGCCGGCATTGACGTCGACCGCATAGGGGGTGTTCGCCTGGGGATCGCCCGCCCCTTCGGCGCCGCCGATCTGGCCGCGCGCCTGATCGCGCGGCGCCCAGCCGCGGCGGTCGGCCTCGGCCCGCGGGACGAGCCGGACATAGTTGGGCATGTCGTTATAGTTGGCGACGATCACGCCGCGCTGCGGATCGACCGCGACGCCGCCCCAGTCGGTGCCGCCGTTATAGCCCGGATATTCTATCGTGCGACGGGCGGCCTCCGGCGGGGTGAAGAATCCCTGATAGCCGGCGCGACGGAACTGGATGCGGCACACCATCTGGTCGATCGGCGACATCCCCCACATGTCGCGCTCGGTCAGGTCGGGCTTGCGCAGGCTGTGCCAGAGCGACACCGGCTGGACCGGCGCGCGTTGCGTCGGCTCGACCCCGCCGCCGGGCGCGCGGATCAGCCCGACGGGCGTGAGCGGGCGGCCGGTGCGGCGATCGAGGATGTAGAGATCGCCCTGTTTCGAAGGGAGCAGCAGCGCGGGCGTGCCGCGATAGTCGATCAGCGTCGCCTGCGCGCCGAAATCATAGTCCCACACGTCGTTGCGCACCGCCTGGAACCGCCAGCGCGGCTTGCCCGTGGTGACGTCGAGCGCGACGAGCGAGGTCGCGTAGAAATTCTCCTCCGGCCGCCGCAGGCTGGAATAATAGTCGGCGGCGGCGTTGCCCATCGGCAGATAGACGAGCCCGAGCGCCTCGTCGCCCGACGCGGTCGTCCACATGTTGGGCGTGCCGCGCGCCCAGATCTGCCCGGCAGGCGGATAGCCGTTCCATTGCGGGTGCATCATGTCCCAGGCCCAGCGCAGCCGGCCGGTGACGACGTCGAACCCCTGGATCACGCCCGAAGGCGCCCAGCGATCCTGGCCGTCGAGCACCTGGTGCCCGACGACGAGCACGCCGCGCACGAGCGTCGGCGGCGAGTTGATCGACACGAAGCCGGCCGGGACATTGCCCATGCCGAGCTTGGCATCGACCTGACCATTGTTGCCGAAACCGGCACAGGGGCGACCGTTGCGCGCATCGACCGCGATCAGCCGCGCATCGAGCGTCCCCTCGATCACGCGCGTCGCGCACGGCGCATCGGGCGCCTGCCCCGGCACCTGGTAATAGACGACGCCGCGACAGGCCGCGGTATAGGGGATCGCGGTGTCGGGCACCTTGGGATCGTAGCGCCAGCGTTCGCGGCCGCTGCCCGCGTCGAGGGCGATCAGGATGTTCTTGGGCGTGCAGAGATAGAGCGCATCGCCGACCTTGAGCGGCGTCGTTTCGGCGCCATAGGTGCCGCGGATGCGCGACGACGACGGCAGGTCGCCGGTGTGGAACACCCAGGCGCGTTCGAGCCGGCCGACATTGTCGGCATTGATCTGGGTGAGCGGCGAATAGCGCCGCGCGCTGCCGGTGCCGCCATAGACGGGCCAGTCGGCACCGGTCTGGAGCCCCGACGGATCGGCCATCCCCGCGCTGCCCGCCGCGGGGAGCGGGAGCGGCGGCGCGACCGGCGCACGGGCGGCGGCAAGGCCGAGATCGGCGCCGAGCAGCACGACGGCAGCGAGCACGCCGATGCCCGCATTGCGCCACCGTCCGCGCCGGCGCGTCAGCGTCGCCATCGCGAGGATCACGAACACGAGCAGCACCACCGGCGCGACGACGCGCGGCACCTGTGCCCAGGCATTGGCGCCGACTTCCCACCACGCCCAGGCGATCGTCGCGAGCACCACCGCGACATAGAGCCAGCCGCCGAGGCTGCGCCCGCGCACGAGCAGCACGCCCGAGGCGAGCATCGCGATCCCGGTGAGCAGATAGTAAGGCGAGCCGCCGAGCAGCGCGAGCCACCCGCCCCCGCCGACAAGCACCAGCCCGATCAGCGCGATCACGATCCCGACGGCGATCGCCGCCCAACTGCCCCAGCGGCGTCGGGTGAAGCGAAGATCGGCGGCGGCGGCGGGATCGGAAGGACGCGTTCGGACGACTCGGGACATAGGCACTCTCCGCACTGGCGGGCGCGTGCAACACGCGCCGACAAGGGGGCGGCCAGACATGCGGACGAGTCGAAGGGGTGGCGCCGCCACCTCGCCTTCGTCCTTCATGCTGCCGGTGCCGCGCCAACCAGCCGCGCACCGCGACGGTTCCCGCGATCGCGGCAAATTTGCCGCGCATTTGCTGCACGTTTGCCGCACGTCTGGGGCAACGCGGTGAGGCAGCCGGTGCGCGCCGGCGCGTCGGCGCCGAAAAGTTTCGACCGCCCGCCGAGCGCCGCAACACCGCGAAACGACGCGTTTTTCGATGCGATCGTCGGCGCCGTGCGGGACAGCCGCGACCGAAATTGATCTAGGCGGGGGCGGCCCGACGACCTAGATCAGCGGCATGTTTGATCCCAGCACGCTCGTTCAGCCCGACCGCGGCCAGTCCGCGCGGACCATTCACCTTGTCGATGCCAAGGGCTTTGACGCCTGGCTGACCGCCCAGCCGCCGCGCCACCGCGCCGCCGCGCAGGCGCAGAAGCTGGCCCCCACCGGCTATGCCTCGGCGATCCTGCCCGGCGACCAGCCCGACGACTGGTCGGTGGTGAGCGTGGTGGCCGATGTCGACCGGCTTTCGCCCTGGTGCCTCGCCCGGCTGGCCGAGACCTTGCCCGAGGGGACGTACCGTGTTGCCGGGATCGAGCCCGGCAAGGCGATCTTCGGCTGGCTGGTCGCGCAGTACCGGTTCGACCGTTATCGCCGCAACGATCCGCGCGCGCAGGGGCCGCGCGTGCTGCTGACCGGCGATCCGGCGCGGATGGAAGAGGCGGTGCGCCTTGCCGCCGCGACCGCCAAGGTGCGCGACCGCATCAACACCGGCGCCAACGACATGGGACCGGCCGAGATCGAGGCCATCGCCGTCGAACTGGGCAAGACCCATGGCGCGAGCGTGACCGTCACCAAGGGCCGCGAGATCGAGGACGGCTATGGCATGATCTGGGCCGTCGGCAAGGCCGCGGGCCAGGGGCGCGAGCCGCGGCTGATCGAGATCGAATGGGGCAACCCCGACCATCCGCGCGTCGCGATCGTCGGCAAGGGCGTATGCTTCGACAGCGGCGGGCTGGACATCAAGCCCGCGAGCGGCATGCGGCTGATGAAGAAGGACATGGGCGGCGCGGCGCACGCGCTGGCGCTGGCCGAACTGGTGATGCAGGCGCGGCTGCCGGTGCGGCTGCACATGCTGGTCCCCGCCGTCGAGAACGCGATTTCGGGCGAGGCGACGCGTCCCGGCGACGTGATGCGTTCGCGCAAGGGCGTGACCGTCGAGAACAGCAACACCGACGCCGAGGGCCGGCTGGTGCTGGGCGACGCGCTGACGCGCGCGGGCGAGAAGGAACCCGAGCTGGTGTTCGATTTCGCGACGCTGACCGGCGCGGCGCGCGTGGCGCTGGGCCCCGAGTTGCAGGCGATGTTCGCCAACGACGACACGCTGGCCGCCGAGCTGATCGGCGCCGCCGAGACCGAGGGCGACCCGTTGTGGCGGCTGCCGCTGTGGGAGCCGTATCGCGACATGCTCAAGTCGGACGTGGCCGACATGGTCAATGCGGCCGAGGGGCCGTTCGGCGGCGCGCTGACCGCGGCGCTGTTCCTCAAGACCTTCGTTCCCGAAAAGGCGCAATGGGCGCATTTCGACATCTATTGCTGGAACGGATCGGCCAAGCCGGGCCGTCCCAAGGGCGGCGAGGCGGTGAGCCTGCGCGCCGCCTGGAAGGTGCTGAAGGACCGTTACGCGCGCTGAGCCGCGCCCCTGCCCCCGCCGGCCGCGCAAACGCGTCCGGCGGGGCACCGGTCAGCCGGCGATCGCCGCCGCAGCCGCGATGATCGGCACGAATTTTTCCGCAGTGAGGCTGGCGCCGCCGACGAGCCCGCCGTCGACATCGGCGCAGGCGAGCAGTTCGGCCGCGTTGGCGCCGTTGACCGACCCGCCATAGAGGATGCGGATCGCATCGGCGCGATCGCCGACCAGCGCGCGCAACTGTGCCCGGATCGCGCCGTGCATCGCCGCGACGTCGGCCGCGGTGGGCGTGCGGCCGGTGCCGATCGCCCAGACGGGTTCATAGGCGAGCGCGAGCCAAGCGCCGTCGGCGTCGTCGGGCAGCCCCGCCGCGACCTGGGCGGTGACGATCGCCTCGGCACGTCCGGCGTCGCGCTGTTCGAGCGTTTCGCCGATGCAGAGGATCACCGCGAGCCCGGCGGCGTGCGCGGCCTGGGCCTTGGCCTTCACCATCGCATCGGTTTCGCCCTGGTCGGCGCGGCGTTCGGAATGGCCGACGATCGTCAGCCGCGCCCCCGCCTCGACGAGCATCGGCGCGGCGATGCAGCCGGTATGCGCGCCGCTGGCCGCGGCGTGGACGTCCTGCGCCCCCACCGGCATCGCCCCCGCGGCCGTCGCCGCCGCCTCGATCAGCGTGAAGGGCACGCACAGCGCGACATCGACGCCGGGATGCGCCGCCGCGGCGCCGGCGATCGCCGAAACCTCGCCGAGCTGGGCCTTGAGCCCGTGCATTTTCCAGTTACCGACCACCCATTTACGACGCATGCGTTCCTCCCGATTGTGCGGCCGGCGATAGCAAGCCTGACGCGGCGCACAAGCATTGCGGCCGCGCATCGGCTTGAAGGGGGCGCGTCCCGGCCCTAAAGCACGGGGCAATTTCCTCGAACGAACGGCGCTTCATGCTGAATTTTTTCCGGAGCTTCACCAAGTCACGCTGGGGACTGGCCCTGGTGTTCGCCTTTCTGGCGCTGATCGCGATCGCGTTCGCGGCCAGCGATATCACCGGCGTGCGCGGCAACAGCGGCCCCGGCGGCAACGTGATCGCCACGGTGGGCAACACGCGCATCACCGACCTGGAGGTGCGCGACCGCGTCCAGCGTTTCCTGCGCGAAGCCCAGCGATCGGGCCAGAACGTGACCATGGAACAGTTCCTGGCGCAGGGCGGCTATGAAATGGCGGTCAACCAGATCATCGACAATGCGGTGGTCGGCGAATTCGCGCGCGAATCGGGCATGTCGGTGAGCAAGAAGCTGATCGACGGCGACATCGCGAGCGCGCCGGCCTTTACCGGGTTCGACGGCAAGTTCGACAAGACGGCGTTCCAGCGTTTCCTTTCGGAACAGCGGATCACGATGAGCCAGCTCTATGCCGACGCGACCAAGGAGCGTTACCAGAACTGGCTGGTCAACCGCGTGACGATGTCGGGCGACCTGCCCGACGGCGTGCTGCTCCCCTATGCCTCGCTCCAGCTCGAACGGCGCACGGGCATGGTCGGGCTGATCCCGACGCTGGCGATGGACCCCGGCCCCAAGCCCGACGACAAGGCGCTCGCCGCCTGGTACGCGACGCAGCGCAACCGTTACCTGGTGCCGCAGCGCCGCGTCGTCCGCTATGCGATGGTCAATCCCGATGCGTTCAAGGCCGCGGCCGCCGCGACCGACGCCGAGATCGCCGACGCCTATGCCAAGGCGGGCAACCGCTATGCCGCGACCGAGAAGCGCACGCTGCGCCAGATCGTCCTGCTCGACCAGGCGACTGCGAACCGCGTCGCGGGCGAGGTGAAGGGCGGCAAGGCGATCGCCGACGTCGCCAAGGCGGCGGGGCTCCAGCCGACCAATTTCGACGGGGTGACGCAGGACGCGCTGGCCCGCCAGACGAGCGCCGACATCGCCAAGACGGCGTTCGGCGCGGCGCAGGGCGGCGTGATCGGCCCGGTTCGCTCCGCGCTCGGCTGGGCGGTGCTGAAGGTCGAGAAGATCGAGAAGGTGCCGGCCAAGACGCTCGACCAGGTGCGCGGCGAGCTGGCCGACGCGATCGCCAAGCGCAAGCTGGCGCAGAAGCTGGCCGATGCGCGCCAGTCGATCGAGGATGCGATCGGCGACGGCAAGACCTTTGACGAGGCGCTGCGCGACGCCAAGCTGACCGCGGTGAAGACCCCGGCGCTGACCGCCGCGGGCATCAACCCCGACGATCCCGCGTCGAAGCCCGACGCCGCGCTGGCGCCGGTGCTGCGTTCGGCCTTTGCCTTCGAGCAGCAGGGCGACGAGCCGCAGGTGGTGGCGACCGGCCAGGACGGCAGCTTTGCCGTGGTGACGGTCGACCAGATCGTGCCCGCCGCACCGCGTCCGCTGGCGCAGATCCACGACCAGGTGCTGCGCGACTATGCGATCGAAAAGCAACTCCAGAAGGCGCGCGCGGTCGCGTCGCAGGTGGTCGCGGCGCTCCAGAAGGGCGTGCCGATGCAGCAGGCGCTGACGCAGGCGGGCGTCACCAAGGCGCCGCCGCCCAAGCCGTTCGACTTCAAGCGCGCCGACATCATGGGCCGCCAGATGGCGCGTTCGATCCAGTTGGCGTTCACGATGGCACCGAAGAAGGCGAAGCTGGTCGAGGGCGAGAACCGCGAGGGCTATTATGTCGTGTTCCTCGACGCGATCGAGCAGCACAGCGCCCAGGGCGACCAGGCGACGATCAGCCGCACGCGCAGCATGATCGGCCCGCAGGTGGGCGGCGAATATGCCCGCCAGTTCGTCGCGTCGATGCGCAACGTCGTGAAGGTGAAGCGCAACGAAAAGGCGATCGCGGCGCTCCGGACCGAGCTGTCGCGCACGGGTGCGGGCAACTGAGCATGGTCGAGGGGATCGAGGCGGCGCGCGCGGCGCTCGCCGCCGGCCGCCCGGCCTTGCTGTGGCACCGGCGGGTGGCGGACACCGAAACGCCGGTCGCCGCCGCGCTGAAGCTGATCGAGCCGGGACGCGGCGACTTCCTGCTCGAATCGGTCGAGGGCGGATCGGTGCGCGGGCGATACAGCCTGATCGGGCTGGCACCCGACCTGGTGTTCCGCGCGACGGGCGCCGAGGCCGCGGTCAACCGCCGCTGGCTGAACGACCGCGACGCGTTCGTCGCGTGCGAGGCGCCGGCGCTGGAGGCGCTGCGCGCGCTCGTCGCCGATTGCCGCGCCGAGGTGCCCGAAAGCCTGCCGCGCGCGCTGGCGTGCCTGGTCGGCTATTTCAGCTATGAGACGATCGGGCTGGTCGAGACGCTGCCGCGTCCGGCCGAGAACCCGGTCGGCGTGCCCGACATGATGTTCGTGCGCCCGACGGTGCTGCTGGTGTTCGACCGGCTGGCCGACACGCTGTTCTTCGTCGCGCCGGTATGGCCCGAGGGCGGCCGCGACGGCGAGGCGCTGATCGAGGCCGCGGCGGCGCGGATCGAGGCGGCGAGCGCCAGGCTGGCGCATGCGACGCTGCCCGCGCCGGTACGCGC
>JAFABD010000025.1 GCA_023426225.1 Pseudomonadota bacterium | reverse complement strand
GCTCAGGATCGGCCAGTCGCGATAGACGATGCGCACCTTGGGGTCGGCCGCGGTCAGTGCCGCCAGCGCGGGGTCCATCCGTCGGCAATAGGGGCAGTTGTAATCGAAAAAGGTGACGACGGTGACGTCGCTCACCCCTGGCGCCGCCCCGCTGCGCGGCGCCACCGGATCGTCGGCGACGGCCCTTGGCGAGATGTCGACCTCGTCCTGCGCGAACAGCGGCGAAACGGGCAAGGCGCCCGCCAGCACCGCCGCGGCGGTCCGGCGCATCAGCGTACGACGATCCATCGCTGCGCTTTAGCATGGTCGGCGCCGGTGGGAAGCGCGGCGCGCCCGTGCGTCGCCGATCGTGCATCGTCGCCGGTGCGATGCTGTTGATCGCGCGACAGCGTTCGGCATCCCGCTGTAAAGCCGCACGTTTCTTTGCGCGAGGACGATGAAACAGAATTGTAATAAAAAAGCTGCAAATATTTAATATTTGATCCGGTGACGGAAGTGCGCGCGAGCATTGTCTTGGGGTCGCCAGTTTATTGCACAGGGACCAGCAATGCGCTTCCGAGCTCTCCAATCCGCCACCGCTCTGATTGTTCCGGTCTGCGCCGTCTGCGCACCGGCCGCCGCGCAGGCGCAGACGCACCGCTTCGACGTGGCGGCGCAGCCCGCGGCGGCGGGCATCCGCCAGTTCGCCCAGCAGGCCGATCTCCAGATCCTCGTGTCGGGCCGCGATGCCGACGGCGTGCGGACCAACGGCGTGCGCGGCACGCTCGACACCCGCGCCGCGCTCGATCAGTTGCTCGCGGGCACGGGGCTCAGCGTCAAGTCGAACGACGGCAAGGTCGTCGTCCTCGTCCGTGGCGACGAAACCGCGTCGGGCGAAACGATCGTCGTCACCGGCTCGCGCATCGCGCGTCCCGAACTCAGCTCGGCGATGCCGGTCAGCGTCGTCAGCATGGATCAGGCGAGCAGCCTCGGCCGCAACAGCGCCTATGACGCGCTGATGCGCGAACCCGCGATCGGGCCGGGGCTCGGGCTCGCCACCGCCTATGGCCAGTCGTGGGACGGCGGCATCGCGGCGGTGTCGCTGCGCAACCTCGGCACCAACCGCAGCCTGACGCTGATCGACGGGATGCGCCGCGTCTCGGGCTCGGCGCGCTCGTCGGCGGTCGACATCAACATGATCCCCGCCGCGATGATCGACCGGATCGAGGTCATCACCGGCGGCGCCGCGGCGATCTATGGCGCCGACGCCGTCACCGGCGCGGTCAACATCATCACCAAGCGCGACCTCACCGGGCTCAACATCTCGGCCGATGCGGGCGTGTCGCAATATGGCGACGGCGACCAGTACACGCTGTCGGTCTCGGCGGGCGGCGCCTTTGCCGAGGATCGCGGCCATATCGCGATCGGCGGCACCTATTCGAAGGTGTCGGCGATCAACGCGATGGACCGGCCCTTTGCGCGCCACCTCATCACCTTCCTCGGCAATCCCAAGAATACCAGCGCGCAGGACGGCATCCCCGACCGCTTCACGGCGTATGACAATCGCCAAGTCTATTACATGTATACGCCGACCTTCTACCTGAACGGCCAGTCCTGGGTGGTCGACGGCGGCGTGCCGCACGTCGCGCGCCCGGCCGACCGGCCCTCGACCACGGGCGAGTTCGCCGACGGCGACGGCGGCGAGGGGCGCAACCTCTACGACAACGACCAGCTTCGCGGCCCGCTCGAAAGCTATGCCTTCATCAGCCGCTTCGACTATGCCGTCACCAGCGACGTCAATTTCGGCGCGCGGCTCGACTATGGCCGTACCCAGTTCGACGGCAACGGCAATTACTGGCGCGACGACAGCCGCCGTTTCTGGTTCAGCGGCGCGGGCGGGTCGACCGCCTATCTCGACAATCCCTATCTGCCCGCCGCGGTGCGCAAGATCATGGTCGACAACGGCCTCACCGCGCTGTCGATCGACCGGGCCTATGCCAATTTCCCGATCGAGCAGGACCGCCACGATCGCGAAAGCTTCACCTTCTTCACCAACCTCAGCGGCGGCAGCGCCGATCGCGTGAAGTGGGAGGCCTATTTCCAATATGGCCGCACGCGCGACGACGTGGTCGGCGCGAACCTGCCCTATATGCCGCACTGGCTCGCCGCGCGCGATGTCGTCGCCGATCCGGTCAGCGGCCAGCCCGTCTGCCGCGATGCGGCCGCGCGCGCCGCGGGCTGCGTGCCGTTCGACATCTTCAGCACCGCGCCCGCCAGCCAGGCGCAGATCGCGTACATGCTGCACGACCGCCAGGAAAAGCGGATCAACACCCAGACGATCTACGGTGCCAGCCTCAACGGCCGGCTCGTGTCGCTGCCCTATGGCGACCTGTCGTTCGCGGTCGGCGCCGAACATCGCCGCGACGCGCTGCGCACCACCGACGATCCGCTCGCGCTCAACGGCGAGCTGACCTATGGCGGCTCGGACGCGCCCGCGCATCCGGAGCTCGACAAGTCGATCCGCGTCTCCGAGCTCTATGGCGAGCTGGTCGCCCCGCTGCTCCGCGGCGTGCGCTTTGCCGAACGGCTCGAGGTCGAGGGCGCGTATCGCTATTCGGACTACAGCACCGTCGGCGGCACGCACACCTGGAAGCTGGGCGGCACCTGGGCGCCGGTGCGCGGGCTCACGCTGCGCGGCGTGCGGTCGCGCAGCGTGCGAACCCCCAATTTCGGTGAGCTCTATTCGCCGCAGAGCATCTCCTATGCCGGTTTCTTCGACGATCCCTGCTCGGCGGGCCTTTACGACCAGAACCCGACGCGGGCGGCCAATTGCCGCGCGCTCGGCATCGCGACGCCGCTTGCGCGCTATTCGGTGGGCACGGCGCGCACCACCGGCGGCAACCCCGATCTCAAGCCCGAGACTTCGGACAGCCTGACGCTGGGCGTTGTGCTTCAGCCGGCGTTCCTGCCCGGCTTCGATCTCACCGCCGATTACTGGGACATCGACATCCGCGATGTCATCACCCAGTTCAGCTACCTCAACATCATGAACCTGTGCGTCGACCTGCCGACGATCAACAACGTGTTCTGCCGCCAGGTCGATCGCGACGCGGCGGGCCACGCCACCGCGGTGCGCTCGTTCAACATCAACGCCTCGCGGATGAAGGCGCGCGGGATCGACTTCGGCGCGCGCTATCACCGCCGCGTCGGGCCGGGCACGCTCCATGTCGACTTCAAGGGCACCTATCTGCTGCGCCAGGTGGTCGAAACGACGCCGGGCATGGCGACCGGCGACGTCAAATATGACGGCGGCTATTCGGACCCGCGCTTCCGCGGCACGCTGTTCACCGGCTATGATCTCGGCCGCGTCAGCATCGGGCTCGACACGCGCTTCGTCAGCGCGACGACCTATGACGTCAATGCCCAGTCCAGGGAATCCTACGACAACAACAGCATCCCGGCGCGCGTCTACAACGATCTCAGCATCCGCTACGATCTGGGGCGGGGCATGAGCTTCGGGCTGGGCGTGAACAACCTGTTCAACGTCTATCCGCCCGCGCGGCCGGGCGTTTACGAAGGCTCGGTCTATTACGACAATATCGGCCGCTACGTTCACGCGAACGTGAAGGTCAAGCTGTGACGGATCGCGCCTGATGGGCGGGGTCGGGCGGGGCGGGGGCAACCCTTTCCCCGCCTTGCCACGTCCGTCGTCTATCATGCAGGGGTGTTTGCGCGTGATGCGAGAGCCGCTTGATATGCCCCCGGAAGAGCCTGCCGATCCGTCGCCCGGCGACCGCGATGCCGGTTTCGACGACCGCCTCGCCCGCTGGGTCGAGGCCGAGATCCTGCCGCACGAGGCGTTCGTGCGCCGATGGCTCGCGCGGCGCTGGGGCAATGCGGTCAACATCGACGACACGATCCAGGAGGCCTATTGCCGCATCGCCCAGCTCCGCTCGGTCGCGCACATCGCCAATGGCCGCTCCTATTTCTTCAAGACGGTCCAGTCGGTCGTGCTCAACGGCCTGCGCCGCGAAAAGGCCGACAATATCCGCTTCCTGACCGAGATCGACTGGCTCGAGGTGGTCGATGACCGCCCCTCGCCCGACCGCATGGTCGAATCGAGCCAGGAGCTCGAACGCGTCCAGCGGCTGCTCGGCGGGCTGTCGTCGATCTGCAGCCGCGTGATCGAGCTGCGCCGCATCCATGGCCTGTCGCAGCGCGAGACCGCCGCCGCGCTGGGCGTCAGCGAGCATGTGGTCGAGAACAACCTGGTGCGCGGGCTCCGCAAGATACTGGCCGCATTGACGGATCAGGATGCCCGCGCCTCCTTGGGAGAGGAGAGGGGCGATGACTGAGGCGACTGCCGCGAACCCCATCGACGAACAGGCGATGCGCTGGGCGGTCCGTCGCGCGCACGGCACGCTGACGCCCGACGACCAGGCCGCGCTCGCGCGCTGGCTCGATGCCGACGCGCGCCATCGCGGTGCCTATCTGCGCGCGCGCGCCGGGCTCCATGCGCTCGAACGCGCGGTGCTCGATCCGCGTCGTGC